>DATEDA010000107.1:0-37444 GCA_035286595.1 Burkholderiales bacterium | reverse complement strand
TTCGAGTTCGACTCCAGCCGGCTCACGCCGGACGCGACGCGGCTCCTCGAACGCGTCGGGCAGGCGCTCGGCTCGAGCGAGCTCGCGGGCCTCGCCTTCGTGGTCGAAGGTCACACCGACGCCCAGGGCGAGGAGGCGTACAACCAGGCGCTCTCGGTGCGCCGCGCGCAGGCGGTCAAGGAGTATCTCGTCACGCGGCACGGCATCCCCGCCGCGCGCCTCAAGGCGGTCGGCAAGGGCGAAGCCGATCTGCTCGACCTCGCCGATCCGGAAGGCCCGGCCAACCGGCGGGTGGTGTTCGCGTCGATCGCCGGCGCCCGATAGGGCGACCCCCCTCGTTCTGTCCGCGCGGCCGGGGGCGCTCACCGGCTCGCATGGCCTCACGGCCTTAGCCAGCCCGAGGCGTTGCATCGCCTCGGGCGTTCGCGGGCTCGGATTCGCGCAGGCGCGGTCCACGGCTCGCCCTGCATGGCGCGCGGGCGCACGCGGCGTCGAACCCAAGCAGTTGGGTTCGACGAAACCCCGCGTGCGTTCGTACGAGGGGCCAGGGCCTTTTTTTCGCGCGTCTTGCGCGCGAAAAAAAAGGCCCGCGGGGAGGGTAGCGGGCCTGAAGCGGAGAGCTCCTGGATTGCAGGTGCTCGGGAGAGCTCTCCCGGGGAGGATGTGGTCGGGTTGTTGTCACCGGCGGCGCGTCGGCGATCGTGCCCTCGCCCGCCGTTCGAGCAATCAGCGTCTCCTTGCCTTCATGGGCGCGGCACCACCGCGCCGTCCACGATGCGCACTTTCCCACCCACGACGATCGATGGGGGCGCCGCCTGCGAGAGCGTCCGGTACGAGCCGTCGTCCAGCCGCACGGTGACGCGGTACACCACCCGTTTGCTCAGGTGCTGGTCGAGCTCCTGGGCGCCCGCCGCGTCGCCGCGCAGCTCGACCGTGCGAATCGCTTCGACGGTGCCGCAGGTCGTACACGAGGACGGCACGGGCGCGGCCTCGCGGGTGGTGCCCCGCTCCGGCCGCGCGTCGCTCGTCGCCGCGGGCCGCGACTCGACGGCGCTCTTCGCCGCGGGCTCGCCGTCCTTCGGCAAGCTTCCGGTCGAGCGCAGCGCCACCACGGCCGCGAGGCTCAACAGCGCCACCACCACGGCGCCGACGATCAGCGCCTGCGGGCGGTTGCGGAACATCATCGAGGTCATGAGTTGGCGTCCGGCGTCGTGTCGTCGGTCCGGTCTTCCCGGGCCATCGCAACTGCCGTGCCAGGGCCGGCTTTCTGAATCAAATCAGACGGGTAAGAGAAGCCTTCGGGGCGTTCGAGCGGCAGCGCTGTCGCCTGGTCCCGACATGCGAACGCGGTGCCGCCGCGTCTCACTGGGATCGCGTTGTCGCTGCGGGACGACAACGTCCGCAGTCGTCGATTTGCGGCTAGTTGGTCGGGCGAGGCTGGCAGTAGTCGAACCCGTCGCGCCAGCCGACCGCGTACTGACCTTCGGCCTTCGGACGGGCGGCGCTGTCGCCCCAGCGGGCGGCCGAGCAACCGTCGGTAAACCCCTTGCGGAACTCGGGCGGGAAGCCGGAGAGGTTGACCGAGTCGGTCACGGTCGCGGGGCGCTCCGCGCCGGGACGCAGGTTCTCGTTGCTCGCGCAGGCGGCGACGATGAACGTCAACAGCAGGATCACCGCGCGCCGCATGGACGCATGCATGGACTCGACCATTGCAACAACCGTGCCGAGCGGCGGTTTGGGGCGGGAAACCAAGGCAGTGCGCGCGACCGGGAGGCGCCGACACAGGCCGAAGCGCGGCGCTACCCCGGGGACCGTCGTGCCGCCACGACAAGGCTGTAGCCGCGACATCACCGCTCCGCGCGCTGCGTGCCGCGTTCCGCCTTGAACATCGACGGCTGGAGCTGGTGGCGGTCGAGCAGCTTGTAGAACTCGGTGCGGTTGCGCTGGGCGAGCCGCGCGGCGTGGGAGACGTTGCCCTTGGTGATCCGCAGGATCCGGATCAGGTAGTCCCGCTCGAATGCACGCTTCGCCTCGTCGAGCGGCGTGAGCCCGGCGGGCTCCGCCTTCAGCGCGCTCGCGACCAGCGCCGCCGGCACGATCGGCGAGGTGGCGAGCGCGACCGCCTGCTCGACGACATTGGCGAGCTGCCGCACGTTGCCCGGCCACGGCGCACCGACCAGCAGCTCGAGCGCGTCCGGCGCGAGGGCGCGCACGTCCTTGCCATAGCGCGCCGCGGTCGCGGTGAGGAAGTGCCTCGCGAGGGGCAGGATGTCCTCGGGCCGCTCGGCGAGCGGCGGGATCGGGAACGACACGACGTTCAGGCGGTAGTAGAGGTCCTCCCGGAACTCGCCGCTCGCGACGCGCTCCTCGAGGTTGCGGTGCGTCGCCGAGATGATCCGGACGTCGATCGGCACCGCCTGGGACGTGCCGATCGGACGGACCTCGCGCTCCTGCAGCGCGCGGAGCAGCTTCGACTGCAGCGCGACGGGCATGTCGCCGATCTCGTCGAGGAACACCGTGCCGCCCTCGGCGGACTGGAAGAGACCCTTGTGGTCGTAGATCGCGCCGGTGAACGCGCCCTTGCGGTGGCCGAAGAGCTCCGACTCGAGCAGCGCCTCGGGGATCGCCGCGCAGTTCACCGCCACGAACGGCGCCTCGGCCCGCTTGCTCGCGCCGTGGATCGCCCGCGCGAGCAGCTCCTTGCCGGTGCCGCTCGCCCCGACGATCAGCACGCTCGCGTCCGACTGCGCGACCAGCCGTGCCCGGCGGAGCAGGTCCTCCATCCGCGGGCTCGCGGTGATGAAGTCGGCGCGCCAGTCACCGCCGTCGGCCGCGCCGGACCCGGCCGAGGAGAGCTTCAACGCCTGCTCGACCTGCGCGAGCAATTCCTTCCCCTCGAAGGGCTTCGGCAGGAAGCCGAATACCCCGCGCTTGGTCGCGTCGACCGCATCGGGGATCGTGCCGTGGGCGGTCAGGATGATCACGGGCAGCGTGGGCGCGGTCCGCTGGACGGCATCGAACAGCGCCAGGCCGTCCATGCCGCCCATCTTCAGGTCGGTGACGACCACGTCGGGGCGCGACACCGCGATCGCAGCGAGCGCGCGCTCGCCGCTCTCCGCGGTCTGCACCCCGTAGCCCGCCGCCCCCAGGCGCATCGCCAGGAGTTTCAGGAGATCGGGATCGTCGTCGACGACGAGGACACTCCGTTGCATCGTCTCGTTCCTCACGTTCCTTACTTGCGGGGCGGCGGCTGCTGCCCGCGGTCGATGAGCTGCTTCTCGATCGCGCGGAGCGCGTCCACCTGTTCCTTCAGCTGATCGGCGCGTTTCTGCGTCTTCATGCGCTCGGTCACCTGTGCGTGAAGGAGGCTCGCGAGCTGCCGCACGGCGCCGCCACCGCCGGAGGCGGCCACCGGCTCGAGCAGCTGCGCCGCGCGGGCCTCGTCCTGGAAGGACGTTCCGGGCATAACGTACAGCAGTGCGAGCCGGATGCGGCTCGCGTTCGAGCGCTCGCGGTTGAAGGCCTGCATCGCCGTCGCGAGCTCGCGCTTTTGGTCCTCGGGACCGAGCTGCGCCACCCGCTGATAGTACCCCAGGAGCTCGCTCACCTGACGCGCTTCCTCGGTCTCGACTGATGGTGCCGCAACCGGCGGCGGCGCGGTGGTCTGCGGCGGCTCCCGCCGGGACTGCACCGGTGCCGGCGCCTGCAGCTGCGCGCAGGCCGCGAGCGCGGCGACGGCCAACAATGCCGCAGGCCTCACGGGGCCGACTCCCGTCGCGAGGCCACCTGCGGGAGCCGCACCCGAAACCGTCCGCCCGGCCCCTCGAGCGCCTCGATCGTCCCGCCGTGCGCGAGGACGAACTCGCGCGCGATCGCGAGGCCGAGCCCGCTGCCTTTGACCCGCGCGCCGGACGGTCGTTCCGCCTGGAAGAACCAGTCGAACACCTTGTGCCGGTCCGCGGCGGCCACCCCGTGACCTTCGTCCGCGACCTCGAGCACGACATCGCGATCGCCGGGGCGCACGGCCGCGCGCACCGTGCTGCCCTCGGGCGAGTACTTCACCGCGTTCGACACCAGGTTGTCGACGACGATATGCAGCTTCTCCTCGTCGCCGAGGAGCGGCGCCGGCCGCGCGTCGAGGGCGAGCGTGACCGACCGGCCGGCGGCGTCCAGCTTGTGCGCGTCGATCGCGCGCCGCGCGACGTCGGCGAGGTCGACCTTGCCGAGCTTGAGCTGCTCGACGCCGGCCACCGCCCGCTGGTAGTTCAGCAGGTCCTCGATGAGGCGCTGCAGCTGCACGCTGTTCGACTGGAGAATGCCGATGATCTCGCGCTGCTGCGGCGTGACCGGCCCGGCGGCGCCGTCGGCGAGGAGCTCCGAGCCTTCGCGGAGCGCGGTGAGCGGGGTCTTCAGCTCGTGCGACACGTGGCGGAGGAACCGCACTTTCTGCTCCTCGAGCGCGCCGAGCCGATGGCGCAGCCAGTCGAGACGGTCGCCGAGGAACCGCAGGTCGGCGGGCCCCTGGACGTGCACCGACCCGCCGAAGTCGGCCTCGCCGAGGCGGCGGATGGCGCGGTCGAGCTGCCGGATCGGCCGCGCGATGAGGAACGCGAACACGGTCGCGATCGCGAGGCCGAGCGGGAACGCGAGGAGGAGCTGGGTGAAGAGCGCCCGCTGCGTCGCCGCCGCGGCTTCGCGCATGCGGTCGATCTCGCGATCGATCAGAAGGCTCGACTCGTTCAGCACGTTCTTCGCGAGCCCGGCGAGATCGACGTAGCCTTCGATCAGCTTCCGCCGCTGGGGCGCGGCGACCGGCTGCACCACCAGCTGATCGTAGAGGGCCTGCTCCTTGTCGATCGTCCGGTTCAGCTCCTTCAGCTGCAGCTCGTCGAGCGGCAGCAGCGACAGCTCGCTCGTGGTGCGCTTGAAGTTGGAGCGGATCTTGATGTAGTCGTCGAGCAGGCCGACGTCGTCGAGGACCAGGTACTGCCGCACCACCCGCTCCATCGCGAGCACCTGCTCCATCAGCAGCCGCGAGCCGCGCGCCGCCTGCGCCGCCTGGTCGACGGCGCTCTCGCTCATTCCCGCGAGGCGCTGCATCGAGATCGCCGCGTTGACGAGCGCCACGACGAGCGGCGCGGCCACCACGACGAGCCCGATCAGCAGCAGCTTGAGGAACGAGCTCGGGTAGTAGAAATTGGCGAGCTTCAAGCGGGAGCCGTTGATAGAATCCGGCGCACCGCATGATACAGGCGACCGTTGCCCCGCGTGCGGGGGGGCGCCGACGATCCCATGACACCAGCATGGCCCTGACCGCGCTCGTCGCCGCGCTCGCGCGCAACCGCGTGATCGGCGTCGGGAATCGCCTGCCCTGGCGCCTGCCGGAGGATCTCGCGCGCTTCAAGCGGCTCACCATGGGCGCGCCGGTGATCATGGGTCGCAAGACCCGCGAATCGATCGGCCGGCCCCTGCCCGGGCGGCGCAACATCGTGGTGACGCGCGCGCGGGACGTGAACTGGGAAGGCTGTATCGTGGCCCACTCCCTCGACGAAGCGCTCGCGCTCGCGCGCGACGCCGGTGAGGCGTTCGTGATCGGTGGCGCCGAGCTCTACGCCCAGGCGCTGCCGCGCGCCGATCGCCTCTATCTCACGCTGATCGACGCCGACTACGCGGGCGATGCGTCGTTCCCGGAGTTCGATGCCGCCGCGTGGCGTGAGGTCGCGCGGGAGTCCGGCGTCAGCGCCGACCGGGTCGGCTACGCGTTCGTCGATTACGAGCGAGCGCCGGTTCCCTCTGGCCGCTGATCAGGTTTCCCGGCCAGGCAGATCAGGGTCTCGAGCCCCAGCGCGCAGACCGTCGGCCGACCGTCCTTCAACGCGACCACCTCGAACTCGCAGATCGTGAGCGTGCGGCCGGGCTTCTTCACTCGACCGGTTGCGACGAGCCGCTCGCCGTCGGCCGGCGCGACCAGGTTGATCTTGAACTCGACGGTGAGCACCGAGCTCGCGACGGGGAACAGCGAATACGCGGCGTAGCCGGCGGCCGAGTCGGCGATCGTCGCGGTCATGCCGGCGTGGAAAAACCCGTGCTGCTGGGTGAGTTCGGGACGGTACCCGAGCTCGATCGTCGCGATGCCCGGCTCGACCCGCGTCAGCGCGGCGCCGATGAGCCGCATGACGCCCTGACGGGCGAAGCTCTCGCGCACCCGCGCCTCGAAATCCGGGTCCTGGGCCTGGAACGCCATCTCGCCTCCTTCGCGCTAGACGATGCCCGCGAGGCGCAAGGCGAGCCCGACAGCGCCACACGCGCCGATCACCGGGACGACACCCGCCCTGAGCCGGAACAGGGCGACGGCGGCCCCGATCCCGAGCGCCGCAGCCGCCCACTCGAACCGGCCCCCGAAGCCGGCGGGCCAGAGCACATGGTAGGCGAAGAAGACCGCGAGATTGACGATGACGCCGACCACCGCGGCGGTGATCGCGGTGAGCGGGGCGGTAAACTTCAACGCGCCGTGCGTCGTCTCGACCAGGGGGCCGCCGAGCAGGATGAAAACAAAGGACGGCAGGAAGGTGAAGAAGGTCACGACGGCGGCCGCGGCCGCACCCGCCGCAAACAGGGCCTCGGGGCCGAACAGGGCCTTGGTCCAGCCGCCGACGAAGCCGACGAACGCCACCACCATGATCAGCGGTCCCGGCGTCGTCTCGCCGAGCGCGAGCCCGTCGATCATCTGCGGCGCGGTGAGCCAGCCGTAGTGCTCGACTGCGCCCTGGTAGACGTAAGGCAGCACCGCATAAGCGCCGCCGAACGTCAGCAGCGCCGCCTTGGTGAAGAACCAGGCCATCTGCGTGAGCGTGCCCTCCGACCCGCTGCGCACCACGAGGAGCGCCATCGTGCCGCCCCAGATCGCCAGTCCGATGCCGAGCACCCCCGCAAACCGCCCCCAGGAGAAGCGCGCGTGCTCGGGGGTCGGCGTCGCGTCGTCGATCAGTGCCGCCGCGGGTCGCTTCGCCCCCGGATGCCCGCCTCCGGCCCGGAACTTGTCGGGTGCCAGCCGCCCGCCGACGACGCCGGCGATCCCCGCGGCGAGGACGATCGCGGGAAATGGCGCGTGCAGCGCGAAGATCGCGACGAACGCGGCCACCGCGATCGCCCACAGGACACCGTTCTTGAGCGCGCGGGAGCCTATGCGATAGGCCGCAAACGCAACGATCGCGGTGACCGCGGGCTTGATCCCGTAGAGCACGCCGGCGATCGCCGGCACTTCGCCGTAGGCGAGATAGATCCACGACAGGGCGATCAGCACGAAGAGGGACGGCAGGACGAACAGCGCGCCGGCGACGATCCCGCCCCAGGTCCGGTGCATCAGCCACCCGATGTAGGTGGCGAGCTGCTGCGCCTCCGGACCGGGCAGCACCATGCAGTAGTTGAGCGCGTGCAGGAAGCGCGCCTCGGAAATCCACCGGCGCCGCTCGACCAGCTCGTCGTGCATGATCGCGATCTGCCCCGCCGGTCCGCCGAATCCGATGAAGCCGAGCTTCAGCCAGAAGCGGACCGCTTCGGCAAACGGCACCGGCGTCACTAGCGTCCCTCCCGATAGGCGGCCGGGTTCCAGGTGTGCACCTCCTGCTGGCCCTGCTTGCACCAGAGATAGAGGGCGTCGTATACCACCATCCCGTGGCGAAGCATCTCGTGGTCGTCGGCGAAGCGGCGTGACAGCCCGAGCGAGATCGCAGCGAGGCCGGCGGCCTGCGGAGCGAGATCGAGTCTTGCCGTGTCGGCGCCGCGGATGATCACGGCAAGCTGTGCCAGCGCCGGGTCGGCCAGGCGATAGGCCTTGAGGAACGCATCGAAGCTGCATCGCTCGCCGTCATGCGAGAACTCGACATCCGGGATGTCGTAAGGGAGCGCATCGATCTGCTTCGCGACCTCCAGCACCTCCTTGGGCGCGACGTAGACGAACTCGGCGCCTGGGTCGACGAAGCGGTGGATCAGCCAGGGGCAGGCGATCCGGTCGACCTTCGGCCGTTCGCGCGTGATCCAGCGCGTCGCCCCTCCGACCGGCTTCCGCGCGAGCGGGAACCCGCTCTCCGCCCAGCCGGCAAACCCGTGCTCCAGGTACCGGGCCTGAATCCCGCGCCGCCCGAGTTCGGCGGCAACGTCTTGGCTGACCTCGTGGCCGTGCGCGCAGTACACGACGACGCTTCCGGCCGCCGGCAGCTCAGGCGCCCAGCGGATGACCGATTCCGGGTCGCGGCGCAGCGCGCCCGCGATCATGTGTGGCGCGGCGCGGAAAGCGGCCTCACGCCGAACGTCGACGATGAGGCCCGCCTGGCCGGAGGCGACCGCGGCTTGAAGGTCGGAAGGGGAAATGAACGCGTCCATAGCTCTTCCTCCAAGGGAACCCCTGAAGAGAAGCGAGAACTTGGACGCGAGGATGCGTCTTGGGCAGGCGGGGAGTCTGCGCACGCCCCCACCGCGCCGAAGCGTCCTCCAAGCCCGGGCCGCTGTCAACCGATCCGGCCCCCCAAAGAAAAAGGGCGGCCGGGAGATCCAGGCGGCGCGCCTAGATCCGCGGCAGCGTGACGCCCTGCTGGCCCTGGTACTTCCCGCCGCGGTCGCGGTAGGACGTCTCGCAGACCTCGTCGGACTCGAGGAAGATCACCTGCGCGACGCCCTCGTTGGCGTAGATCTTCGCCGGCAGCGGCGTGGTGTTGGAGAACTCGAGCGTCACGTGCCCTTCCCACTCCGGCTCGAGGGGCGTGACGTTCACGATGATGCCGCAGCGCGCGTACGTGCTCTTGCCGAGGCAGAGCACGAGCACGTTGCGCGGGATCCGGAAGTACTCCATCGTGCGCGCCAGCGCGAACGAGTTCGGCGGGATCACGCAGTGGTCGCCCTTCACGTCGACGAACGACTTCGCGTCGAAGTTCTTCGGGTCGACGATCGTGCTGTTCAGGTTGGTGAAGAGCTTGAAGTCGTTGGAGCACCGGATGTCGTAGCCGTAGCTCGAGGTGCCGAACGACACGACCTTCCGGCCGTCGACCTCGCGCACGAGGTGCGGCTCGAACGGCTCGATCATGGCGTGCTCCCGCGCCATGCGGCGGATCCAGTTGTCGGACTTGATGGTCACACCGGCCCCCTACTCTGGAAGAAGCAGATTCTCGAACGGGTGATGATGCTTCCAGCGATACGCCTCGAAGTCGCGCTGGTCGGTGGTCAGGATCCGGCCGTGCCCGAGCCGCTCGGCCAGGAGCACGAGCGAAGCATCGGCCAAATCCATCGGCAGCGAAGCGTAGCGGCGCATCAGCGCCGGCAGCTTCGGGTAGTCCTCGGGTGAGATATCCGCGACGGCGAACTCGTTCGCCGCCAGGCTCTCGAGCAGCCCGGCCGCTGCACCGACGCTCACGCGGTCCACGAGCAGATGGCATGCCTCGGCGAGCGCGGGCCAAGTCGTGACGACACCTTCTTCCAGGCCCCGGTAGGCGGCGCGCGCGCGCTCGTGATGGCGGTCACGCCGGTTCAGCAGCGCGAACCAGAAGCCGCTATCGGCCAAGACCATGCTTGCGCGCGAGGCTCTCGCTCAGGTATTCCTTGTAGTTCGTCGACAGGTCTTCGGGCCCTTCGAACGCCCCGACGAGCCCGTCGAGGATCCGCCGCGTCGCCTGCGCCGTCGTCGCCTCCCGGTAGCCGACGTCGATTGCGTACTTGAGCGCTTCGGTCACGCTGCCGCGACGCTCCACGAGCACCTTCAGCTTGGCCGCGTAGCCGCGGTCGAGCCGCGCGTTCACGCGCCGGGGGGCGGCCCGGCGTCGCTTGGCACGGATGCGCGACGCTGGGGAAGGCTTTGTCATACGTCGTATGATACTAGCGCCCCGGCCGCAATACCAGCGAGCGGCGGCGCGAAGCGCCGTGCGCCCCAACCGGGCCGGGAGGCGGCCCGCACACTACGTGTTTTGAACGACGATGCTCGGGAACTTCGAGGTCATGTCTTTTTGCAGCTCGCCCAGCTTGACCGCCACCCGCCGCGCGATCTGGCGGTAGATCTCGGCGATCCGGCCGTCCGGGTCGGCGACGACCGTCGGCTTGCCCGAGTCGGCCTGCTCGCGGATGCGGATGTCTAGCGGGAGCGCGCCGAGGAGCTCGACGCCGAAGTCCTTGGACATCCGCTCGGCCCCGCCGACGCCGAAGATGTGCTCCTCGTGACCGCAGGCCGAGCAGCGGTGGGTCGACATGTTCTCGACGATGCCGAGGATCGGGATGCCGACCTTCTCGAACATCTTCAGGCCCTTGCGCGCGTCGATGAGCGCGATGTCCTGGGGCGTGGTGACGATGACTGCGCCGGTGACCGGCACCTTCTGCGCGAGCGTGAGCTGGATGTCGCCGGTCCCGGGGGGCAGGTCGATGACGAGGTAGTCGACGTCGCGCCAGCGCGTGTCCTTGAGCAGCTGCTCGAGCGCCTGGGTCACCATCGGCCCGCGCCAGACCATCGGCGTGTCGACGTCGATGAGAAAGCCGATGGAGATCGCCTGCACGCCGTGGCCGACCATGGGCTCGAGCGACTTGCCGTCCTTCGACTCCGGACGCCCGGAGATGCCGAGCATCATCGGCTGCGAGGGGCCGTAGATGTCGGCGTCGAGCACGCCGACCGACGCGCCCTCGGCGGCGAGCGCGAGCGCCAGGTTCACGGCGGTGGTGGACTTGCCGACGCCGCCCTTGGCGGAGGCGACGGCGATGATGTTCTTGACGCCCGGAACCAGCTTCACGCCGCGCTGCACGACGTGCGGGGCGACCTTGGTCGTGACGTTGACGTTGACCGCGCCCACGCCGGGAAGCGAGCGCAGCTTCTGCGCCACGAGCTTCTTGATCGGTTCGATCTGGGTCTTCGCGGGATAGGCGAGCTCGACGTCGACCGCGACGTCGTTTCCGGAGACTTTGACGCTCTTCGCCGAGCGCGTCGTGGCGAGGTCCTTGCCGGTGTTCGGGTCGATGATTTCCTTGAGCGCGGACTGGACGTCGTGTTCGGTGAGAGGCATAACGAGGGCTCCTGCAGGCCGCGGAAGTCTAGCAGAGTAGGTTTCGCGCCTTATCCACGCTAAAATCAGGGGTTTATAGCGAACAGCCCGCCGCGCATGCCCCGCCGCCTCTTCGTCACCACCGCCCTGCCGTACGCGAACGGCTCGTTCCACATCGGCCACATCATGGAGTACATCCAGGCCGACATCTGGGTGCGGTTCCAGCGGATGCAGGGCCACACGGTCCACTTCGTCTGCGCCGACGACGCGCACGGCGCGCCGATCATGTTGAAGGCGGAGGCCGAGGGCGTGACGCCGCAGGCGCTAGTGGCGCGCATCGCCGCCGAGCGGCCGCGATACCTCTCCGGCTTCCACATCTCCTTCGACAACTGGCACTCGACCGACTCGCCGGAGAACGTCGCGCTATCGCAGGACATCTACCGCCGGCTCAAGGCCGCGGGGCTCGTGTACACGCGCTCGGTCGAGCAGTTCTACGACCCGGTGAAGGGGATGTTCCTCGCCGACCGCTACATCAAGGGCGAGTGCCCGGTCTGCGGCACCAGGGACCAGTACGGCGACGCGTGCGAGAACTGCAGCAGCGTCTACGCGCCGACCGACCTGAGGAATCCGTACTCGACGCTGTCGGGAGCGACCCCAGTCCTCAAGTCGTCCGAGCACTTCTTCTTCAAGCTCTCGGACCCGAAGTGCGTGGCGTTCCTGAACGGGTGGACGCAGGACGGCCGGCTGCAGCCGCAGGTGGCGAACAAGGCAAGAGAGTGGCTGGAAGGCGAAGGGGACCGGGCGCTCGCCGACTGGGACATCTCGCGGGACGCGCCCTACTTCGGCATTCCGATCCCGGACGCCCCCGGAAAGTACTTCTACGTCTGGCTCGACGCGCCGATCGGCTACCTCGCCTCGCTCAAGAACTACTTCGATTCCGGGAAGGCGAAAGCGAAGGGCGAGCTCCGGACCTTCGAAGCGTTCCTGTCCGCCCCGGATACCGAGCAGATCCACTTCATCGGCAAGGACATCATTTACTTCCACACGCTGTTCTGGCCCGCGATGCTGAAGTTCGCGGGCCCTCCCTACCGCGTGCCCGACAACGTGTACGTGCACGGCTTCATCACGGTCACCGGCGAGAAGATGTCCAAGTCGCGCGGCACCGGCGTGAGCCCCTTGCGCTACCTCGAGCTCGGGATGGACCCGGAGTGGCTCCGCTACTACATCGCCGCCAAGCTCGGCGCGAACGTGGAGGACGTCGACTTCAACCCGGACGACTTCGTCGCCCGGGTCAACAGCGACCTCGTGGGCAAGTACGTGAACATCGCGAGCCGGTGCGCGGGATTCATCAACAGCCGGTTCGAAGGAAGGCTCATCGAGCGCCTCCCCCCGAGCGCGTTGGTCGACGAGTTCCAGCGGGCCAAGACGGAGATCCAGGCGCACTACGAGAACCGCGAGTTCGGCAAGGCACTGCGGACGGTCATGGCGCTGGCGGACCGCGCCAACGCGTACATCGACGAGAAGAAGCCCTGGGAGCTCGCAAAGCGCTCCGGCCAGGAGACGGAGCTGCACGCGGTTTGCAGCATCGGTCTCAACCTGTTCAGGCTGCTCACGCTCTACCTCAAACCGGTGCTGCCCAAGGTCGCCGCCGATGTGGAAGCTTTCCTCGGCGTGGCGCCGCTCCAGTGGCACGATGTCCACACTCTGTTGCTACCGGGCCACCGCATCAACCTCTATCAGCATCTCATGACCCGGATCGAGGCGAAACAGATTCAGGCGCTCCTCGACGGCGACGATCCGCCGAGCGCGCCGCGAGCCCACTCCCCCCAGCGCCACGCCGAGCACCAGGCACATACGGCGGAAGGAGGGGACGTCGCGCCGGCGGCGAAGCCGCCGACCATCGGGATCGACGACTTCGCGAAGCTCGACCTCCGGGTCGCGAAGATCGTCAGCGCGGAGACGGTCGAGGGCGCGGACAAGCTGCTCAAGCTCACCGTCGACCTCGGCGGCGAAACGCGCACGCTCTTCGCCGGGATCCGCTCCGCCTACGACCCGGCCCAGCTCGTCGGCCGCCTCACCGTGGTGGTCGCGAACCTCGCGCCGCGCAAGATGCGCTTCGGGACCTCCGAGGGCATGGTCCTCGCCGCGTCCGGAGATCAGGGGCCCGGCGTTTTCCTCCTCGCGCCCGATTCGGGTGCCCAGCCCGGGATGCGCGTGAAGTAGGCGAACCGCGCTGCTGTCGCTTACAAATTCCTCCATGGCGAACGCCAAGGTATGCCCGAGCTGCGGGAACGCGCTGCGCCGGACCGACCTGCCCGACTTTGCCACCGTCGCCCGCTATGTCGCCGTGGAGCTGGTTTTCTGGACGGCGGTCGCGCTCGTGCTCGCGTTCCTGGGGTCGCCGCGCGGCGAGGGCGAGCTGTATGCCGTGCTGGCGACCATGGCCATCGTCGTCTGGTTGTTCTTGCGGCCGCTCCAGCGCGCGGCCCGCCAGGCCTTTGCCGAGCCGGCTCGGTACCATTGCGAGACGTGCAATCGCCGCTTCGAGGGCGATGGCCTGCGCGAGGTTGAATGGCGATCCGCGTAGTGCGCCTCGGCACGCCGCGGGTGCGCGACGCGAGCCGCTCGTTGTCGCGAGTGCTATCATCGCCGACGCTATCGCCGCCTCCAGCGGCTGCCTTCATCACGCCCAGTTGATTTTTTCAGTGCCTGCCGGCTCCGAGAACAACCACAATTCGGCGCGGCCGACGAAACACCTCCAGATACTGCCGGCGCGCGCGCCCCGACCGCGGGAGCGCGGCGCGTGAGCTTTTCGCCGCTCGTCGGCGCCCTCGCCGCCACCGCCGCGTGGCTCGTGATCGGTGTGCTCGCCCTGATTCCCGCCGGCAACGCGTCGTTCGCCCGCAAGGTGGCCTTTCCGCTCGGCGCGCTCGTCGGCCTCGCGCTCGCGGTTTTCGGCCTCCTGGCGGTGTGGGAGCCCACCGCAAGCCTCACGCTCGTGCTCGGGCTGCCCGATCTCCCGTTCCATGTGCGCCTCGACCCGCTCGCGGGTTTCTTCCTGTTTCTCCTCGGCGCGGTGTCGGCCGGCATCTCGGTCTACGCGGCGGGCTATTTTCAGGACGAGGCGCCCGAGCGACTCACGCTGATCGGCCTGCAATACTTCGTGTTCCTCGCCGCCATGGCGCTCGTCACGCTCGCCGACGACGCGTACCTCTTCATGGTCGCGTGGGAGACGATGGCGCTCGCGTCGTACTTCCTCGTCACCACCGACCATCATCAGCCCGCGATCCGGAGCGCCGGCTTCCTCTATCTCCTGATCGCCCATCTCGGGGCGATCGCGATCCTGCTCTGCTTCGGGATCCTGCACGGCGGACAGGGCGACTACAGCTTCGCGGCGCTGCGGGACGCCGAGCTGACGCCGTTCTGGGCAAGCGTCGCGTTCCTGCTCGCGTTCTTCGGCTTCGGCGCGAAGGCGGGCATGCTCCCGCTCCACGCGTGGCTGCCCGAGGCGCACCCCGCGGCGCCGTCGCCGGTGTCGGCGCTGCTGAGCGGCGTCATGCTGAAGACCGCCATCTACGGGATGGTGCGCGTCATCTACGACCTCATCGGCAGCGTGCGCTGGGAGTGGGGCGTGGTCGTGCTCGTGATCGGCGCCGCGACGACGCTCTTCGGCGTGCTCTACGCGCTGATGCAGCACGACCTCAAGCGGCTGCTCGCGTATCACTCGGTGGAGAACATCGGCATCATCCTGCTCGGGCTCGGGATGTCGATGGTGTTCATCGGCTTCGGCCACCCGGCGGCGGGCGTGCTCGGGCTCATCGCCGCGCTGTACCACACGCTCAACCACGCCGTGTTCAAGGGGCTCCTCTTCCTCGGCGCGGGCTCGATCCTCCACCGGCGGGGCTTGCGCGACCTGAACGACATGGGCGGGCTGATCCGCAGCATGCCGCGCACGGCGTTCTACTTCCTGATCGGGGCGCTTGCGATCTCGGCGCTCCCGCCGTTGAACGGCTTCGTGTCGGAATGGCTCACCTTCCAGACCGCGCTGCAGGCGCCGATCCTGGGGCACGGGGTCGTGCGGAGCCTGCTGCCGCTGTTCGCCGCGACGCTCGCCCTCGCCGGCGCGCTCACCGCAATGTGCTTCGTGAAAGTGTTCGGCATCGCCTTCCTCGGTCAGCCGCGCGAGCCGCGTCATCCGGTGCGCGCGCCGCCCCCGCACAACGGCGGCGACGGCGGGCCGATGGAGCGGCTCGGCATGGCGTGGCTCGCGGCCGGCTGCTTCGTGCTGGGTCTCTTCCCCACCTCGATGCTGCTCGTCCTCAACCGCGTCGGCGCCTCCCTCACCGGGTGGGGGCTTTCCGACGACGCGCTCGCTTCGGGGTGGCTGTGGCTCGTCCCCACGACCCCGGCGGAGGCGAGCTATAGCCCGGTGATCTTCCTCCTGGTGATCGTCGGCGTGGTGCTGCTCACGATCCTGCTCGTGCGGCGCTTCTATCACGGCCGCGTCCGGTATTCGCACCCCTGGGACTGCGGCTTCCCCGAGCAGACGCCGCGGATGCAGGACACGGCCGACGCTTTCGGCCAGTCGATTCGACACGTCTTCGGCCCGCTCTATCTGATGAAGCGCAGCCTCCCCGGCCCGGACGACCCGGCACCAAAATTCACGCTGAAAGTCGAGGACCGGCACTGGTACTGGCTGTACCTGCCGGTGGCGCGGCTCGTCGAGTTCGTGTCGTCGCGGATCGCGCTGCTGCAGCGGGGCCGCATCAGCATCTACCTGCTCTACAGTTTCATCACCCTGATCGCGCTGCTGGTGTTCGTCAGATGAACTACGCGCCCGGGATCGCGTTCCAGATCCTCCAATCGGTGTTCGTGGTGCTCGCCGCGCCGCTGCTGGCCGGCTGGGTCAACCAGTGCCGGGCGTGGCTCCAGAACCGCACCGCGCCGTCGATTCTCCTGCCCTACTACACGCTGGCGAAGCTGTTCCACAAGGATGCGGTCATCGCCGAGCATGCCTCGCCGGTGTTCCGTCTCACGCCGTACATCCTGTTCGGCTGCATGTGGCTCGCGGGCGGCATCGTGCCGGTGCTCGCGACCGACCTGCCGTTCGCCCCGGCCGCCGACATCATCGCGCTGGTCGCGGTGTTTGCGCTGGCGCGGGTGTTCGCGTCGCTCGCCGCGATGGACATCGGCACGTCGTTCGGCGGACTGGGCGCCAGGCGCGAGATGCTGATCGGCTTCCTCGCCGAACCGGCGATGCTGATGACGCTGTTCACCGCCGCGTTCATCAGCGGCTCGACGCAGCTCACCACGATCGTGGAGACGCTCTCGCGCCGGGAGCTCGCGATCTACCCGAGCCTCGCGTTCGCCGCGGTGGCGTTCCTGATGGTGCTGCTCGCGGAGAACGCACGCATCCCGGTGGACAATCCCACCACCCACCTCGAGCTCACGATGGTGCACGAGGCGCTGATCCTCGAGTATTCCGCGCGGCACCTGGCGCTCGTCGAGTGGGCCGCGGCGATCAAGCTGTTCGCGTACATGACGATCGGCTTCGCCATGTTCGTGCCCTGGGGCATCGCCCACGCGGGCGACTGGGCGGGGCTGCCGTTCGCCGTCGCCGCGCTCGCGATGAAGCTCGCCCTCGCCGGCGCCGGTCTCGCGCTGATCGAGACCGTCTCGGCGAAGTTTCGCCTGTTCCTCGCGCCCGAGTTCCTGTCGACCGCGTTTCTCCTCGCGGTGCTCGGCATGCTCACCCACTTCCTCGTGCGAGGCTGAAGTGGCCGATACGGTCTCCGGCCAGATCGTCAACCTGCTCGCGGCGTTCCTGCTGCTCGTGGCGTTCGCGATGCTCTCGCAGCGGCGGGTCCTGAGCCTCGTTCGGCTATTCGCGTGGCAGGGGGCGGCGCTCGCCGCTTCGACACTAGTCGTCGCCTACACCACCGCGCAGCCGCACCTGTACATCTCGGCCGCGATCACCATCGGGCTCAAGGTGATCTTCATCCCGTGGGCGCTGCACCGGCTCATCGATCGGCTCGACGTGCGCTGGGACGTCGAGACGCTGATCAACATCCCGACCACGATGCTCGCCGGGATCGCGCTCGTGATCTTCGCGTTCGCGCTCGCGACGCCGATCTCGCAGATGGCGGGCACGCTCACGCGCAGCACGCTCGGCATCGCGCTCGCGTGCGTACTGCTCTCGTTCCTGATGATGATCGTGCGGCGCAAGGCCATTCCGCAGGTGATCGGCTTCCTCGCGCTCGAGAACGGGCTGTTCTTCGCCGCCACCAGCGCCACCTACGGCATGCCGCTCGTCGTGGAGCTCGGGGTCGCCCTCGACGTCCTGGTGGGCACGTTCATCTTCGGCATCTTCTTCTTCCATATCCGCGAGCAGTTCGAGAGCCTCGACATCCGGCATATGGAGAAGCTCAAGGAAGACTGAATGGAGATCCTGCCCGTCCTCGGCATCCCGCTCCTCGGGGGCGTCCTCCTCGGACTGGTCGGCCACAAGCGCTGGGCCCCCGAGCTGAACGCGTTCATGAGCTTCGCGACGCTTGCGGCGGCCGCGGCGCTGACCGCGCGCGTGATCGCCAGCGGGCCGGTCACCGCGCTCGAGGAGCAGTTCTTCGTCGATCCGTTCAACGTCTTCCTGGTCGCGCTCACCGCATTCGTCGGGTTCACGACCTCGCTCTTCTCGCGGCCGTACATGCGCACCGAGGAGCACGACGGCCGGCTGAGCGCCGGGCGCCTGCGCCTCTACCACAGCATGTACCAGCTGTTCAGCTTCACGATGCTGCTGACCCTCCTCACCAACAACGTCGGCATCATGTGGGTGGCGATGGAGGGCGCGACGCTCTCGACGGTGCTGCTGGTGAGCCTCTATCGCACCCCGGCGAGCCTGGAGGCGGCGTGGAAGTACTTCATCCTGTGCAGCGTCGGGATCGCCCAGGCGCTGTTCGGGACGATCCTGCTCTACTTCGCGGCCGAGAAGGTGCTCGGACCGGGCGGCACGGCGCTCCTCTGGACCCACCTCCACGAGGTGCGCGGCGAGCTCGAGCCGACGGTGGTGTCGCTGGCGTTCGTGTTCCTGCTGGTGGGCTACGGCACCAAGGTCGGCCTCGTCCCGCTCCACAACTGGCTGCCCGACGCCCACGCCGAGGGGCCGACGCCGGTTTCCGCGGTGCTGTCCGGGCTGTTGCTCAACGTGGCGCTGTACGCCGTGGTGCGCAGCAAGGTGCTGGTGGACGGCGCGCTCGAGACCGGGTTCTCGGGGAACCTGATGATGGGCTTCGGGCTGGTGTCGGTGGTCGTCGCGGCGTTCTTCCTGTCGCGGCAGAAGGACATCAAGCGGATGTTCGCCTACTCGTCGGTCGAGCACATGGGGATCATGACGTTCGCGTTCGGCATGGGCGGGCCGGTGGCGGCGTTCGCGGGGCTGTTGCACATGACTGTGCATTCCCTGACCAAGTCCGCGATCTTCTTCACGGTGGGCCACGCCGCGCACGCCACCGGGACGCAGAACATGGACTCGATCCGCGGCCTGATGCGGCAGAGCCCGACCATCGGCTGGGGGCTGGCGATCGGCACCCTCGCGATCCTCGGGATGCCGCCCTTCGGCGTGTTCACGAGCGAGTTCATGGTGCTCACGACCGCGATGCACGAGCACTCGTGGGAGACGCCGTTCCTGCTGGTCGCGCTCGGGGTGGCGTTCGCCGCGGTCTTCGGCAAGGTGCAGCCGATGGTGTTCGGCGAGCCGACCGCGCGGCCGCTGCCGCACCCGCCGGCGCTCGTCCCGGTGTTCGTGCACCTGGCGATCGTGCTGATGCTCGGCCTGTACATCCCGCCGTACCTCGTCGACTGGTACCGGCAGGCCGCGGCGCTCATCGGGTAGGGACATGCCGGCGCCGGAGCTCCTCGTCGAAGCCGAGCGGATCCCGGGCGCGGCGCCGGCGTTCCGCGCCGTGATCGAGCCGAGCCGGCTGCGCGAGGTCTGCGAGCAAGCGCGCGCGAAGAACGCGCGCCTCGTCGCACTCTGGGGCAGCGACGAGACCCCGAGGGGGGGCGGGTTCGCGCTTCACATCGCTTTCGCTCTGCCGCGAGGCCTCGCGTGGCTGACCGTCCCGCTGGCGCGCGAGCATCCGCGTTATCACGGCATCGCCGACCTCTTCCCCGCCGCAAACCGGATGCAACGGGCCGCTTACGATCTCCTCGGCATCCACGCCGACGAAAACCCCGACCACCGGAAGTGGCTCCGCCACGGCGCCTGGCCGGGCGGCGTCTTCCCGCTGCGCAAGGACTTCGACGCCGCCAGCCGCTTCCCGCGCACCGCGGACGGTTACCCGTTCGTCAAGGTCGACGGCGAGGGCGTGCACGAGATCCCGGTCGGGCCGGTGCACGCCGGGACGATCGAGCCGGGCCACTTCCGCTTCTCGATCGTCGGCGAGAAGATCCTGCGGCTCGAGCAGCGGCTCGGCTACAAGCACAAGGGGATCGAGAAGCGCTTCGAGGCGATGACGCTCGACGAGGGCGCGCGCCTCGCGGGCCGGGTGAGCGGGGACTCGACGGTCGCCTTCGCCTGGGCGTACGCGATGGCGGCGGAGGGCGCGACCGGGACCGAGCCGCCGCCGCGCGCCGCGGCGCTGCGCGGGTGCTTCCTCGAGCTGGAGCGGATCGCGAACCACCTCGGCGACCTCGGCTACCTCGGCAACGACGTGGCGCTCTCGTTCGGGTTCTTCCAGTTCTGGCGGCTCAAGGAGGACCTGCTGCGCCTGAACGGCGAGCTCTTCGGCCACCGCTACCTGATGGATGCGGTGACGCCGGGCGGGGTCGGGTGCGACCTGTCGCTCGGCGGCGCGGCGCGGATCCTGACCGCGCTCGACCGCATCGAGCCGGAGGTGCGGCGGCTCCGCGCGATCTACGACGAGCACGCCGGGGTCCAGGATCGCTTCATGACCACCGGAGAGGTCGCGCCGGAGCTCGCGGCGAGGATGGGGCTCACCGGCCTCGCCGGGCGGGCTAGCGGCATCCGTCACGACCTGCGGGTCGACCATCCGGTCGCGCCCTATGACGCGCTCGAGGTCCGGATCGCCGCCCAGGACGGGGGCGACGTCGCGGCGCGCGCCGCGGTGCGGTTCGACGAGCTCTTCGAGTCGGCGCGGCTCCTGCGCCTGCTCCTCGCGCGGCTGCCCGAGGGGCCGGTCCGCGTCCCGGTCAAGGAGCCGTCGCCCGGTCGGCTCGGCGTCGGCTGGGTCGAGGGCTGGCGAGGCGAGGTGCTCGTCGCGCTCGACACCGCCGAGCGCGGCCGCATCCATCGCCTGCACCCGCACGACCCGTCATGGCAGAACTGGCCGCTGCTCGAGCGCGCGGTGCTCGACAACATCGTTCCCGACTTCCCGTTGATCAACAAGTCGTTCAACCTCTCCTACAGCGGCCAGGACCTGTAAAGCAACGACGCGTTGCGGCGCAGACAGAGCCTGCGCCGCAACGCCAAACTTTCAAGAAAAGCGGAGCCCGCTATGTACCAACTGCTCAAGCAAGTCGTGAAGACGGGTCTCGTCAGCGAGGCGCCGCCGGCGCCCGACGAGGCATTGCGTGCGCTCGCCCAACGGCTCGACGAGGTCGTGCTGAAGCACTTCGGCCGCGCGCTCGCGATCCGGCACGTCGACGCGGGCTCGTGCAACGGTTGCGAGCTGGAGATCCACGCGACGAACAGCCCCTATTACAACCTGGAGCGGCTCGGGATCAAGTTCGTCGCGAGCCCGCGGCACGCCGACCTGCTGCTCGTGACCGGGCCGGTCTCGCGCAACATGGAGGAAGCGCTGCGGCGCACCTACGAGGCAACGCCGGAGCCGAAGCTCGTCGTCGCCATCGGCGACTGCGGCTGCACCGGCGGGATCTTCGGCGAGAGCTACGCGAGCTGCGGGCGCGTCGCGAACGTGATCCCGGTCGACGTCGCAGTGCCGGGTTGCCCGCCGACGCCGGTCGCAATCATGCAGGGAATCCTCACCGCGGTCGCGGCCAAGGCCCAGGGCTAGCGTGGACCTGTCGCTGCCGCTGCCGTTCATCGGGTGGTTCTTCACGATCGCGAGCGTCCTGGCGCTCGGCCTCGGCGCGATCCTCATCATGTCGCTTCACAAGGCCGGCGAGCTCGAGCGCCGGGTTCTCTCGCGGACCGCCTGGAACGACGTCGCGCTGTTCGGGATCTGGTTCCTCGGGCTGGCGGGCGGGATCGGCGTCCTCGCCCTGAAGCCGTGGGGGCGGCACATCCTCGAGTTCTTCTGCTGGACCCTGATCGTGCTCGTGGCGCTCTCGGCGGCGACGAGGCTGTACGTGCTCAAGCGCCAGCGCACCCCCGAGGCCGTCAACTGGCTCCCCGCCGCCGCCGGCCTGTTCGTGGTGGTGATCCCGATCGTCGCGATCTGCGCGGCGACCATCGTCACGCTGCGGAGCGAAGCCGTCCGGCAGGCGTTCTCCGGCTGAAGGCCGCGCGGCAACGGCGGCCCGCGGCCGGCCTCGGGTCACACGATCCGGTGGAACCAGAGGATCGAGAGCGCCGCCGACGCCGCCGCGAGGACCGCCGCGCCCGCCGCGAACAAGGCGGTGATCTCGGTCTCCTTCTTCTCCAGCACGAACCTGGCGTTCAGGCTCTCGTAGACCTTCTGCAGATCCGCCGCGCTGCCGGCGTGGAAATACTGGGCGTGGGTCACTCCGGCGATGGCCTTCAGGGTCTCCTCGTCGAAGCGCATGTAGATGGACCAGCCGTCGATGTCGACCGCGCCGCCGGCCGCGGTGCCGAACCCCACGGTGAAGACGCGAACGCCGCGGTCGGCGGCCATCCTCGCCGCCTCGATGGGATCGGGGCCGGTCGTCCGCCGGCCGTCGGTCAGCAGGATGATCGCGGCGGAGCCGTAGGACCCGGGCGCGACCGGCTGGAACGGCTTCTTCTCCGCCTTCCGCGCCCCCTCGATCGGGGCGTTGCGCTCGCGCGCGAACGCGCGCCCGAAGATCACGGACTCGAGGTCGATGTCCTCGTCCGGGAACACCGCCGCCAGGGAGACGATGACGCCGCTCCCGATCGCGGTGTGGCGCTGCAGCTGCAACCGGTCGATGGCCGCGATGAGGTCCTCGCGGTTCTGGGTCGGCTGCTGCACGAGCGACGCCGTACCGGCAAAGGACACGATCCCGATGCGAACGTCCGCCGGCTGCTCCGCGACGAAGGCCTTCGCCGCGGCCTGCGCGGCGGCGAGGCGGTTCGGCTCGACGTCCGTCGCGCGCATGCTGAGGGAGACGTCGATGGCGAGGATGATGGTCCGCTGCTCGGAGGGCAGGGTGATGACGGCGCTCGGGCGCGCGATCCCGACCAGCGCCGCGATCATCGCCGCCAGGAAGAGCGCCGGCGGAACGTGTCGCCGGATCCGCTGGCCGGGACCGATGGCGTCCTTGACCAGGCTCAGGCTCGCGTACCTCAGGACGCCCTTCTTCTTCCGCCGCAGCAGGAGCACGTACGCGCCGACGAGCGCCGGCGCGGCAGCCAACAGCCAGAGCATCTCAGGCCACAGATAGATCACCGGGTCCCTTCCGCGTGCTTGCGCTTACTTTAGCACCGACCAGGAGCCCGGAACCGCCCGCCGGGCTCGATGCTCGAGTGTTTCTGGCTATGATCCTGCCATGCCGAAGCACCTGATCGTCTCCGGCCGGGTGCAGGGCGTGGGCTTTCGCTACTCGATGCTCGCGGAGGCCGAGCGGCTGGGCGTCACCGGCTGGGTGCGCAACCGCCGCGACGGCACGGTCGAGGCCGTGATCGACGGCGATCCGGCAGCCGTGGCGGCGATGATCGAATGGGCGAACACCGGTCCGCCGGGTGCGCGGGTAGCCGGTGTGGCGATCGCCGAAGCGGATGGCCGTTTCGAGGGTTTCGACTCGAAGCCGACGGCGTGAGGTCCTACCCGTAAACGACCTCGACGTTCTCCGGCCGCAGCCACAGCTTGAGGGCGTCGATCAGCGCGTCATCCGGCGTCACGCGCCAGTCGTCCCCGAGGCGCAGCTCGGCGACCGTGTCGCCGTTCCGGTAGCACACGCGCACCGGGCACGTGCCGTTCCGGTGAGGCGCGAGCAGCTCGCGCAGCCGCTTCGCCGCCACCCCGCCCGTCGACGGGTCGCCGTTCAGCGACAACCTGATGCCGCGCGCGAATCGCGCCCGCGCGCCGCCGAGGTCGTAGAGCTTGTCCGCCACGACCCGGAGGCCGCCGGTGAACTCGTCCTTCGTGACCCGGCCCTGGACGACGAGCGGCCGATCCTCCTTGATGAGGTCGCGGCTCGATTCCCAGAGCTCGTTGTAGACCGAGACCTCGATCTGCGCCGTGCCGTCGTCGAGCAGCACGATCGCCATCTTGCCGCGGCGGGTCATGGCGGTGCGCGCCGAGGCGGCCAGGCCCGCGAGGAGCTGCGGCTCGTTCCTGGGCTGCAGGTCGGCCAGCGCGCTCTTCACGAACGGCGCGAACTCGCGACGGTAGGCGCCGAACGGGTGGCCCGACAGGTAGAAGCCGAGCGCCGCCTTCTCCTCGACGAGTCGCTGCCGCTCGTCCCACGGCTCCGCCTCGATGGTGGCGGGCCGCTGCCGGCCGGCGACCTCGCCGAACAGGCTCACCTGGTGCGCGTCGCGGCTCGCCTGCTCCGCCGCCTCGAGCGCGATCCCGACCGACGCGAGCAGCCGGGCGCGCCGATCGTCGATCGCGTCGAACGCGCCGGCCCGCACCAGCGCCTCGACGGTCCGCCGGTTGACGATCCGCTTGTCCACGCGCTCGCAGAAGTCGAAGAGGTCGACGAACGGGCCGCCGTCCGCGCGCGCCTTCAGGATCGCGCCGATCGCCGACTCGCCCGTCCCCTTCACCGCGCCGAGGCCGTAGCGGATGGTGCCGGCATCCACCGGCACGAACCGGTACTCGGCGGCGTTGATGTCGGGCGGCAGGACCTTCAGTCCGTTTGCCGCCGCGTCCTGGTAGAGACCCTGCACCTTGTCGGTGTCGTCCATCACCGCCGTCAGGTTCGCGGCGAGGAAGGCCGCCGCGTGATGCGCCTTCATGTACGCCGTCTGGTAGGCGATCAGCGCGTAGGCCGCGGCGTGGGACTTGTTGAAGCCGTAGCCGGCGAACTTCTCCATCAGGTCGAAGAGCTCGTTCGCCTTGCGCTCCGGGACCCCGTTCGCCGCGGCGCCGGCGACGAAGATGCTGCGGTGCTTCGCCATCTCCTCGGGCAGCTTCTTGCCCATGGCACGGCGGAGGAGATCGGCGGCGCCGAGCGCGTAGCCGCCGATCGCCTGCGCGATCTGCATCACCTGCTCCTGGTAGACCATGACGCCGTAGGTGGGCGAGAGGATCGGCTCGAGCCGAGGCTCGAGGTACGGCACGCGGCTGCGACCGTGCTTGCGCTCGATGAACTCCGGGATGAGATCCATCGGCCCCGGGCGGAACAGCGCCACCAGCGCGATCAGGTCCTCGAAGCGGTCGGGACGCGCGCGCCGGACGAGGTCGCGCATGCCGCGCGATTCAAACTGGAACACCGCGGTCGTGTTGCCGGCGGAGAAGATGCGGTAGGTATCCCGGTCGTCGAGCGGCAGGTGCTCCAGCGCCAGCCGCGCGGACGGATCGAGCCGCCTCACGTAGCGGATCGTCCAGTCGAGGATCGTGAGCGTGGTGAGGCCGAGGAAGTCGAACTTCACCAGCCCCACCGCCTCGACGTCGTCCTTGTCGAGCTGCGAGACGGCGTGCTCGGCGCCGCTCGCGCTGTAGAGCGGGCAGAAGTCGGTGAGCCGGCCCGGCGCGATCAGCACGCCGCCGGCGTGCATCCCGACGTTCCGCGTGAGGCCCTCGAGCTCGCCGGCGAGCGCGAGGAGCTCCCGCGTGTCCTCCTCGGTCGCCTCGCGCTCCGCGAGCCGCGGCTCCATCTCCCGCGCCATCTCGAGCGTGATGAGCCGGCCCGGCTGGAACGGGATCAGCTTCGCCAGCTCGTCGGCGCGGGTGTAGCTCCACTCCATCACCCGCCCGACGTCGCGCACCACCGCCTTCGCCGCCATCGTGCCGAAGGTCACGATCTGCGACACGCACTCCGCGCCGTACTTCCGCTTGACGTAGTCGATGACGCGGTCGCGGCCGTCCTGGCAGAAGTCGATGTCGAAGTCCGGCATCGACACCCGCTCCGGGTTGAGGAAGCGCTCGAAGAGGAGATCGTAGCGGAGCGGGTCGAGGTCGGTGACGCCGAGCGCGTAGGCGACCAGCGACCCGGCGCCCGAGCCGCGGCCCGGCCCGACCGGCACGCCGTTCGACTTCGCCCAGTTGATGAAGTCGGCGACGATCAGGAAATAGCCGGCGAAGCCCATCTGGATGATGGTCCGGGTCTCGAACGCCAGCCGCTCGCGGTAGCGCGGCGCCGCCCGTTCGCGTTCTGCCGCATCCGGGTACAGCCGCTCGAGCCGCTCGGCGAGCCCGCGCTCGGCGCTCGCGCCGAGATGGTCCTCGAGGCTCACGCCTTCCGGGGTCGGAAAGTTCGGCAGCCGCGAGCGTCCCAGCTCCAGCACGAGGTTGCAGCGCTTCGCGATCTCGACCGCGTTGGCGAGCGCCTCGGGGAGGTCGGCGAACAACGCCGCCATCTGGGCCTGCGTCTTGAGATAGCTCTCCGGGGTGACCACGCGCGGCCGGCGCTGATCGGCGAGCACGTAACCCTCGGAGATGCACACGCGCGCCTCGTGCGCCTTGTAGTCCTCGCGCTTGAGGAACTGGACCGGGTGCGCCGCGACGACCGGCAGGCCGAGCCGGCCTGCGAGCCGCACGGCCGCGTCGATGTACGCCTCGGTGTGGGGATGCCCGGCGCGCTGCAGCTCGATGTAATAGGCGCCCGGGAAGATCTCCGCCCACTCGGCCGCGAGCCGCTCCGCCGCCGCCGTTTGGTCCGCGAGCAGCGCGCCGCCGACATCGCCCGTCGTCGCGCCGGACAGTGCGATGAGCCCCGCCGCGCCTTCCGCGAGCCAGCGCTTCCTGAGCTCGGCGCGGCCGCGGTGCTGGTTCTCGAGATACGCGCGGCTCAGGAGCTCGCAGAGGCGCAGGTAGCCCGCGCCCGAGCGCACGAGCAGCAGCAGCCGGTGCGGCTTGTCGCGATCCGACTCGTTCGTGATCCAGACGTCGCAGCCGACGATCGGCTTGAGCCCGGCCGCCCGCGCGGCGCGGTAGAACTTGACCATGCCGAAGACGTTCGCGAGGTCGGTGAGCGCGAGCGCCCCCATGCCGTCGGCCGCCGCGCGCTCGACCGCCTCGTCGATGCGCACGATGCCGTCGACGATCGAGAACTCGCTGTGGAGTCGGAGATGGACGAAGGACGGCTGGGGCATGGCGCGCGGCGAAAGCGTGCGAATTTTAGTGCCGGGGCGCAGCTGCGGGTTGCCTCCCGCCGCCGCCTGGTGTAATAGAATAGAAGATCAACCAGTTGAGCAGGAAAGCTCATGCGACTTCCAGCGATTGCCCTGATCGCCCTCACGCTGGCCACGCCGGCCGCGGCGCAAATGGCGTATCGGAACGTGTTTCCGGACGGCCGCGTGGTCTACACGGACCGGCCGCTCGCCGGAGCGGAGCAGCAGAGCACGATCGCACCGCCCCCGCCAGCGGCCGCGGCTGCCGCTCCGGCACCAGCTCCGGCCGCCGCTTCGGCGCCCGACCCGGCACCCGCTTCAGCCGAAGGCCCGGCGGCCGCGGTGCCTGGGGCGCGGTGGCCGCCGCCTCCCGACGCCGCCCAGCCGATGCCGGTAGCGGCGACCGCAGCCGCCCCAGCACTTGAGCCGGCAGCGCCGGTCGCTGGGAAGGAGCCCGCCGCGCAGCCCGCGCCGGATCGGATCGCGATGCTCGCCGGGGCGAGCGAAGACGTCCGTGCGGCCGAGCGCTACCTGGCGGCGGCCAACGCCACCCTCGAGGCCGGGCGCGAGCCGCTGCCCGGCGAGCGGACCGGGCTCGCGCGGGGCGGAAGCCGGCTGAACGAGTCGTATTGGGACCGCCAGCGACAGCTCGAGACCGCGGTCGCGGACGCGCAGGCCCGGCTCGATCGCGCGGTCGCGGAGCGGAACGCGGCGCGCTAGCGGGACGCGGCCGGCGACCGGCCGCCGGGTCGGATCGCAGTCCGGGGAATCACGCCGCGGTCAGCCACGCGAGCTCGCCGTCGCCGCGCGGAGCGCCGACCTTCCCGACGACCAGCGGCACCGGACGGCCGATGCCGAAGCCCTGCGCGTAGTCGACGCCGATCTCGCGCAGCTTCTGCAGCGCGGCCTGCTCCTCCACCCGTTCCGCCACCGTGCGTACTCCGGTGGCGCGGCAGCGGTCGCTGATCATCTTGACCTTCACGCAAGCGGAGGCGTCCCGGTGCACATTCGCACCCAAGCCGCCGGCGAGCTTGATGATCTTCGCTCCCAGGTCTCGCGCTACCTCGAACGACTCCCGGGTTCCCAGAAAGCCGCTCACCGCGACTTGAACGCCGAGCGGGGCGAGCACGGCAGCGAGCGCGCGCAGCGGGGCCCGCTCCGCCGCGGCGACCGATTCGCCGACCTCGAACGACAGGCTGTCGGCCGGCGCGGCCCAGTCGGTGATCTGCGCGCGGACCCAGTCGCCGAAGCCCGGATCGCGGAGCGTGTTGGCAGACAGGTTGACGCTGGACCTCGGGACGGCGAGGCCGGGCCGCGCGGCGCGCGTCTCGTAGATCCACTTGAGGAGCCGGTTCACTACCCAGTGGTCCAGATGCTGCATCAGGTTGAGCTCTTCGAGCTCGGGGATGAAGGCACCGGGCGCCAGGAGCTTCTGCTCCTCCTCCAGAAAGCGCACCAGGATCTCCTGGTAGCCCGCGTCGGTGGCGGCGCGTCCCAACGGGGCGATCGCCTGGCGGTACAGGACGAACTGGTCTTCCTTCAGTGCCGCGCGGAGCGTTGCGGCGACCTGCCTTCTGATCTGCGTGTCGTCACTCATTCCCATGATCGAGCTCCCGCGAAGTCGCGTCGCCGGCTGCGTCAATCGGATCGGCCGGCGGCAAGCACCACGTTAGTGCCGCCGGCGCGCGCCGGGTATCAGGGCGTTCCCCAGACTGGGCGAGGAATCTCCTGAGCGCGGGCCCGCGGCGCCGCGGGCACCGATGCGCGGGCCAAGGAATTCGCAGCCCCCACGCCGTCTTCCCGACGTCGCCCGCCGGGTAGGGGTTTCCCCGAGCCGTGGGCGCGCGTTTGCACCGATTGCCGGGTCGCCGCGCGGCGCCGAGAATCGCAACGCAATGTCCGAAGCGCAGCCCAACGTCGAACTGATCCTCGCGATCCGCGAGCTCACCCGCGTCACCGCTGACCTGGAGCGGGTCGAGAGCGATTTCCGCGGCCTAATGGACGCGCTCGAGGAGGGCGTGGTAATGCTCGACGCCAAGGGCCGGGTGACGGCGTTGAACGGCAGCGCCGGCCGCTTGCTCGGCGTCGCGTCGCCGGCGCTGCAGGAGTGGCTGTGGGGTCAACCGCACAGCACCGCGCACGGGATGCATCCGGCAGTCGAGACGCTGCTCGACGGCAAGCCGCGGTCGGGCGTCGCGCTGAGGTCGCCCGGCGACCGCGCGCGCTGGCTCGCCGTCGGCACGCGCGCGACCCGCGACGCAGCCGGCGAAGTCACGGGGGTCGTGTGCTCGTTTTCCGACGTGACGGAGAGGAGAATGCGCGAAGAGACGCTCGAGAAGCTCGCCACGGTCGATCCCCTGACCGGCGCATTCAACCGCCGCTACGTCGAGGACCGGCTGGAGGCCGAGATCAGCCGCGCACGCCGCTCCCGCCATCCGCTCGCGTTTGCGCTCGCCGACCTCGATCACTTCAAGGGCATCAACGACCGCCACGGCCACGCCGGCGGAGACCGCGCGTTGCAGGCCTTCGCGACCACCCTGCGCGAGACGCTGCGTCTGGAGGACGTCGTCGCGCGGCTCGGGGGCGATGAGTTCTGCATTCTCTTCCCGGGGACGGGTGCCCAAGCGGCCGCCGTTGCCCTCGAACGCGTGCTCGCCCGGCTGCGCGCGACCGACATCGCGGCCGCGGGCGCGACGTTCCGCATCTCGGCCACGTTCGGCGTCGCGGAGCTCAAGCCCGGGACCGGGAGGGCGGAGTTCATGGCCGAGGCCGACGCCGCCCTCTACCTCGCCAAGGAGGCCGGTCGCGGGAGAGTCGCGGTCCATCGCCGCGACGGCGCCTGACCCGCTCACGCGCGTCGTTCCGTTCGCCGAACCGCGACCAATGTCACGGGGCGGCGGCGCCATGGGCCCGCCCCCTGTCCACCCCGCCCCCCGATCGTCTATAGTGCGCTCGTCGGGTGTCGCGCGAAGGGGGAGCGGGCGACGCGTTAGCGGTCCGGGGCGCAAGCCGTAGTCGACAGCGCGATTGCGCCCCGCACGCGCCCGAGGAGGCGCGCACGATGTTTGGGCTCTCCGACAGGCCCGGTCGGCTCCCTCGACAGCGACAACCACACCGGGGGCCGGGCGGGATCGATCTCCGCGGTGCGTCCCGCGCCGCGAGTGGCCTCGCGTGCCGTCGCCTCCCGTTCCTAGATCCCCCGCGCGCGTGCCCAGCTCACCGCGCCCTCGCACGCCTCAGCGGCGGTTGCGCCCTGCAGCCAGTCCGGGACCAGCGGTCGCAGCCCGTGCCTTGCGGGCGGGGATCCTTGCGCCCGACGTCCATTCTCCATGCCTGAGGGACGGAGCCAGGCCGAAACACCCTTCCGCGCGCTGCTCGAGTCGGCCCCCGACGCGATGGTGATCGCCGACCCGCAGGGGCGGATCGTGCTCATCAACGCCCAGACCGAGCGGCTGTTCGGCTACGCGCGCGACGAGCTGCTCGGCCAGCCGAAGGAGCACCCGACGAGGCCGGATGCCTGACCTGGAGCTGCCGACGGTGCAATCGCCGTCGATCTCGATCACCGAACCGGTCCACGCGTCCGGACGCAAGGAGTGGTGGTACTTCGTTGCCCTCGCGCTCCCGCTCGCGGGGATCGTCCTGCTCGGGGCCTTGACGTATCGCGCGATCGACCGGGAGCTCACCGCTGCGGCGTTGTCGCGGAACGCGGCGCTCGCCGGCCTCACGGCGGTCATGGTGTCCGAGAAGCTCGATCGGCTGGTCGACATCGGCGTTTCTCTCGCCGACCGCGTGCGGTTCCGCGAGCTCATCGCCGTCGGGAGATGGGTCGAGGCAAGCCGGATCCTGGCGCGGGTCCCGGCGGAGTTCCCGTTCATCGACCGTGTGGCGCTGTTCGACGTCGACGGCACGGTCATGGGAGGCATCCCGGACACCCCCGAGGTCATCGGCAGAAGCTTCGCCTACCGCGACTGGTACCGGGGCGTCACGCGCGCCTGGAAGCCCTATGTGTCCGAGGTCTACCGGCGAGCGGCTGCGCCCTCGTCCAACGTGTTCGGCGTCGCGGTTCCCATCCGGAGCGACCGGCAGCAGGTGCTCGGCGTCCTCCTGCTTCAGGTTCGGCTGGAGACGCTGCTCGATTGGACGCGAAGCGTCGACGTCGGCGACGCGGGCGTCCTCTACGTCGTGGACCAAAGGGCCAATGTCGTATTCCATCCGCAGCTCCCGCTCCAGGGAGACCTTGTCGACTTCTCCGCGTTGCCGTCGGTCAGCGAGGCGCTGGCCGGGCGGAAAGGCGTTCGGGAGGAAGTCGACCCGCGCTCGGGCGACGCGCGCGTCATCGCGTACCAGCCGGTGCCGAAATACGGCTGGGCGGTCATCGCCGATCAGCCTGCGCGAGCCGCATTCGAGGCGAGGAACGACCAGCTGAGGTACATGCTGATCGCCTACGCGTTGATCGTCGCGCTGTTCGGCCTTACAGCGTATCTCGCCTCGCGCATGGTCCTCGAGCGCAAGCAAGCCGCGGATGTCCAGCGCACGAACGCGGAGCTGGAGCGCCGCGTCGCCGAGAGAACCATGCAGCTCGAAGCGGCCATGAAGGAGCTCGAAGGCTTCAGCTACTCGGTCTCACACGACCTGCGCGCGCCGCTGCGGGCGATCAACGGCTTCGCGCGCATGCTGGAGGAGGATTACGGCGAGCGGCTCGACCACGAGGGGCATCGGCTGCTCGGCGTCGTGCGCAGCAGCGCGACGCAGATGGGGCGGTTGATCGACGACCTCCTCGATTTCTCGCGGGTCGGGCGCGCGCCGCTCACGCCGAAGCCCGTGGACATGGCGGCGCTCGCGCGCGACGCGGCGGGAGAAGCGGCCGCCGCCGCCGACGGCGCAGCGCCGGCGATCGAGCTCGGGCCGCTGCCGCCCGCCCGCGGCGACCCCGCGCTGCTGCGCCAGGTGTGGCTGAACCTGATCGGCAACGCGGTGAAGTTCTCGAGCCGCCGCGACGCGCCGCGCATCGGGGTCTCCGGGCGGCTCCAGGACAGCGTGGCGATCTACTGCGTCGCCGACAACGGCACGGGGTTCGACATGCGCTACTACGACAAGCTGTTCGGCGTGTTCCAGCGCCTGCACCGGCAAGAGGAGTTCAGCGGCACCGGCGTCGGGCTCGCGATGGTCCAGCGGATCGTCGCGCACCATGGCGGCAAGGTGTGGGCGGAGGGTCGTCCGGACCACGGTGCGAGCTTTTTCTTCAGCCTGCCCGCAAAAGGAGGAAGCGATGTCTGAGGCGTTCGAGCAGATCGAGATCCTGCTGGTCGAGGACAGCCCCGCCGATGCGGAGATGACGATGCGCGCGCTGCGCAAGTTCAACCTCGGCAACCGGCTCCATTGGGTCCAGGACGGCGCCGAGGCGCTCGACTTCCTGCGCCGCGGCGGCGCCTACGCCGGGCGCCGGGCCGATCACCCGCTGCGCCTGGTCGTGCTCGACCTCAAGCTGCCGAAGGTGGACGGCATCGAAGTCCTGCGGCAGATCAAGGCCGACCCTGAAACGCGCGGCATCCCCGTGGTGATGATGACCTCGTCGCGCGAGGAGCGCGACATGGTCGATAGCTACAGCCTGGGCGTCAACAGCTACGTGGTCAAGCCGGTCGACTTCGCCGACTTCGCCGAGACGGTGTCGAAGGTCGGTCTCTACTGGATGCTCACCAACCGCGTGCCGGAATGAACGGGATGAGCGCCGCCGGCGGGGGCGGAGACCCGGATCCGATCCGGATCCTGCTGGTCGAGGACGCCACGCCCGACGCCGAGCTCGAGATGCGTGCGCTCGCCCGGGCCGGGGTCGCGGCGGTCCACCACACCGTCGAGACGGCGGAGGCGATGCGCGAGGAGATTGCCCGCTTCGCGCCCGACGTGATCCTCTCGGATTTCACGCTGCCGCAGTTCGACGGCCGGTCGGCGCTCATGCTCGCCCGCGAGCTTGCCCCGGACACGCCGTTCATCTTCGTGTCGGGCACGGTCGGCGAGGAAGCCGCGATCCGCGCCCTCAAGGACGGCGCAGCCGACTACGTCCTGAAGTCCAACCTCGCCCGCCTGCCGTCGGCCGTCGAGCGCGCGGTCCAGGAAGCGCGCGAGCGCGTTGCCCGCCGCAAGGCCGAGAAGCGGCTCGCCCGCCTGAGCCGCATCCGCGAGGTCCTCCGCGAGATCAACGCGGCGATCGTCCGCATGCGCGACCGGCAGGCACTGTTCGAGGAGTCGTGCCGCATCGCCGTCGACGTGGGCGGATTCCGGGTCGCCTGGGTCGGGTTGCCCGACCCGGTCACGCGGGCGATCCGGCCCGTCGCCCAGCGCGGGGCCGCGGGGTCGAACGTCCTCGCCTCGCAGCTCTCGGCGGGCGCTGACGGCGAGGCCGGGACCGTGATGCGGACCCGGCGCGCGACAGTGTGGAACGACCTCGCCGGCGAGTCCGGCGCGCCCGGCCGGGAAAACGCCATCGCCTTCGGCAGCCGCTCCGCGGCGGCGCTGCCGTTGCTCGTGGACGGCAAGCCGGTCGGGGCCCTCACTCTTTACTCGGCCGAGCCGCACTTCTTCGATCACGAGGAGCTCGGGCTGCTGCGCGAGGTGGCCGGGAACATCTCGTTCGCGCTCGAGCTGATCGCGAAGCAGGAGCGGGTGAACTATCTCGCGCTCTACGACCCGCTCACCGATCTGCCGAACCGCGCGCTGCTGCACGAGCGCCTGCAGCAGCTCGTCGAGGCGCAAGAGCGGGCCCACGGCAAGCTCGCGCTGGCGCTCTTCGACGTCGAGCACTTCCAGGACGTGAACAACATTTTCGGGCGGCACGTCGGCGACGAGCTGCTGCGGCTGATCGGGAGGCGGCTGCGCGGGGCGGCGCCCGACGACTCCGGCGTCGCACGGCCGGGCGGCGACCGATTCGCGCTGGTGATCGCCGACGTGGGCGACGAGGCGACCGTCGGCAACCTCCTGGAGCGCTGCGTTATGGAGCTGTCGGACACGCCCTATGCAATCGACGAGCAGGAAGTGCAGCTCTCGATCCGCGCCGGCGTCGCGCTGTATCCGACCGATGCCGAGAGCGCCGAGGCGCTGTTCCAGAGCGCCGAGGCGGCGCTGCGGCAGGTCAAGCAGTCGCGCGGCCGTTTTCTCTTCTACTCCGCGGGCCAGAACAAGCGCGTGAGCGAGCGCCTGATGCTCGAGTCCCGGCTGCGGCGCGCGCTGGCCGACCGGCGCTTCGTGCTGCACTTCCAGCCGATCGTCGATGTCGTGACGAGGAGCATCCGCGGCGTCGAGGCACTGCTGCGCTGGAACGACCCCGATGACGGCCTCGTGCCACCGGCCCGGTTCATTCCCGTCCTGGAGGAAACCGGACTGATCGTCGACGTCGGCCGGTGGGCGATCGAAGAAGCGCTGGCCATGGGCCGGAAGTGGCGGAGCCTCGGCCTCGGCGCGCCGCGAATCGCGGTCAACGTCTCGCCGCTCCAGCTCCAGAACGACGCGTTCATCTCGGATGTCGCGGCGCTCGTCGATGGCGAATGCCGGCTCGAGCTGGAGATCACGGAGGGGCTCGTGATGGAGGATGTCGAGGGGACCATCCAGAAGCTGCGGGCGCTGCAGGCGCTCGGCGTGCGCGTCGCGCTCGACGACTTCGGCACCGGGTACTCCAGCTTGAGCTACATCAGCAAGCTGCCGATCAACGCGCTGAAGATCGACCGCTCGTTCATCAGCGGAGCGACCGAGAACTCCCATGACACGAGCATCGTGAACGCCATCATCTCGCTCGCCCAGACGCTGCGCCTGAGCGTCACCGCCGAGGGCGTCGAGACCGAGGAGCAGGCGCGCCTCCTGCGGCTCCTTCGCTGCGACCACATGCAGGGCTATCTCTTCAGCCGGCCGGTGGCGTCCGAGCGCATCGAGGAGCTGCTTCGGCGCGCGCCGGGCTAACCGCGCCCGCCTTCCCGGGGGCGCCGTGGCCCCTGTCGGAATCTCGTGAGGCGGCCGAGCGTGACGGAAATCACCGGGCGGCGCCGGTCCTAAGGGTTCTCCTGACCCGGCCGCGGGTTGGCACCGATTGTCCGTGGCGTCGCCGCGCGGAGAATCGGCACGCCATGAGCCACCCCTACCTCAAGAGCTTCGTTCGGCGCCCCGCCGGGCGGACGTCGCCTCGGCCACGCCCGATGGCGAAGTGGTCGCCGGCGCCGTCGCTGCGCTCGCGCGCGAGTTGCGGCTCGCGGTCGTTGCCACGGGCGTCGATGCGGCAGACGCGCGGGCGCTCGCCGAGCGCCTCGGCGTCGATGCGGTGCAGGGACTTGCGTACGGACCGCCGCTCCCCGCCGAGGACCTGCCGGCCCTCGCCGACGAGCCGGTGGCGCAGCTGGTCCTGAGCTGAGCGCGACGCGAGACCCTCAAGGAGAAACGGAAATGACACACGCCGCCGCCCGGGTTCGACCCGTGCCAACACCCGCGACCCCGCGTCCGCATGCGGTCGCGGCTCCGAAGGCGAATCCGTCGCCGGTACCCTCCGACGGCGCGCGGCGCGGGATCGAGCTCGAGCGCCTCGGCTGGCCGCTCGCGGGGCACTTCGACGTGATCGCCGAGTCCGGTGCGCGCGCGAACGGGGGTCTGCTCGAACTGATGGACGGCCGCTCGAGCGCCGGCGAGATCGAGCGGTTCTCGCTCGCCGAGATGGTGGTCGAGTTCCGCGCCGACTACGCGGCGACGAGCCACGTCGTACCGTTCTCCGAGATCAAGTCGCTGCGGCTGCGCCAGCCGCTCGTCCTCAAGCCGCACGAGTCGCTCGCGCGCCTCACTCCGCCGGCGGAGCTGGGCGACCGCGATTTCCTGCTCACCTTCCACGACGGGAGCACGCTCGGCGGACGCGCACGGGCCGTCGTCCACGACCGCAACGGCCTGTTCGCGTACCAGCTCCACGGCGACAAGGTGTTCGCGGTCTTCGTCCCGCGCTCGGCCGTCACGGCGGAGCGGATCGGCGAGCGGCTGGGCCAGGTCCTGGTGGCGAAGGAGCTCGCCGAACAAGCGACGATCGCCGACGCGGTGGCGAGGCAAGAGCGGTTGCGGGCGCGCAAGCTCGGCGAGTATCTCAGCGAAGAGCGGATCGTGAGCGCCGAGCAGTTGAACGCGGCGCTCGCGCAGCAGTCGTTCTCGCCGGATCTGCGGCTCGGCGAGATCCTGGTCCAGCAGGGGCTCGCGACCGAGGCGCAGCTCAACGACGCGCTCGAGCACCAGCGCCGGGACCGCGGCAAGCGGCTCGGCGACGTGCTGGTGGAGATGGGCGCGGTGTCGCGCGACGCGGTGGCCCGCGCGCTTGCCCATCAGCTCGGCATCCCGTTCGTCGACGTGGCCGGATTCGACATCGATCGCGCCGCGCTCGCGCGGCTGCCCCAGCACGTGGCTTTCGAGCGCTCGGTGCTGCCGCTGTTCGAGAGCGCCGGACGGCTGGTCGTCGCGGTCGACCGGCCGCTCGAGGCGGACGCGATGCAGCAGCTGCGTTTCGTCGCGGACCGGCCGATCGTCCCGGTGCTCGCGCCCCCGGGGGCGCTCGAGGCGCGGCTCCGGGCCGAGTACGGTCAGCGCGATGGCGGCGCCCGCCGGGAGGCTGCCGACGCGGGCCTGAGCACCACCGACCTCCTCGCGCGCCTGCGCGCCGAGGTCGCAAGACCCGAAGCCGCGGAAGTGGCCGACCTGGAAAGCGATTCGACGCTCGTTCGACTGGTCACGAAGCTCATCGTCGACGCGCACGAGCTCGGAGCCTCGGACATCCACATCGAGAGCCGGCCCGCGCCCGCGCCGACCCGGCTGCGGCTGCGCCGCGAGGGCGTGCTGGTCGACCACGTCGACGTCCCGGCGGCCGCGCGCGAAGCGCTGGTGTCGCGGATCAAGATCATGGCCGACCTCGACATCACGGAGCGCCGGCGACCCCAGGACGGGAAGATCAATCTCTACCGCTTCCACCCGCTGCGCCTGGAGCTGCGGGTCGCCACCATCCCCACCACCGACGGGCACGAGGACGTGGTGATGCGGATCCTCGGCGCCGCCGAAGCGCTGCCGGTCGAGCGCCTGCAGCTTGCGCCGGCGAATCGCGAGCGCCTGGTCAAGATGGTTGCGAAACCGCACGGCTTGCTGCTCGTCTGCGGTCCCACGGGTTCCGGGAAGACCACCACGCTCCATGCGCTGCTCGGCCACCTCAACACCCCGGGACGCAAGATCTGGACCGCCGAGGACCCGGTCGAGATCAGCCAGGACGGGCTGCGCCAGGTGCAGGTCAACCCGCGGATCGGGTGGACATTCGCGGCGGCGATGCGGTCGTTTCTCCGCGCCGACCCCGACGTGATCATGGTGGGCGAGATGCGCGACGCGGAGACCGCGAAGATCGGGCTGGAAGCATCGCTCACGGGGCACCTGGTCTTGTCGACGCTGCACACGAACAGCGCCGCGGAGAGCGTCACCCGGCTGCTCGACCTGGGGCTCGACTCATTCAACCTCGCCGATGCGCTCGCCGGTGTCGTCTCGCAGCGACTGGTCCGGGCGCTCTGCCCCGTTTGCCGGGCGCCGCGCATCGCCACCGAGGAGGAGCTCCGCGCGCTCGCCGCCCTCTATTGCGAGGGCACGCGCCGCGATCCCGAGACGATCCTGCGGCAATGGCGCGAGCGTCACGGCCAGGCGCCGGACGGGGACGTCGTGCTGCACTCGCCGCGCGGCTGCGAGCGCTGTGCCGGCACCGGGTTCCGGGGCCGCCTCGCGATCCACGAGGTCCTCGCCGCCTCGCCCCAGGTGAAGCGATCGATCCAGACCCGGGCGCCGGCCGAGTCGATCGCCGAGCTCGCGATCCGGGAAGGCATGACGACGCTGCGCCAGGACGGCGTCGAGAAAGTCCTGCTGGGGCTCACCGATCTGCAGCAGGTGCTCGGCGCCTGCGCGTAGCCCCCGGCTGCCCCCGGCGGGGCGACCGCCGCTGGCGCAAGCCGCCTCACTCGTCGGATCCCACGAGCCCCGCGCGGATCGCGAGACGGACGAG
>DATEDA010000106.1:0-16919 GCA_035286595.1 Burkholderiales bacterium | reverse complement strand
CGAGATGACTGATGGTGTGACCGAGAAAGTGCGGTCCATCGACCCGCCACGTCTTTCGCGTCGCGTCCCCGTGATACAGCCACGCGCCCTTGCGCGTGGCGACTAGGACCAGCACCCGGCGCGCCGGCTGTGACCGTGGCGCGCGCCGGGTGCCGGAGGCCGCGCCCTGCGGTCGAACGGTTGGTTTCCTGATCTTGCGTGCCATCAATTAGCCCTCCGTGGTCTGGTCGCTGCGCTGTGGACGCCCATAGTCGTTCGGCGCAGTCCCAAATCGACACCGGGTCTGCCTGGGCGGCAGGCTTGCAGGTTCAACAAGTTACGGGACAGGGGGCCGAGTTCCTTGGCGTCCGGTGGCTCCCATCAGGCATCGACCCCCCGCCTCGCTCCGCGCGGGGGCAAAGTTCCGGGAGGCGTCTTCGACACTTCCGCCTGCGGCGCGAGCGTCGCGACCGCCGCGAGGAATCGCAGCGGCTCGTCGGGCGTGACCACCACCGTCCGCGCGCCGATCTGCAGCACCACCGCGCGCCTGGGGTCGGTCGCGAACGCCCGGTAACGCCCGAGCATCCGGTTGCTGAACAGCCCCGCGATGCAGAAGAACCCGCTGTTGCCGAAGAGCCGCAGCGACCGCGACGTCGCCTTGGGGTCGGGCCAGGCGCGGCGCAGCGCGGTCAGCGGAATCCGATCCGCCCACAGCAGCCGCTCGACGTGCAGGCCGTCGCCGTCGAGCCGGTACCCGCGGATGAGAAAGAGCGCCGCCGTCGCGATGACGGCCAGGTCGACGACCGCGATCATGGCCACCAGCAGCGTCGACGCCTCGCCGTTCGCGGGAACGAACGCGATCGCGACCGGCAGGCCCAGCAGCACGACGATTCCGATCGGCGTCGCGGTCGCAAGCCTGCCGCTCCAGGGAGCTCCGAAGCGCTCGGCGGTCACGCCGCATGGTAGCCGGAAGCGCGCGCGCCGTGCTCAAATCCCGGCTGGCATGGACACGGTGCTCTGGGCGCCGGCTCTACGCGCTCACCAACTTCTCGACCGAGACGTTCCCGGTCGCGCAGGTGCGCTGCCCCTCGCTCGCACTGTTCGAGGACACCGTCGTGTCGGGCGAGGTCGGGCTGGTGAAGCCCGACCCGCGGATCTACGCGCTCGCGATCAAACGCCGCCGGCTCGACCCCGCCCGCACGGTATTCATCGACGACCACCTGGTGAACGTCGAGGCCGCGGCTGCACAAGGCTTCCACGCATTGCAGTTCACCACCCCCGAGCGGTTGCGCGAGGCGCTGAGCTCGCTCGCCCTGCTCTGACGGTCAGAGCTCGGGCAGCGTCTGCCGCGGGCGGCGCTTCAGCGCCTCGATCACCGCGCGGCGCTCCTCGGGCGTGAGCGACACCGCCGCGCGCTTGAACGCCTGCTGGAACGCCGCCTGGATCGCGGTCGTCTGCGCCTGGACCTCGGCGAACCGGCGATCGAGCTGCGCCGGATCCGGCTCGGGCTTCACCAGCTCTTCCGCCACCCGGGCCCGCGCTTCCTGGAGCGCCTTGAAGTGTTGCCGGACCTGAGGCATCGCGGCCCGGAGCTCCTTGCGCACGAGCGCGCGCTTGTCCTGCGGCAGCGGCTGCAGCATCGCCTCGACGTTGCGCTTCGCCCGCAGGTCCTGGGCCGCCTCGCCGGTGAAGCGGCCCGCGATCACGCCACCGAGAAAGAGGTTGGCCGCGACCGACACGGCGAGGAGCGTGCCGAGGATCTTCGGGTTCGTCAGCCAGGCGATCACAGCCCGATCTCCCGAACGCTCTCCGGGCCGAGCAGGAGCTGCGTGACGAGATCGGCGTTCCCGTCATCGCGCACCTGCGCAAAGCCGATCGCGAAACCGAGGATGGCGCTGGCCGCAAAGGCCGCGGCCGGAATCCAGAAGCGGCGGCGCCCGCCGGCACCGCTTCTCTGCGAGGGCAGATTCGTGATCGCTCGCCCCAGCGCCGCGTCGGGCGCGGCGACCTCGAGCGCATCGAGGAACCGGTCGGTCCGCTCGGCCTCCGCGAGGATCGCGGCACCCTCGGGCGTGCCGGCAAAGCGATCGTAGAGCGCGTGCTCGCGCGCCGGCCAGCGGCGCCGGTCGGCGCCGTAGGCCTCGGCGCATCCCTTGAAACGGGTCAGGTCCATTGCAAATCCCTCAGTGCAGTTCCTCGCTCATGTGCTTCTTCAGCGCCGCCCGGCCGCGCGACAGCAGCGACTCGAGTGCGCCCTCGCTCACGCCGAGCAGCGTCGCCGCTTCCGCCTGCGAGCGCTCCTCGTAGTAGCAGAGGACGATCGCGGCCCGCTGCCGCTCCGGAAGCGTTGCCAGCGCCGCCCGCACCCGGGCCGCGCGCTGCGTTCCCGCGACCCGCTCCTCGCTCGCCGGGGCGCCGTCCGGCAGCGCTTCGTCGAGCGCCTCGGTCGGCGTCCCGCGGGCGCGGAAGTGGTCCATGCACAGGTTGTGGAGCACCCGGTAGAGCCAGGTGCTGAACTTCGCCTGCGGCTCCCAGCGCGACGCGCCCTGCCACACCCGGAGGAACGCCGTCTGCACCAGGTCCTCTGCGTCCTGGCGCCCTCCCACCATGCGCTCGACGAACCGCAGCGACCAGCCGAGATGGCGCTCGACCAGGCGCGCGAAGGCGCGGCCGTCCTGCCGCGCCACCGCCGCCATCAGCTCCTGGTCGAGCGCGTCGTCCGCTGCGGGCTTCATCCGGGGCGTGAGCCCGCGCGCGCCGGAACCGCACCTTCCCCGGTCCCGGCGTCACGGGGCCCGCCTCAAGATTAACCGTGCCTTGCCGCGGGCGTCACTGCGGCCGGTCGGGCGTGAGCTCGACCGAGCGCGTGTTGCCCTTCGGCCCGGTGACGCCGTGGGTCAGGGTCCCCGTTTCGGGGTTGTAGGCGTTGGACGTCGAGCGGGTGGCGGTGCCGCCGCCGGGACCCGTCAGCGTCGTGTCGAAACCCCTTGTCGCCGGGTTGTACGTGCTCGTCGAGGTCGCCGTGTTGCCGTCCTGGCCGGTGTAGGCGGTGGTCGCCGACTTGTTCGCCTTGTCGTAGGTGGTGGTGGCCTGAACCGAGCCCTTCGGGCCGGTGATCGTGCGGTCGTAAGTGCTCGTGGTCTTGTCGTAGGTGCCGGTCGCGGTGCGGGTCTTGCCGTCGGCGCCGGTGACGGTGCGATTCACCGCGCCGGTGTTCTTGTCGTAGGTCGAGCTCGACGAGCGGCTGTAGGTCCGGCCGTTCTCGGTGGTGATCGAGCCTTGGCGGTTCACCGCGCCGGGCGCGCGCTCGACGCGGCTCTGATAGGTGCCGGTGCGGCCCTTGTCGGTCTTGTAGCTGCCGCTCCGGGTGCGCTCGCCCGCGTCGGCGGCCGGGGCGGCCAGCGCGAGGGCGATGGCGCCGGCGAGAAGGCTGAGGGTCAGGGTGGGAGGTTTCATGGTCGGTCCTCTCGTGTGGTCGGGTCGACGGGTCACTGCTGTTTCGCCGCGCGCCGCTCGGCGATTCGCTGCTTGATGCGCTCCTGCTCCTCGGGCGGCAGGCTCTCGAAGCGCTCGCGCATCCGCGCCTTCGCCGCCTGCTTCTCGGCGGGCGACATCGCCTGCCAACGCTCGCGGGCGGCCTTGCGGCGCGCCTCCTGTTCCTCGGGCGAGAGCTGCTGCCATTGCTCGCGGGTCATCGGCTTCTCGTCGGCCAGGGCCGGGCCCGCGAGCGAGACGGCGAGAAGCGCCGCCGCTATCGAATTCCGTGTCATCGTGTGGTCCTTTCGATCCGTTGTGCCCGTTGAACGGGGCGGCCCGCGATTTCCTTCGGTCCGTCCGGCCGGGGTGTGGGGTTTTTCACGCTCGGCGGCTGCCGGACCTGGCCCGGCGAAGGAAAGCTGCGGGGGACGCGTTAAATAGGCGCTGATTAAAGGAGCCCGACGTGAACCGCGAAGCAGTGATCGCAGTGAACCGCTTCGGCCTGGGGGCCGCCGGCGGCGAGCTCGCGGCCGCAAGCCGCGACCCACGCGGCTGGCTCGCTGCGCAGGCGTCGCAGCCCGCGCCCGACTACCCCGCGTTCGCCGACCTCGCGCCCTCGAGCGAGGCGCTGAAGGAATTCCCGAAGTGGCTGATGAAGCTCCGCCGCGCCCGCGCCGACGCGAAAGCGATGCAGGAAAGCGGGCAGCCCGTCCCGCGCGGGGTCGAGGAGAACTTCCGCGACCACTTCCTGCCGATCATGCTGAAGGAGGTCGGCGCGCGGCTCGCGGTGGGGGCGGCGACGCCCGTGCCGTTCCAGGAACGCCTGGTGTGGTTCTGGGCGAACCACTTCACCGTGTCGGCCGAGAAGCCGGTGATCTTCGCGGTCGTCGGCAGCTTCGAGCGGGAGGCGATCCGGCCGCACGTCGGCGGGCGCTTCGCCGACATGCTGCTCGCCTCGTCGAAGCACCCGGCGATGATCCTGTACCTCGACAACAACCTGTCGGTGAAGCCGGGCACGAAGCCGCCGCCGATCGCCGAGCGGCTCAACCTGCCGCGCGCGACCGGCCTCAACGAGAACCTCGCGCGCGAGATCCTCGAGCTGCACACGCTGGGCGTGAACGGCGGGTACACCCAGGGGGACGTGACGACGTTCGCGCGGGTGCTGACCGGGTGGACCGTCGGCCGGCCGCTCGTGAACCCGGGGTTCGCGTTCGTCGCCGCCCGGCACGACGCGGGTCCGCGGACGATCCTCGGCAAGACCTACGGGCAGGAGGGGATGGCGCAGGGCGAAGCGGTGCTCCGCGACCTCGCCGCGCATCCCTCGACCGCGACGCACGTCGCGACGAAGCTCGCCCGGCACTTCATCGCCGACGACCCGCCGCCGGCGGCGGTCGAGCGGATCGCGCGCGCGTTCCGCGACTCCGGCGGGCATCTCCCGACTGTTCACGCCGCGCTGCTCGAGTGCCCGGAGGCGTGGGAGACGCCGCTCGCGAAGCTGAAGTCGCCGATCGACTACGTCGTGTCGTGCCTGCGCGGGCTGCCGGCGGCGCGGCGGGCGGAGCCCCGGGCACTGTTCCTCGCGCTGCACGAGATGGGGCAGCGGCCGTACTTCGCGCCGTCGCCGCAGGGCTGGCCCGACACCGCGCAGGCGTGGGCCGGGGCGGATGCGCTCTGGAAGCGCATCGAGTGGGCGGGGATCCTCGCGGCGCGCGCCGGGTCGGGGATCGATCCGGTCGTGCTCGCGCGCGAGAGCTACGGCGAAGCGGTCAGCGAGCCGACGCGGCTCGCGATCGAGCGTGCCGAGAGCCGGCAGCAGGGGCTCGCCTTGTGGCTGGCGAGCCCGGAGTTCCAGCGGAGGTGAGGATGGTCACGCGTCGCGAGGTTTTGAAAGCGCTCGGCGGGCTGGTCGCAGTCGCCGGGTTGCCGGGGCTCGCGGTCGCCGCCTCGGGGACCGAGCGCCGGCTGGTGTTCGTGTTCCTGCGCGGCGGCCTGGACGGGCTGTCGGCCGTGCCCGCGTACGGCGATCCGGATTTCGCCGGGAAGCGCGGCGAGCTGGCGATCGCGTCGCCCGGCACAACGGGCGGCGCGCTCAAACTCGACGGGATATTCGGCCTGAGCCCGTTCCTCGTCGAACTGCACAAGTCGTACGAGGCGAAAGAGCTCGCGGTGCTGCACGCGGTCGCGTCGCCGTACCGCGAGCGCTCGCACTTCGATGCGCAGAACCTGCTCGAGAACGGGACCGGGAAGCCGTTCGGCCGCGAGGCCGGGTGGCTCAACGTCGCGCTCGCCGAGAGCGCGGGTGCCGGCGGGCTCGCCCTCGGGCCGAACGTGCCGCTCGTGCTGCGCGGCCCGGCGACGGTGAGCTCGTGGTCGCCGTCGGTGCTGCCCGCGCCGGATCCCGATCTGCTCGAGCGGCTCGCGCAGCTCTATCGCAACGATCCGCTGCTCGCGAAGCCGTTCGCCGCGGGGCGCGAGGCGCAGGGGCTGATGGAAGGCCAAGGGCGCGGGGGCATGCCGGGCGGCGGTCCACAGGCTGCGGTCCAGCTCGCGCGGGCCGCGGGAACTTTGCTCGCGAAGCGGGACGGGCCGCGGGTGGCGACGATCGACTTCGGCGGCTGGGACACGCATGCAAATCAGATCGGCGAGTACAGCCCCCTCACGCGGAACCTTCGCATGCTCGATCGAGGAGTCGCGACGCTCAAGGGCGCCCTGGGGCCGGCGTGGAAGCAGACCGCGGTGCTGATCGTCACCGAGTTCGGGCGCACGGTTGCGATCAACGGCTCGCGCGGCACCGATCACGGCACCGCGGGCGTGGCGTTCGTGGTTGGCGGCGCGGTGCGGGGCGGGCGCGTGATCGCCGACTGGCCGGGGCTTTCAGATCGCGCGCTCCACGAGGGGCGCGACCTCTGGCCGACGCTCGACCTGCGCGCGGTGTTCAAGGCCGCGCTCGTCGCACAGCTCGGGCTGGGTGAAGCCGCGCTCGAAACGAAGGTCTTCCCCGACAGCCGGGGCGTCAAGCCGCTCGAAGGCTTGTTCGCCTGACGGGGGCGGGCGGCGTCACGCCCGCCGCGCCTTCTCCTCCATCCGCCGGTCGAACCGCGCGACGTTGACGATCACGCGCTCGTGCGTCCCTTCGCTGATCGGCTCGCGCTCGTCGCGCGCCGACACGCGGAACCGGAGCGTCCGGCCTTCGACTGCAACCACCTCGGCTTCCGCCCACACCCGCATGCCGACCGGCGTTGCGGCAAAGTGGCGCACGTCGAGCTCGGTGCCGAGCGACTGATAGCCCGCCGGCAGCAGGTGCTCGACCGCCGCGAGCGCGGCAGCCTCGAGGAGGTTGATCACCACCGGCGTCGCGAGCACCGGCACGCGCCCGCTGCCGACGTGCGGCGCGGTGTGCTCGGCGGCGACGACGAGCTCGGTGGAGCCCTTCAGTCCGGGCGTCAGACGAGGGTCGGTGGTCATCGGCGTGCGAGTGGCATCGTAGCCGAGGCCGTCGCGCGCTGCCGGCATGCTAGCCGGACCGGCGAGCGGCGCGAACTCGGATAGAGTCCGCTATCGCTCCTGGAGGGAGGCATCGCAATGGCCGAGCTTTTCGGGTCGGACGCATTCGCACCGAAGGACGTCGCCGAGCGCGTGCGCGGCGTGTGCGTGATCAAGGCCCGCCTGCCGCTCCTGACGCTCTGGATGCTCTCCATGCTTGCCGGCGCGTTCATCGGGCTCGGGGCGCTCTACTACACGCTGGTGGTCAGCGACGCGCCGGCGCTCGGTTTCGCCGCGGCGCGCGTCCTCGGCGGCTTTCTGTTCTCGCTCGGGCTCATCCTGGTCGTGGTCGCGGGCGCGGAGCTCTTCACCGGCAACAACCTGCTCGCCATGGCCTGGGCCGACGGCTGCCTCACCAGCGGCGACGTGCTGCGCAACTGGGTGGTGACCTGCGCCGGCAACTTCGTCGGCGCGGCCGGGCTCGCGCTCCTCGTGTGGCTGTCGGGTCACGCATCGCTCAACGGCGGCGCGGTCGGCCGGACCGCGCTCGACATCGCGGCGGCGAAAGCGGCGCTGCCGCTCGCCGAGGCGTTCTTCCGCGGCGTGCTGTGCAACGTGCTCGTGTGCATGGCGGTGTGGATGGCGATGGCCGGTCGCAGCGTCGTCGACAAGGTGGTGGCGATCGTGTTTCCGATCTCGGCGTTCGTCGCCGCGGGCTTCGAGCACTCGATCGCCAACATGTACTTCTTCCCGCTCGCGATGCTGCTCGGCTCGCCCCTCGGGTGGGCCGATTTCGCGCGCAACCTCGCGCCCGTCATCGCCGGCAACCTGGTCGGCGGCAGCGTGCTCGTCGCACTCGTCTACTACGTCATCTACATCCGGCCCGAGCGGCGCGGCTGAGCACCGACCTGGTACGCGTGCGGAGCGGCGCTCGTCTCTCATCCTCCCGGCTTGTGCCTCGCCGCCTCTTCCGCGCGCGCGCTGTCGACGATCATGATCTTCTGCCAGACCTTGTTGGCCAGGCTGGCAGCGAGCGACTCGATGTCGTTGACCGCCTCCAGCACGACCGCGTCGTTCAGGTGCTGAGCGTACAGGGCGGCCACCTTGCTGGATAGCGCGAACAGCTCCGAGCAGTAGTCGAGATAGCGCACCAGCTCGAAGCGCGTCAACGTGCGCTGCGGCGACGAGGCGGTCGCCGTCCCGGCCGGCGAGAGGACGAATTCCGGGTCCTTGGTGAGCTGGTGCATGTCCACGATATGGATGATGCTGCGCAGGCGGTAGAGCGCCTTCAGCGCCGCCCGGCGCTTGAACCGGGTTTCGAGCGTCACCGTGGAATAGACGCCGATCGCCAGCAGCACGACCAGGTTGATCCCGGCCTCGCTCGCCTGGAGAAACTCGGCCAGGTTTCCCAGCTCGACCGAGGAGGACAGCCCGAGGATCAACACCTCCACCGCGATCGCCAGGATTCCCGCGATCCCCAGCACCGTGCCGATGCGAGGTAACCAGAGCGGCTTTCGCAGCCGCGCAATCTCCGCGTCCGCCGTGCCGGCCAGCTGGCCCAGCCGGCCGCTTAGCCGGCTCAGCCCCGAGCCGGGAAACCGCTCCGCGATGCGGCGCTCGAGCTTCCGGATGGTCGCGAGGATCTGGACGCCGTCCAGCTCGGTACCCGCCACCCGCTCTTCTTCCGGCATGGAGGTCGGTTCCCCACGGAGCCTTCGCGCGGCTATCGCTTCGCCTTGGCTTTCGCAGCGGGGGCCTTCTTGTCTTTCGGATCCGCCTTGTCCCCCTTGTAGTCACCGATGACGCCTTTCAAGGGACAGACGCTGAACACCGGGCACTTCCGGCAGCCCACGGCGAGTGCGACAGGGCAAAGGGTCATTTGGTCCACCTCCATGGTCCGCGAGACGACGCGCCAAGCGGGTCATTGTGGCCCTCATCGCCGCTCGGCGACAATAGTCCATGGAGACCCGAGTTCCATCGCGAGCTCGTCGTGCGGCCGCCCGGCAGTGACTGATCCGCAGGTCCTCGTCGTCGGCGGCGGGCCGGTGGGGCTCACGCTCGCCATCGATCTCGGCCGGCGGGGCGTGTACTGCACGCTGATCGAGCAGAAGGACGCGCCGCAGTTCCTGCCGAAGATGGAGCGGTGCAACGCCCGCACCATGGAGATCTTCCGGCGCCTCGGCATCGCCGCCCAGGTCCGGACCGCGGGCCTGCGCGCGGACCTTCCCATGGACGTGTTCATCGTGCTCTCGCTCGCCGAGCCGCCGCTCGTTCACCTCCCCTACCCGTCGGTGGAACAGGCGCGCGCCGAGATCCGCGCGTGCACCGACGGCACCCTGCCGCTCGAGCCCTACCAGCTCATCTCGCAGTACACGCTGGAACCGCTGCTGAAGTCGATCGCGGAGACGCTGCCCACGGTCACCGTCCGCTACGGCTCCCAGCTCGAGTCGTTCACGCAGGACGAGGCCGGCGTCACGGCGCGGGTGAAGAACGCCGACGGGACGGGCGGCGCGATCCGCGCCGCGTACCTCGCCGGCTGCGACGGCGGCTCGAGCACGGTGCGCAAGCAGCTCGGGATTCGGCTGCGCGGCGAGTACAACATCCTCGAGCTGCGGCAGGCCCTCTATCGCTGCGACGAGCTCTTCGACCGGCTGCCCATCGGCAACGGTCCCGGCAAGGGCCGCCACTATCACGTCGCGGACGGCAACGCGACCTTCCTGATCATGCAGGACTCGACGCGCCACTTCACCCTGCATTCGGTGGTGGAACGCGACGCGGACATGAACGCGACGTTCGAACGGACCGTCGCGGTTCCAGTGCGGTACGAGCTGCTCTCGTGCAACCCGTGGCGGCAGAACCTGCTGCTCGCCGACCGCTACCGCGACCGCCGCGTGTTCCTCGCCGGCGACGCGGCGCACCTCGTGATCCCGACCGGCGGCCTCGGCATGAACACCGGGGTCGGAGACGCAATCGATCTCGCGTGGAAGCTCGCAGCGACGCTCGCGGGCTGGGGCGGGCCGCGGCTCCTCGACGCGTACGAGATCGAGCGGCGCCAGGTCGGCGAGCGCAACGTGGGCGCCTCACGCTACGCGTCGCTCGGCCGGCGCAAGTGGCGCGCGCAGTACCGTCCGAACATCCGCGACCGCACCCCCGAGGGCGCGGCCACGCGCGCGAACCTGGTCCGCGTCGCCGACGTCGAGCAGCGGAAGTCGAACGAGATGATCGGGGCCGAGCTCGGCTACCGCTACGTCGATTCGCCGATCGTGTGCGACATCCCCGGCGGGCCGGAGCACCGCTTTCGCGTGTACGAGCCGACGACATGGCCGGGCGCGCGTCTGCCGCACGCGTGGCTCGCGGACGGCACGCCGATGCAGGACCGCATTCCCTACGACGGCTACGCGCTGCTGCGGCTGGGCCGCACCCAGGCCGACACCTCGGGGCTGGAGAAGGCGATGCGCGCGTCCGGCGCGCCGCTCACGGTGCTCGAGGTCCCGGACGACGCGGTGCGTGAGGTGTGCGGTTACGACCTATTGCTTCTTCGGCCCGACCTGCACGTCGTCTGGCGCGGCAACCGGCCGCCGGAAGACCCCGGCGAGGTCGCGACGACTGCGACCGGAGGACCGCGCGCCTGAGCCGCGCGCGGTTCCCCACGGCGTCACGCTTGGTGTAGGCTTTCCCGCCATGAAACCTTCCCTCGCGGCCGGCCTGACGGCCGCCAAGCGCATCACGGTCGACGAGTCGCGCGTCATTGCGTTCATGGGCGACGACTGCCGGGTGTACGCGACGCCGCGGATCATCAGCGACATCGAGTACACCTGCCGCAACTTCCTCCTCCAGCACCTCGAGCCGGGCGAGGACTCGGTCGGCACGCGCGTCAACGTCGAGCACGTCGGCCCCGCGCTGCTCGGCGCCGAAGTGACGATCGACGTCAAGGTGACGAATGTCGATGGCCGGCGCGTGACCTTCGAGGCGACGGTCAAGGACGGCGCCGACGACGTCCTGCGGGGAACGCACGAGCGCTTCGTCGTCGCCGTGGCCAAGGTGCGCGAGCGGTTGCTCAAGAAGGCCGCCCAGCAAGCCCAGCAACAGCAGTAGGACATCCAGTCATGACCGAGCCCGCGCATCCCGGCCGGCTCAAGCCGGCCGCGCCACAACTCCCGATCGCCTGGTACTTCGATCCCGAGATCTTCGCGCGCGAGCAGGCCGCGCTCTTCGACCGCGGCTCCCAGTACGTCGGCCACGAGCTCATGGTGCCGAAGGAAGGCGACTACATGACGCTCGAGGGTACCCAGCACGGAAGCGTGCTGGTGCGGAGCGAGCGCGGCGTGAGCCTGCTCGGGAACGTCTGCCGCCACCGGCAGAGCCTGTTGCTCGAGGGGCGCGGCAAGGTGCGAAACATCGTGTGCCCGCTGCACCGCTGGACGTACGACCTCCAGGGCAAGCTGCTCGGCGCCCCGGAGTTCGCCGAGACGCCGAACCTCCCGCTGCCGTCCACGTCGCTCCAGTCCTGGCACGGGCTGCTCTTCTCCGGCCGGCGCGACGTGGGCAAGGACCTGGCCGACTTCAGCCTCGCGCGCGACTACGACTTCTCGGACTACGTGTTCGACCGGATGGCCGTCGACGAGTGCCGGTTCAACTGGAAGACGTTCCTCGAGATCTATCTCGAGCTGTATCACGTGCAGCCGTTCCACCCGGGGCTGCAGGAGTTCGTCGACGCCGGGAACTACCAATGGGGGTTCGGCGAGCGCTGGTCGTACCAGATCCTGGGCGTGAAGGGCCGGTGGGAAAACCAGGTGTCGGCGAACTACACCCGCTACCGCGACGCGATCCTCGCCTACAGCGGGGGCGAATTCCCGAAGTACGGGACGGTCTGGTCGATCTACTACCCGAACGTGATGCTGGAGTGGTACCCGTACTCGCTCGTCGTCAGCACCCTGATCCCGCGCTCGCCCGAGCAGACCACCAACATCGTCGAGTTCTACTACCCGGAGGAGATTGCCCTCTTCGAGCGCGGGCTGGTCGAGGCGCACCAGGCGGCGTACGCGGAGTCGGCCGCGGAGGATGCGCAGATCTGCACCCAGCTCCATCGCGGGCGGAAAGCGCTGTACGCGCTCCGGCAGGACGACCGGGGCCCGTACCACTCGCCGCACGAGGACGGCATGGTGCACTTCCACGAGTTCGTGCGGCGGGAGCTGGGCTAGCTAGCGGCGCACGCCCCGGGCGTGCGCGTAGCGCAGGTAGAGGTTGTTGGCGGCAAGCGCCCCGATCACGAGCCCGGCGCCCGCGAGCTCGACCGCCTCGAAGTGCTGTCCCTGCAGGAAGCCGATCACGAACACGACGATGGGCACGAGGTTCAGCATCAGCATCGCGTTGAGGGCACCGATGCGCTGGTTGCCGGCGTTCCAGCAGATCATCGCGAGCAGCACGCCGGCGAGCGCGAGGAACGCCAGCTCGCCGGCGACCGACGCGAGCGCTGCGGGCGTCGGCACGCGCGCGACGCCGAGCGCCACGAGCGCCGCGGTCGCGATCGCGAGCGCAATCGATCCGGGGATCAGGGTGAGCAGCGTGAGCTTCAGCGCCGACCAGCCGCCGAAGCGCTCGGTGCCCATGGTGTAGACCACCCAGCAGGCCGCGCCGACCAGCACCAGCAGGTCGCCGAGGAGCTCGCCCTTCCCGAATGCGACCGACGGGTCGCCCTTGGTCACGACGAGCACGACCCCGACGAACGCGGTCGCGATGCACGCGACCGTGAAGCGCGCCGGCCGGCGGCCGCGCCGGGCCCAGTCGACGATCGCCGTCATCGACGGCTGCAGCGACACGATGATCGCCGCGTGCTCGGGACGCGTGAGCTGGAGCCCGGCGAAGACGAGCAGCGGCGACCCGCACATCCCGATCACGCCGAGCAGGCTCGCCGGCCACGCCCGGCCGTAGTAGCGGAAGGCCGCCGGTCCGTCGTGCCACGCGACGATCGGCACGAGCAGCAGCGTCGCAACGCCGTAGCGGATCAGCGAGACGTGGTAGGGATCGACGGTCGCAAAGACGCTCTTCGCGACCGGGAACTGCGCGCCCCAGAGGAGCACCGCCACCAGCGCGAACGCGACGCCGGTCGCGAACTGTCGCTGCATGTGGACGGCTCGCGCGAAAACGCGAAGCCTACACTGCGCCGGTCGTGCGGGGCTAGAGCTTCCGCGTGGCGACCTTGTCGCGCCCGCCCTTGACGGCCTCGGCGAGCGCCTCGTCGGCGCGCCGGACCAGGGTGTCGGGCGTCCAGTCGGCGGTGTCGTCGCTCGCCGCCACGCCGAACGTCATCGTGACGTTGACCTGCTTCATGCCGGCGACGATGGGCGCCTTGCGGATGCGGTGGCGCATGCGCTCGGCGAGCGCGGTGGCGTTCTCGAGGTCGCAGCGGCCGAGGAAGACCAGGAACTCGTCGGGGCCGAACCGCGCGACGGTGTCCGAGCGCCGGACGACGCTGCGGATGCGGTTCGTCACCTCCACGAGCACGGCGTCGCCCGCGGCCGCGCCGTGCGCGGTCGCGACCGCCTCGAAGGCGTCGATCTCGCCCAGGATGACGGCAACGGCCTCGCGCTCGCGGCGCGCGCGGTGGAACTCGCGGTCGAGCAGCTCGAACATGGCGTGGCGGTTCCAGAGCTGGGTGCGCGTGTCGACGAGCGACCGGCGGCGCAGCGCCTCGCTCTCCTGCACGAGCGCCGCCTGCGCCCGGCCGAGCGAGACGAGCTTCAGCTCCGACTCGACGAGCCGCGCGAGATCGCGGAGCAGGATGAGGTCGCCCTCGGCGAGCGCGTTCGGCGAGCGGTCGCACACGCTCAGCACCCCGGCGACGGCGCCGTCCGGGGCGAGCACCAGCGTGCCGGCGTAGAACCGGACCTGGAGCCGGCCGCTCACCCACGGGTGATCGACGAAGCGGGCGTCGCCGAGCACGTCGGGAATGACCAGCGGCCCGTCGTTGAGGACGGTGGCGGCGTCGAACGCGACCTCGGTGCCGAGCACGCTCGACGGCACGCCCTGGCCGGCGAACAGCCGCAGCCTGTTCTCGTTCATGAGCGACAGCAGGGTGACCGGCACCCGGAAGAGGCGCCTCGTCAGGCGCGTGATGATGTCCAGCCGCTCGGAAAGCGTCGAGGGCGAGGCGGGCTCGCGGCGCTCGGCCGCGTGTTCGGGAGCCTGGGTCGTCATGGTGAGCCCGAGGCCAACCGGCGGCCCCGGGCTCGGGGATCATGCGAGTCGACACCCGAAAAGTCCACCGAAACAACGGGTCGGCTGCGGGTTTGTGCGCTTTCGCGGGGGCTGCGCGGCGCTGGTCGCCGCCGCGCCGCGCGACGGCGCGTAATATTGCCGTCACCCCTTTCGCATCGGGCGCCCCCCTCTGGGAACGGCCCCGCACGGACCGGGTCTACCCAGAGCATCGTGTCATCCCGCCGTAGCCGCCCGCCTCCACCATAAGTCCATGAGAACGATCGACGATCTCGTCCGCGACCGCACGACCGAACGCCGCGGCGGCGCCGTCCGCCAGGAGCCGCTCGACGCCTACCTCGCCCGCGTCGACCACGTCTCGGCGTCGGCGCTGCGGCGGAGCCTGCACACCGCCGAGCGGGCGGCGGCGCTGCGCATCGAGGACGATCCCAGCCAACGCCTCGCCCAGGCGCTGCATGCCCTGGTGCTGGAGCCGGCCCGGTTTGCGCGCGAGTACTTCGTCCTCGACCGCGATGCGCCCACCCCGTCCGGAGACGAGCAGCCCGACGCGCCCGCGGGCCGCGTGTGGCTCTCGAGCGGCGAGTACGCCGCGCTCGTTTCGTCGCGCGACGCGATCCGCGCGTATCCGCGCGCGCCCCTCGCCCGCTGGCTCGACGAGGGCATGAAGGAGCTTTCGATCTACTGGACCGACGACGCGGGCCGGCGCTGGAAGGCGCGGCCGGACTGCTTCACCGACGAGATCGTCCTCGAGCTGAAGACCACCGGCGACGTGCGCCCCCGCGCCTTCGCGCGCACGCGTCGCCGCTTCGGCTACGACCTCAAGGCGGCGCACTACGTCGACGCGGCCCGCCACCTCACCGGCCGCGCGCCGCGGTTCGCCTTCATCGCGGTCGAGCTCACGCCGCCGCACTACGTGTGGCTGTACGAGCTGTCGGCGGCCGAGCTGGCGCGCGCCGGCGTGGAGCTCGCCGCCGCGCGCAGCCGCTTCTACTCCGCGAGCCGCTAGCGCTTCGGCAGCGCCCCGGCGGCGGCTTGCGGCGCGCCGTCCCGTTCACGCTTGTCACGCTCCGCTTCGTCCTCGGCGTCGCCGCTCGTGATGCGGACCCGGCAGCCGCCGGGCGCGGAGCCGTGACGCCGGTCGTCATGGTCAACGGGTACAATCGGCGCCCGCCCGGAACTCAAGACTCACAAGGAGGCCCCAGATGATGCGCATCGCGCTCTTCGTCCTCACCAACATCGCGGTGCTGGCCGTGCTGACGATCGTGCTCAAGCTCCTCGGCCTCGATCAGGTGATGGCCCAGGAGGGCTTCCAACTCGGGCCGCTCCTCGCCTTCTCGGCCGTCCTGGGCTTCGGGGGCGCGATCATCTCGCTGCTCATCTCCAAATGGATGGCGAAGCGGTCCACCGGCGCGCAGGTGATCGACGGCTCCGAGGGCACCAGCCAGCGCTGGCTCGTCGAGACGGTGCGCAAGCTCTCGCAGAAGGCCGGCATCGGCATGCCCGAGGTCGCGGTCTACGAGGGCGAGCCGAACGCGTTCGCTACCGGCGCGTTCAGGAACTCGGCGCTGGTCGCGGTATCGACGGGGCTGCTGAGCTCGATGAACCAGGAGGAGGTCGAGGCGGTGCTCGGCCACGAGGTCGCGCACGTCGCGAACGGGGACATGGTGACCATGACGCTCCTCCAGGGCGTGTTGAACACCTTCGTGATCTTCCTCTCGCGCATCGTGGGCACGATCGTCGACCGGACCGTGTTCCGCACCGAGCGGGGGATCGGACCCGGCTACTTCATCACCGTGATCGTGTCCCAGATCGTGTTCGGTCTCCTCGCCTCGCTCATCGTCGCCTGGTTCTCGCGCCGGCGCGAGTTCCGCGCCGATCGGGGCTCGGCCGAGTATCTCGGCGCCGCGCGGCCGATGATCAACGCGCTCGCGCGCCTGGGCGGCATGGAGCCCGGCGCGCTGCCGCAGTCGATCAAGGCGATGGGGATCAACGACCGGCCGGGCTGGATGGCGCTGTTCTCGACCCACCCGCCGATGGAGCAACGCATCGCCGCGCTGCAGGCGCTCGGCAAGTAACCTGGAGGAAGACGCATGATCGATCTCTACACTGCCGGCACCCAGAACGGCCATCGCGCCGCGCTCGCGCTCGAGGAGTCCGGGCTGCCCTACCGCGCGCACAAGCTCAACCTCCAGGCGGGCGACCAGCGGAAGCCCGAGTACCTGACGATCAACCCGGCCGGCGTGATCCCGGCGATCGTCGACCAGGACGGCCCCGGCGGGAAGCCGCTCGCACTGGCCCAGTCGGGGGCGATCGCGCTCTACATCGCCGAGAAGAGCGGCAAGCTCCTGCCGAAGGACCCGGCGCGCCGGGCGCAGGCGCTGCATTGGTTCATGCATGCCTGCTCCGATTGCGCGCTGACGAGCGGGACGATGTTCCACCTCGCGAACACCGCGCCGGAGAAGTCGCCGGCGAACGTGGACTTCTTCGAGAAGCGGCTGTTCGGTTTCCTCGGGGTCGTCGAAGGGCGGCTCGCGGGGCGCGAGTACCTCGCCGACGAGTTCTCGGTCGCCGACCTCGCGCTCTATCCGATCGTCGCGCAGCGCAAGGCGGTCATTGAGAAGGCGGGGAAGTTCCCGAATCTCCTCGCCTGGGCGGCGCGCGTCGGCGCGCGGCCGGCGGTCGCGAAGGGGATGCAGGTTTCGGTGTGAAGTTGCGGCGGCACGGTGCCGCCGGATGTCCCCAAGGGAGTGCTCGCTCCGGGGCCG
>DATEDA010000105.1:0-6309 GCA_035286595.1 Burkholderiales bacterium | reverse complement strand
CGAGCGTGTGGCCGGCGTTGTGGCCGCCCTGGAAGCGCACCACGCCCTGGGCGTGGTCGGTCAGCCAGTCGACGACCTTCCCCTTCCCCTCGTCCCCCCACTGGGTGCCGATGACGACGACGTTCTTCGCCATAGCGGGCGTGCTTCAGCGCCGATGCGCGCGGGGTTCCGCGTTCATCGGCAGCTAGAGCTTCTCGACCTCCCATTTGTCCCCGCGCCGCGCGAGCTGCCGGTCACACCCGAGCTCGGCGCGATGCGCCGCATGCCCCGGCAGGTCCACGACCACGACCTCGCCTTTGCGGCGCAGCCCCTCGATCGCCGCGCGCAAGGCGGGATCGTCGCCGTGCGGGGCGAGGACCGAGCCGCGGCGCGCGAGCCCCGGGGCCACCCGAGCGAGCTCGCGCAGATCGAGCGAGAAGCCGGTCGCCGGCCGGGCGCGCCCGAACGCCTTCCCCACCTCGTCATAGCGGCCGCCGAGCGCGATCGCGCTGGGAAGGCCGTTGCAGTACGCCGCGAACACGACACCGCTGTGGTAATAGTAGCCGCGCAGGTCGGCAAGGTCGATGCTCATCGCGATGCCGTTCTCGCGCACCAATCGCCCGAGATCGGCGAGCGCGGCCGTGATCTCCGGATAGGGCGGGAGCGCTGCCGCAGCTTGCTCCAGGACCTCCGCGCCGCCGTAGAGCTCCGGGAGCATCCGGAGCCCGGCGCGCGTTGCGGGGTCCAGGCCGGCGCTGAGCCCGGCGAGCCCGGCGCGGTCCTTCGCGACCAGGGCCTCGAGCAGCTCGGACTCCAGCGCCGCGTTCACCCCGCCGCGACGCGCCACCGCCCGGAACACGCCGACGTGCCCGACGTCCAGCCGCACGTCCACGAGGGCGCAGGCCGCAAGCGCCGCGCGCAGCAGCTGCTGGATCTCGATGTCGCTCTCGATGCCGGCGTGGCCGTAGATCTCGGCGCCGATCTGCAGCGGCTCGCGCGTCGCCGTCAGGCCCCGTGGCCGGGTGTGCAGAACGCTGCCGCAATAGCACAGCCGCGCGACCCCCTGGCGGTTGAGGAGGTGCGCGTCGATCCGTGCGACCTGGGGCGTCATGTCCGCCCGCAGCCCCATCGTGCGTCCCGAGAGCTGGTCGATCAGCTTGAACGTGCGCAGATCGAGGTCGTGGCCGGTGCCGCTGAGCAGCGACTCGATGTACTCGAGCATCGGCGGCACCACGAGCTCGTAGCCGTGCACCCGGAACAGCTCGAGCAGCCGCGTCCGGTAGGTCTCGATCGCGCGCGCCTCGTCGGGCAGCACGTCCTCCACGAACTCGGGGAGCAGCCAGTTGCGCATCGCAACCCGGGCGCGCGCGGCTCAGGCGCGGGCGATGGCGACGAGCGCGAGGCCCGCGGCGAGCGACGCCAGGCCGAAGAACCGGATCTGGCCGTCGCTGAACTGCAGGATGCGTCGGAACGTCTCCCGCCACAGCGCGGGCGCGAGGAGCGGCAGGAGGCCCTCGATCACCAGCATCAACCCGAACGCCATCAGCACCGTGCTCAACGCGTCACCGGCCGGCGCTGGCCCCTCGCCCGCCGCCGGGGGTCTTGAGGTACCTGAAGAAGTCGGAGCCCGGCTCCAGCACCAGCACGTCCGCGCGGCTGCGGAAGCTCGCCCGATAGGCTTCGAGGCTGCGGTAGAAGGAGTAGAACTCGGGATTCTCGCTGAACGCCTTGGCGTAGATGGAGGCCGCCCGGGCGTCGCCCTCCCCTTTCACCCGCTGCGCGTCGCGGTAGGCTTCGGCGACGATGACCTCGCGGTCCTTGTCCGCCTCGGCGCGGATCTTCTCCGCCTCCGAGGCACCCTGCGACCGCAACTGGCTCGCCACCGCGCGGCGCTCCGCCTCCATCCGACGGTACACCGCCTCGCTGACATCCGCCGGCAGCTCGACGCGCTTGAGGCGCACATCGACGATCTGCACGCCGAGGGGTCGCGCGTCCTGGATCACCTTCTCGCGCACGTCCTGCATGATCCGCTCGCGCTCGGTCGAGACGACCTCCTGCACGCTGCGCTTGCCGATCTCCTCGCGCAGGACGGAGTTGACGATCTGCGTGAGCCGCGAGCGGGCGCGCGCCTCGTCGCCCGTGACCGAGATGTAGTACTGCCTCACGTCGGCGATCCGCCACTTCACGAATGCGTCGACCAGCAGGTTCTTCTTCTCCGAAGTGACGAAGCGCTCCGTGTCCGGGTCGTCGATCGTCAGGATGCGCTTGTCGAAGTAGCGCACGTTCTGGATCAACGGCCACTTGGTCCGCAGTCCGGGCTCGGTGAGCACCTCCTTGATCTCGCCGAGCTGGAATACGATCGCGCTCTCGCGCTGGTCGACCGTGAAGAGCGCCAGGCTTGCGAGCACCGCCGCGACGAGCAGCGCCCCGATGATCGCGCCGAGGCCTGTCCTCATTGCCGCGACTCCCGGTCACGCGCCCGCAGCGACTCGCGCGAGCGGCCCGAGGCCTCGGGAGCCGGCACGTCGGAGGCGGACGGCTTCGCGGCGGCCATTGCGTCCGCAACCCCGGCGGCGGACAGCTGCAGGATCTTGTCGAGCGGGAGGAACAGGATGTTGCCGCCCGACTTGGCGTCGATCATGACCTTGCTCGTGCTGGTCATGATCTGCTGCACCGTCTCCAGGTACATCCGCTCGCGGGTCACTGCGGGGGCCCGATTGTACTCCGTGAGGATCTGCCGGAAACGCGAAGCCTCGCCCTCCGCGTACGCGATGACCCGCTGGCGGTACCCGTTCGCCTCCTCGATGAGGCGCGAAGCGGTGCCGCGGGCCTTCGGGACGACGTCGTTGTAATAGGCCTGGCCGTCGTTCTTGAAACGCTCCAAGTCCTGATTCGCCTTCACCGCGTCGTCGAACGCCGCCTGCACCTGCTCCGGCGGCTGGGCGTTCTGCATCGTCACCTTGCTGATCAGGACGCCGGTCTGGTAGCGGTCGAGGATGTTCTGCATCAGCTCCTCGGCCCGCGCCGCGATCTCCTGGCGCCCTTCGTAGAGCACGAAGTCCATGGTCGACTTGCCGACGATCTCGCGGAAGGCGGTCTCGGCGACCTGCATCACGGTCTCGTCGGGTCGCCGCACGTTGAAGAGATAGTCCTCGGGGTCCTTGATCGTGTACTGAACCGCGAACTGGATGTCGACGATGTTCTCGTCGTTGGTCAGCGTCAGCGCTTCGCGCAGGACCTTCGATTTCACGTTGTTCCGGTAGCCGACCTCGATCGTGCGGACCTGGGAGATGTTGATCACTTCGTGCGACTGGATCGGATACGGCAGCCGCCAGCGCAGGCCCGGCTCGGTGGTCTGCGAGTACTTGCCGAAGGTCAGCACGACGCCGCGCGAGCTCGCATCGACGATGTAGAAGCCGCTCGCGAGCCACACGACGAGCACCAGGCCCACGAGCAGACCGACCCCGCCTCCGAGCTGGCGAAAGCTGGGCGGCTCGGCGCCCGCGCCGCCGCCGCCGCCGCGCCGGCCGAAGATCGTGGCGAGGCGCTGGTTGAAGTTGCGCCACAGCTCGTCGAGGTCCGGCGGCCCCTGGTTGCCGCCGCCTCCACCGCCCCCGCGGCGGCCCCATTGCGGGTCGTTAAGTGACATGCGCGTCCTTCGTGTGCCCGGGTTCGGTTGCGAGTCGTCGGGATTCGGCCTTCGAGGCTGCCGCCTCGGCGAGCGCCTGGCGCAGCGCGTCCAGACCTGCGCCCGTCCGGGCGCTCAATCGGACGCGCGCGATCCTACCACAGTCGTCGCGATCGATTCCCGGCCCGACGCCGTTCAGGTCGATCTTGTTCCAGACGAAGAGCTGGGGGATCGCCTGCGCGCCGATCTCTTCCAGCACCTTGTTGACCTCGTCGATCTGCAAATCGCGCGTCGGGCTCGAGGCGTCGACGACGTGGAGCAGCAGGTCGGCGTGCACCGTCTCCTCGAGCGTGGCGCGGAATGCGGCGACCAGCGTGTGCGGCAGGCCCCGGATGAATCCCACCGTGTCGGAGACGGTGATCGCGCCGAGCGCCGGCAGGTACAGACGCCGCGTGGTCGTGTCGACGGTCGCGAACAGCCGGTCGGCAGCGTATGCGCCGGCGTGCGTGAGCGCGTTGAAGAGCGTCGACTTGCCGGCGTTCGTGTAGCCGACCAGCGAGAGCGAGAGCACCTCGCCGCGCGCGCGCGCGCGCCGCTGCACGGTCCGCTGGCGCTCGAGCCGGGCGAGGCGCGTCCTCAGGAACTTCACCCGCCGGCCGATCAGCCGTCGGTCGGTCTCGAGCTGGGTCTCGCCCGGGCCGCGCAACCCGATGCCGCCTTTCTGCCGCTCGAGGTGGGTCCAGCCGCGCACCAGGCGGGTCGACTGGTGCTGCAGCTGCGCGAGCTCCACCTGCACCTTGCCTTCGTGCGAGCTCGCGCGCTGCGCGAAGATGTCGAGGATCAGGCTGGTCCGATCGACGACGCGGCAGCCGACGGCGCGCTCGAGATTGCGCTGCTGCGCGGGCGAGAGCTCGTGGTTGAAGATCACGACCGAGGCGCCGGTCGCCGCCCGGACTCGCGCGAGCTCCTCGGCCTTGCCCGAACCGGCGAAGAGCGCCGGATCGGGACGGCTCCGCCGTCCCTCCACGACCGCGAGCACGCGCGCGCCGGCGCTCGTGACGAGCGCCTCGAGCTCGGTGCGGCTCGCGGCGTGGTCGTCGCGGCCGAAGTCGAGCGCGACCAGGACCGCGCCTTCGGACGCGGCGCCGTTCGCGCGCTCGGCGCGCGCGGGGAACGCGCCGGCCGCCACTACTTGCGGGACATCAGGAGTCGCCGCCCTGGTCCAGGCTGAGGTTGACCGGCCGCGACGGGACCACGGTGGAGATGGCGTGCTTGTACACCATCTGGGTCACGGTGTTCTTGAGCAACACGACGTACTGGTCGAACGACTCGATCTGGCCCTGGAGCTTGATGCCGTTGACGAGGTAGATCGAGACCGGGATGTGCTCCTTGCGCAGCGTGTTGAGGAAGGGGTCTTGTAGTAATTGGCCCTTGTTGCTCATGGTCGCTCCGGTGTTTGGTTTTCTGGCGGGCTACTTTAGCGCGTTTCCGGGGCGGGTGCCATCCGGGCGAGCGGCGTTTCCCTTCAACCATAAGGACTATTGCCGTACGTAGGGGTTCCGTCCGGTGCGAAATTCGATCCGGAGCGGCGTGCCGACCAGGCCGAAGGTCTTGCGGAACGCGCTCTCGAGGTACCGGCGGTAGCTCGCGGGCACCGCGTTGAGGGCCGTGCCGTGCACGACGATGATCGGCGGGTTGCGCCCGCCCTGGTGGGCGTAGCGGAGCTTCGGGCGGGCCAGCCCGGAGCGCGGCGGCGCCTGCCGCGCGACGGCGTCGATCAGCGTGCGGGTGAGCCGCGGCGTCGCAAGCTTCGTCATCGCCGCGCGGTAGGCCTCGTCCACCGACGCCATCAACGGGCGCAGGCCGTCCCCCTGCAACGCCGACACGAATATCACGCGCGCAAACGCGAGGAAGCCGAGCTTGCGCTCGAGCGTGCGTTTGGCGGTGTCCCGCCCGTAGCCGTCGAGACCGTCCCATTTGTTCGCGGCGACGACGAGCGCCCGGCCGCGCTCGAGCACGTAACCCGCGATGTGGGCGTCCTGGTCGGCGACCCCCTCGGCGGCGTCGACGACGAGGATCGCGACGTTGGCGCGGTCGATCGCCTGCATCGTCTTCACCACCGAGAATTTCTCGACCGCCTCGAAGACGCGGCCGCGCCGCCGGACCCCGGCGGTGTCCACGAGGACGTAGCGTTGGCCCGCGTGCTCGAACGGGACCTCGATCGCATCGCGGGTCGTTCCGGGCGTCGCGGACACGATCATGCGGTCCTCGCCGAGCAGGCGGTTGACGAGCGTGGACTTGCCGACGTTCGGGCGCCCGACGACCGCGATCCGCGGCCCTTCGTCGTCGTGAGGCGCCTCGTCCGGAGGCGCTTCGGGCAGCCCGTCGAGCACGGCGTCGATCAGCTCGCGCACCCCCTCGTCGTGCGCCGCCGCGATCGCGTGCGGTGCGCCGAGCCCGAGCTCGTGAAACTCCGCCGTCGCGATCGCGGCGTCCATGCCCTCGGTCTTGTTGACCACCAGCCAGATGCGCGCGCGCGCCTTCCGCAGCTCGGCGGCGATGCGCCGATCCTGCGGCGCCACGCCGTCGCGACCGTCGACCAGGAACAGGATGGCGTCGGCCTCCGCGACCGCGGCCAGGGTTTGCTTCGCCATCTCGCCGAGCAGACCGTCCCGCGCCACCGGCTCGAACCCGCCGGTGTC
>DATEDA010000104.1:0-15589 GCA_035286595.1 Burkholderiales bacterium | reverse complement strand
GCGCCGCGATCGCGCCGACCTCGGCGAATCGCTCGCGGAGGTCCTGGCGACCGCGTGCACGACGCTCCGCCTGGATCGCGCGAGCTACTGGCGGATGCTTCCGGACGGCCGCGGCGTGCGCTGCGAGCTGGTGCATCGCGCCGACGGCGGCGCGGATCCGGCGCCGGCCGCCGACCTGGTCGACCCGGGGGAGCACCCCGCATACTTCGGCGCGATCGTCGCGAACGAGATCATCGCCGCCGAGGACGCCGAGAGCCATCCGGCGACCCGCTCCCTCGGGCCCGGCTACCTCCGGCCGCTGGGGATCACCGCGACGCTGGATGCGCCGGTCTGGCTCGACGGCCGCGTCGTGGGCCTGGTGTGCTGCGAGGTCACGCAGGGCGCCCGCGCGTGGCAACCCGAAGAGGTCGACTTCGCGTCCGGGATCGCGACCATGATCGCGCTCGCGATCGAGGCGTCGCAGCGGCTCGACGCGGAAGGCAAGCTCATGCGCCTCGCGCACTACGACGCGCTCACCGGGCTCCCCAACCGCAACCTGCTCGCCGACCGCCTGCGCCAGGGGCTGGTGTTCGCGAGCCGGCACCGCATGCGCGTCGCGCTCATGTTCCTCGACCTCGACCGGTTCAAGAACATCAACGACTCGCTCGGACACCACGTCGGCGACCAGATCCTGAAGGAGGTCGCGGCGCGGCTGACCAGGGCTTTGCGCGGCGGCGACACGGTGGCGCGCCTGGGCGGCGACGAGTTCGTGGTCGTGCTGCAGGAGGTGCGCAACGCCCACGACGCCGCGATGGTCGCGCAGAACCTGTTGCGGGACCTCGCGCCGCCGTACCTCGTGGACGGCCGCGAGCTGCACGTCTCGGCGAGCATCGGCATCACGCTCTATCCGGACGACGGGCGCGACGGCGACGTGCTGATGCAGAACGCCGACGTCGCGATGTACCACGTCAAGGACGGCGGGCGGAACGGCTACCAGTTCTTCGCCGCGACGATGAACCAGCAGGCGAACCGGCGGCTCGCGATCGAACACGATCTCCGCCTCGGCATCCGGCGCGGCGAGCTCGTGCTCCACTACCAGCCGCAGATCGACCTCGCCCGGCGCGAGGTGCGCGCGGTGGAGGCGCTGGTGCGCTGGCGCCATCCGGAGCACGGGCTGCTGCTGCCCGACGAGTTCATCGGCATTGCCGAGGAGAGCGGGCTCGGGCAGGCGCTCGGCGAATGGACGCTGCGCGAGGCGTGCACCCAGAGCCGGCGGTGGCAGGCCGCGGGGTTGCGACCGGTGCCGGTGGCGGTGAACCTGTCGGCGCGCGTCTTCCGCGACCAGACGCTGCCGGCGACTCTCGCCGGGATCCTGCGCGACACCGGGCTCGAACCGCGGCTCCTGGAGCTGGAGATCACCGAGAGCGCGGTGATGCAGCAGTCCGACACCACGCTGGAGACGCTGTCCCAGCTCTCGGCCATGGGGATCCAGCTCTCGGTGGACGACTTCGGGACCGGCTACTCGAGTCTCGCCTACCTCAAGCGCTTCCCGATCGACAAGCTGAAGATCGACCAGTCGTTCGTGCGCGACATCCCGGGCGACAGCGACGACGTGGCGATCACGCAGGCGATCATCTCGCTCGCGAAGGCGCTGGGGCTGCGGGTGGTCGCCGAGGGCGTGGAGACCGAGGCCCAGCTCGGTTTCCTCGTCGCGCACGGCTGCGACGACGTCCAGGGCAACCTCTTTTGCGCGCCGCGCGACGGGCGCGAGGCCGAGCGGATCTTCGCCCCTCCGCCCTAGTCCCCGGCGATCGTCATCCCGTCGACGACGATCGAGCCGGAGATGCGCGAGCCGCGCACCAGGACGTCGCCGCCGACCGCGGAGACGTTGCGGAACATCTCCCGCAGGTTCCCGGCGATGGTGATCTCCTCGACCGGGAACTGGATCGCGCCGCCCTCGACCCAGTAGCCGGACGCGCCGCGCGAGTAGTCGCCGGTCACCATGTTGACGCCCTGCCCCATCAGCTCGGTGACGAGGAGCCCGGTGCCGAGCTCCTTCAGCATCCCGGCGAAGTCGCGGCGGCCCGGCGCGAGGATCAGGTTGTGGTTCCCGCCGGCGTTGCCGGTGGTGCGCAGCCCGAGCTTGCGCGCCGAGTAGACGCCGAGGAAATAGCCCTGCAGCACGCCGTCCTTCACCACCTCGCGCGGCGCGGTGGCGACCCCGTCGTCGTCGAACCACGAGCTCGCGTGGCCGCGCGGGAGGTGCGGGTCCTCGCGAATGCCGACGATCGGCGAGAACACCTGCGTGCCGAGGCTGTCGAGCAGGAACGAGCTCTTCCGGTAGAGGCTGCCGCCGCTCACCGCCGCGACGAAGTGCTGGAGGAGGCCGCCCGCCACCGGCGCCTCGAACAGCACCCGCGCCTCCCGGGTGCCGAGCCGGCGGCTCCGCAGGCGCGCGAGCGCGCGGCGGCCGGCGTAGTCGCCGATCGCCTCCGGCCGCGCGAGGTCGGCGGGCGAGCGCTCCGACGAGTACCAGTCGTCGCGCTGCATCGCGTCGCCTTCGGCGGCGATCACCGCGCACGAGACGTAGTGGCGCGAGCTCCGGTAGCCGTCGAGGAAGCCGGCGGTATTGCCGGCGACGAACTGGGACTGCTGGCAGGAGACGGTGGCGCCCTCGGAGTTGACGATGCGCTTGTCGAGGCGGAACGCCGCCGCTTCGCACACCTTCGCCATCTCGATCGCGCGCTCCACCGGCAGGTCCCACGGATGAAACAGGTCGAGATCGCGGCTCGACCGCGCGATCAGCTCCGGGTCGGCCAGGCCGGAGGCCGGATCGGCGGCGGTGAACCGCGCGATCGACAGCGCGGCCGACACCGTATCCTGGATCGCCTTCGGCGCGAGATCGGACGTGCTCGCGTAGCCGTGCTGCTTGCCGAGGTAGACGGTGACGCCGAGGCCCTTGTCCCGGTTGTACTCGATCGTCTCGACCTCGCCGCGGCGCACGGTGACGCTCTGGCCGTAGCCCTCGGAGATCTCGGCCTCGGCCTCGGTCGCGCCGCGATCGCGCGCGAGCGAGAGCGCGTCGGCGACCATGCCGCGCAACGCATCGGGAGCGTAGGTGAACCGCGAATCGGGCATGGAAGTGTTGGTACGGGCGGCTATTATACGGGCTCGGTCTCCACCCACCGCCGGAATGCCGGACGACGCACCGAGCAAGACGCAGCGCAAGCAGGAGATGCACGCGCTCCAGGCGCTCGGGCAGCGCCTGGTCGCGCTGAACGCCGCGCAGCTCGCGTCGGTGGAGCTTCCGGAGCGGCTCCGCGAAGCGATCGCCGAGGCGCAGCGGATCCGCAGCCGCGAGGCGCACCGTCGCCAGCTGCAGTACATCGGGCGGCTCATGCGGGAGGTCGACCCGGAGCCGATCCGCGCGCAGCTGGAGGTCTGGGACGGCCGGTCGCGCGAGGCCACTGCTGCGCACCACCGGGCCGAGCGCTGGCGCGAGCGGCTGCTCGCCGACGACGCGGCCTTCACCGAGTTCGCGCGCGAGCACCCGCGCATCGACCTGCAGCAGCTGCGCGCCTGCGTTCGCGAGGCGCGCAAGGAGCGGCTCGCCGGCCGCGACCTGCGGCATTTTCGCGAGCTCTTCCGCCTCATCCGCGGCGCGGCCGCGGACGATGCGTCCGGGCGATCGATATAATTCGCGGCTGCACCCGACTTCTGGACGCCCCCATGGCCGCACCGGATCGCCCACTGAAGGTCGGGCTCGTCTCGATCAGCGACCGCGCTTCGAGCGGCGTCTACAGGGACGAGGGCCTGCCGGCGCTGAAGGACTGGCTCGCCCGCGCGCTCACGACGCCGTGGGAATGCGTCGAGCGCCTGATCCCGGATGAGCAGCCGCTCATCGAGGCGACGCTCGCCGAGCTCGCCGACGCCCAGGGCTGCGACCTCGTGCTGACGACGGGAGGGACCGGGCCGGCGCGGCGCGACGTGACCCCGGAAGCGACGCTCGCGGTCGCCGACCGGGTCATGCCCGGCTTCGGCGAGCAGATGCGGCAGGTGAGCCTCAAGTTCGTGCCGACGGCGATCCTGTCGCGCCAGGTGGCGGTGATCCGGAAGCAATCGCTGATCGTCAACCTGCCCGGCCAGCCGAAGGCGATTCGCGAGACGCTCGAAGGCGTGAAGGACGCGGCCGGGCGGACGGTCGTGCCCGGCATCTTCGGCGCGATTCCCTACTGCATCGATCTCATCGGCGGGCCGTACATCGAGACCAACGACGCGGTCGTGACGGCGTTCCGGCCCAAGTCCGCGCAGCGCCCGAAGGCCTCCTGAGTGGCCGAGCTCCTCGACGCCATCGAGATCGAGACCGCGCCGAAGCCTGTGGCCAGCGTCCTCTGGCTGCACGGGCTGGGCGCGGACGGAGCCGATTTCGTGCCGATCGTCCGCGAGCTCGAGCTCCCGCCCGTGCCGATCCGGTTCGTCTTCCCCCATGCGCCGCTGCAGCCCGTGACGATCAACAACGGGATGGTCATGCGCGCGTGGTACGACATCCTGGGTGCGGATCTCCCGCGCCGCGAGGACGAGCGCGGCGTGCGCGCGTCCCAGGCCCTCGTCGAGGCGCTCATCGCGCGCGAGAAGTCGCGTGGCACGCCCGCGCGGCGGATCCTCCTCGCCGGCTTCTCGCAGGGCGGCGCGATCGCGCTGCAGACCGGCTTGCGCCATCCCGAGCGGCTCGCGGGGATCATGGCGCTGTCCACCTATGTCCCGATCGCGGAGTCGCTGGAGCGCGAAGCGCACGCCGCGAACCGCGACGTGCCGATCTTCATGGCGCACGGCCTCCACGACCCGATCATCCCCGTCGCCGCCGCGCGACGCTCGCGCGAGCTCGCGCGGAGCCTCGGCTACGACGTCGAGTGGCACGAGTATCCGATGCCGCACTCGGTCGCGCCGCAGGAGCTCGACGACATCGGCGCGTGGCTCCGCCGGGTGCTCGCCTGAATGGGACGGATCGTCGCCGCCGTCGCCGCGCTCGCCGTCGTGGCGCTGGTGGCGGCCGGCGTGTGGCTCTACCTCTCGCTCGACCACGTCGTCAAGCGCGCGATCGAGAAGTACGTCCCGGAGATCCTCCAGGCGACCGTCGAGCTCGACGAGGTGAAGCTCTCCCCCGCCGACGGCGCCGGCACCTTGCGCGGGCTGCGGATCGGCAACCCGAAGGGCTTCCGTGCGCCGCATGCCGCGACCGTCGGCACGATCGCGCTCGCGATCGATCCGACGACGGTCGTGAAGGACGTCGTGCTCGTGCGGCGGATCGCCGTCGAGCGCCCGAGCATCACCTATGAGCCGGGCGCGAAAGGCAGCAACTTCGATGTCCTGCAGCGCAACGTCGAGCGCTACGTCGGCGCGGGCGGCGATGCCAAGGGCGGACGCAGGCTGATCGTGGAGAGCCTCATCATCCGCGGCGCCCGGGTCACCTATGCGCCGCAGGTCGGGCGCGGCACGGCGACGATCTCGTTCGACCTGCCCGACATCCAGCTCCGGGACGTCGGGAAGAGCCGCGGCGGCGTGACCCCGGGCGAGCTCGCGAAGATCATCGTCGACGCGCTCGCGGCACGGATCGCGGAGGTGATGGCGCGCGCGGCGGTGCGCCGCGGCCTGGAAGGGGTGCTCGGGAAGTAGGCGGCGCGGGCTACGCCGCGTCGCGGATCAGGTGGCTGCAACGCAGCAGCTCGTAGTCGTGCCGGCGCTCGGCGACCCCGGCCGGCAGGAGCCTGGTGCGCAGCCCTTTGTAGTCGAACATGAAGCTCTCGCCCGGCGCGTGGACGCCGGCGGGCAGCAGGATCTGCACCTCGCCGCCCAGCTGGTTCGGGTCGAGCAGGATCGCGGTCTCGGTGTCGAGGGTCGTGGTGGCCCCGACCTGCACGCGGAGCTCGATCGGCGCTGCCGAGCGCGCGAGGGTCTGGATGCCCACCGCGGCCTGCTGGAGCGACGGGCGCGACAGCCGCCGGACCACGCCGATCAGCCAGTTGTCCCCGCCCTCGGGCTGCATCGCGAGCAGGCAGCCGATCCGCAGCCAGTCGCCCCGCACCTGGGGCACGAGCGCGCCGAAGCCGCCGACGCTGACGTTCTCGACGATCCAGCTCTCGAACCGGGTCCCGTCGAGGCTCGACGTCGAGCACGGCCGGAGCACCTCGAGGATACCGTCGAAGCCCCACGCGATCGTGAGGCGCGACTTGACCCGGTGGCGCGGATGACGCCGCTCGGGAAGCTTCGGAGACCAATGGTGCTCGAGGTGCTCGAGCACGCCGAGGACGGTGTCGGGCGTGCACGCGCCGCCGAGCGAGATCGCGGGCGGCACCTCGCGGTGCTTCCGCACGTGCTGCATCATCGCATCGAGCTCGGCGAAGGCGCGGCCGGCACCGAAGAACCGGACGCCCGGCGCGGGCTGCGGCGGACGCGCCATGCGCACCGGCGGCTTGCCCTCGGCGAGGTCGATCCAGTACGGCGTCTCGGGCTGGTGCACCGGGTCGAGCAGGAAACCGGGCGACCACAGCGCGATGACGCGCTCGGCGATCTCGATCTCGGCCGGCAGCAGGCTGTCCGGCGAGCAGGCGTTGAACATCGCGGCCCGGAGAAACTCGAGCTCCGGCGTCGACTCGGCGGCGACGCCCGGGTAGACCGCGACGCTCGTCCTGGAGAGCTTGCGCGATGCGAGCAGCGCGTAGGTCCGGCACAGCATCATCCAGAGCCGCTCGTCGACGGGCCCGTAGCGCAGCTGGAGCCATTTGAGCTGCGCCGCGAGCGAGCGCAGCGCGCGCATGCCGAGGAGCGGCAGCGACCGTTTGAGGGCATCGCCGCCCTTCACGCCCGTGGCGTAGGCGTCGAGGCAGGTGACGTAGCCGAGCGCCGATTGCGCCCAGAACGCGTGATTCGCGGTCCAGAGCTGGGACTCCTGCTGTTTGCCGATCCGGGACGCGGAGAGGTACTCGCGGGCGAGCTTGCGGGCAGGCGCCTGGCCCGCTTCGTCGAGCAGCTGGACGAGCTGGGCCCGGGTCTCGGGCTTGAAGGTCGCCTCGGCGCGGACCGAGTCGAGCCAGTGCGTGATCTCCTCGAGCGAGCGCAAGGCGTCGCCTGCGGGCAACCCCTCCAATAGGCGCTTCGCCTCCTTGAGGTCCGCCAGCGGGTGGCCGGACCGAGAACCGTTGAAGATGCCGAGCATCCTTCCCCTTTGCCGGGTATCTATCGCGAGAGAATCGTCCACCCCTGCAAAGCAAGCCCTGCGCCAGTGGCTTTGGGCGCGTGAACTATTCCGCGCGGGACGGCCCGGCCGTGCGAAGTTCCTCGCCCTGGCTCCGGCCGATGGCCGGCCGGCCGGCGCTCACGTCGCGAAGCCGACAACGGCGCGCGCGGGGCCGAGCCGAAGGCTCGGAGGCTTGCGGGGGGAGGGGCTGGTGCTGGCGGAGGGACTCGAACCCCCGACCTGAGCATTACGAATGCCCTGCTCTACCAGCTGAGCTACGCCAGCGGGGACGCGCGGTGCGCGCGTGCGGCGGATTGTACCAGCGGCGACTGGTGCCGCCGCTAGCGCGGCAAGGGGTCGGGGCGAGTGCGGACGATGACGTCGACGCCGTCGGCCACCGTGCCGGCCGGCAGCGGCGGCAGCCCTTCGACCCTCACCCGCTCGGCCGGAATGTCGGTCAGCTCGCCGGTGACGACGTCGTAGAAGTGGTGGTGCGGCGCCGTGTTCGGGTCGTAGAACACGCGGTCCGGATCGACGATCAGCTCGCGAATCAGCCCGCGCTCGAGGAACAGCTTCAGCGTGTTGTACACCGTCGCCTTCGAGGTCTCGGCGTGCCGCGCGTTCACCAGCGCGAGGATCTGATCGGCCGACAGGTGCTCGCCGCGCTCGAACAGCGCGTAGGCGATCTCGATGCGCTGGTGCGTCGGCGTGATGCGGTGGCGGCGCAGCCGCTCCGCCAGCGCCTCGCGCGTAATCGGCTGAAATTGCATGACAAAGATGTTACCCAACCGCTTGGACTTTGTCTAACCCCGGGGGATCCAAAGAAAACGGCCGCCGGTCGGGGACCGGCGGCCGTCAGAAGGCGCTTGCGGAGGTGCTTCCTAGAACAGCTGCCGCCAGCCGATCCGGCGGGTCGACACGCTGCCGCTGCCGAAGTGCACCTCGAAGCTCTGGATCTTGGTGTCGGCCGTCGGGATCAGGGCCTTCACCGCGCCGCTCGGCAGCTTGATGACCGTCAGACCGACCGCGACTGCGCTGCCGATCTTCACCCCGAGCGTCGTGCCGTTCGTCGAGCTCGAGATCGCGGTGGGGTTGGCGTAGTCGAACTGGTAGAAGAAGCTCTGGCCCCCGGTGCTGCAGGCGTTCGTGTCGGGCTGGTTGCTGACCACGAGCAGGGTGCCCTGGATGAGCTGCGGATCGATGTTGACCCGTTCACCGGCGCGCGGCAGATCCACGTACCAGCCGACCTGGCTGGTCCAGTTCACGTTGAAGCCGGCGGGGATCGTCACGCTGCCGTCGGGGTTCACCACGGGCGTGTTCGTCAGCATGCCGCTGTTCGCACGCAGCGCGCCGAGGTCGGCGTCGGTGTCCTTGAACGCGTACACCGTCTGGGTCTGGATCGTCGCGAGATCCGTGAGGCCCAGGTACTCGCCCGTGGTCACGTAGAGGACCAGCTCGCTGTTGATCCGGGTGATCTCCGGCCGGGTCGTGATCGGCTGGGCGACGCCGCCCGGGTCGGTGGTCAGGGCGAGCCGCTGGACCGTGGGCGGCGACACGGTCATGTCGAACTTCCAGACGTTGCCGAGCAGATCGCCCGCGTAGACCGCGAGCACCGTGTTGTCGACCGCAAAGTTGTTCGCGAGCCCGGTGACCTTGGCGAGACCGCTGGGCGTTCCCGTGCTGCCGGCGAGCGTGCTCACCTTGTCGAGGATCGCGCCGGTCTGGAGGTCGACCACGTAGAGCCAGCCCTGGCCGTCGGCGTTGTTGTACCCGGAGGTGAGCAGCGCCACCCATTTGTCGTCGGACTGGCGCTTGGTGATCACCGGGTTGCCGAACGTGAAGCCGATGTTCGGGTCGGCGCTGGTGCACAGCGTCGCATCGGTGCACATCTCCCACAGCGGGAGCGGGTTCGCCGGATCGGTGACGTCGAGCGCGTAGAAGCCCTGGCCGCCCTTGTTCAGCCCGGCGACCAGCACCGTGTGCCAGGCGCCGCCGAAGTAGGCGTCCATGACCGTCGCCGTGCCGTCGACGAGGTAGGTGTGCTTGATCGAGTAGTTCTTGTCGCCGAGGAGGGGCATGTTCGCCATCACCATCGTCGGCACGTACGCCCACATCTCGGCGCCGGTGGTCCCGTTGAAGGCGTGCAGCATGCCGTCGTTCGCGCCCACGTAGAGGGCCGGCGTGCGGCTCGCCTGGGCGGCCTTGAACGCGCCGTAGTTGGGCGTCACCGCGTCGCCGAACTGGAAGTTCGGTTTCGACACGTACACCGGGACCGCGTTCACCGTGTCGCCGAGGATGTGGTCGCGCTGGCGGAAGAGATCCGGCTCGTTGGTCTTGTCCCCGCGCAGGTAGTTGACCAGGGTGGTGCCGTCGTTCACGGTCGCCTGCTGCGTCGCGGTCAGGTCCGTGCACTGGGAGAGCAGCGAGCACTTGTTGGTGAAGAAGCCCTGCACTGCGCCGGGCAAGGTCGCGAAGTCGAAGTTCGCGAAGCTGGTGCCGTTGCGGACGTAGATCTTCCGGGCCGCCGGGGCCACCGCGTCGAGCTGGGTCTGGGCGCTCCACACGACGGTGGGAAGCACGTTACCGGTCGCCGGGTCGATGTTGCGCGCGATGACCTCGCCGTCCCAGGTGACGGTCCGGTAGGTCGACGAGAAGACGAAGTTGTCGAACTGGTTGATGTTCGGCGTGGAGGTCGCCGCCGCGGCCGCCGCAGCGACCTGCGACACTACGCTCGAAAGCGCGTTCTTCAGGCCGAACGCGAGCGTCTCGGGGTCGCGGGCGTTGTAGTACTTGCCCCGCCCGTTCACCGCGGCGTGCCAGAGATCGTCGAGCGCCGATTGCAGGTTCTGCTGGGGCACCGGCCAGTTGCAGGTGCCGGAGGCGCCGGACCCCGACCAGAAACAGCCGGTGGTGCCGCTCTTGATCCTCGCCAAGTCGCTGTTCGTCGCGGTGTCGTAGTCGGGCTGGTAGCGCATCAGGCCGTCCACGAGACCGAGCGTGAACGTCACCATGTGCTGGGTGTCGTTCACGTCCGTGGGTGACGTCGGCACGTTGTTCTGGCAGATGTTCAGGCCGGTCGCGCCGCTCGTGCAGTTCCCGAGCGCGGTGGTGCGGAGGTCGGTCTGATAGTAGTAGAGCGCCACGTCGGCGAGCGTGCCGGTCGACCCGGCGATCCCGCCGTCGTACGCCCCGTCCGCGCGCTTCGCGTAACCGGCGTTGGTGTTGTCCACGTTGGTGCTGGACATGGAGCCGCCGCTGAGGTTCCGGCCCTCTTCGGTGTTCCAGTAACCGTCGGTCGTGAGCAGCGCGAAGTTCTGCTGGCAGGAATACTCGACCGGGTCCTTGTCCAGGCCCACGCCGGTGTTCATGCCGGTGTTGATCCCGCCCGTCTGCTTGGCGAAGTAGCGCCCGACCCGCGAGAGCGCCTCGCGCAGCGGGGTGTAGCTGCCCGCGGTCTGCGCGTAGAGCTTCTGGAAGAAGACGAGCTTCTGCGCGCTGTCGAACGTCGCGACCGGCTGGAACCGCGCCGCGTTGACCGGGTTGCCGGTGCCGGCCGAGTTGTTGACGTCGTTCCCGGGCCGGATGGTGATGAACCCGATGCGGTAGCGGTCGTCGAGGTCGATGAACGCGTGCCCGGTGGCGCTCTTCATCATCTGCATCCGCGTCCGGTAGTAGGCGTACCAGTTCGCGAAGTTGGTCATTTCCTCGGCATACGTGCAGGTCGGGGCCCCCACGCAGTCGGTACGGCTGGGGCGGCCGGCGTAGGTCGCCGTCGCCGGCACGATGTCGACGCGCTGGAACTTGCCGTAGCGCGGCCGGGTCCACTGGGTCGCACCCTGGTCGATGTACTTCCCGATGCACAGCGCCGGCGAGCCGCCGGTCGGCACCGCGGCCTGGGTCGCCGCGGTCGTCGTGCGGCAGAACCGGACGTAGGAAGGGAATGCGAACACCGCGGTCTGCGTCGCCTGACAGGTCGTCATGTCGAGGTCGCTGCAGAACTCCTGCGGGATGATGTCGTAGTAGTGGGGGTTGCTGTTGTCCGCGTACTCGCGCTCGTCCGGGTTGCCGGAGTTGAACGGCAGGCCCTGGGTCCAGTAGTTGAAGGGGACGTAGGCGCCGGGGCTGGTGTTGATGCCGTTCCGCTTGCAGCTCGCGTCGTAGCTGTTCCCGTCGCACGCATAGACCTCGCGGTAGGCGGTGGCGATGTTGTCCTTGGCCGTCGCGTTGAGGAACGGGTTGTTCCAGACCTGGGTCCAGTTGGTGGTGTTGGCAGCGTTCTGCGGGACAAAGTTGGTGCCGGTCCAGCCCACGGGCATGGGCGGCGGCGCGTACGTGACCTGCGGGTTGTAGTAGTTCCCGTTGAACGCAGACGCATACCACGGCACGTCGCCTCGACTGCAGTCCTGGAACGTGTTCCCGTCGTCGCCCCGGCAGTGGTTTCCGGAGACATAGTCGGGCAGGTGGTCCCCGCCCATCGACCCGGACGCATCCAGGATGTACATCAGGTTCGGCCGCACCGCGGTGCTGACCGAGGTCTGCAGCGGCACGTTCGAGAGGTCGGTGAGCTGCGCATGGGCAGCCGCAGCTGCGCCGAGCGCGACGGCGGCCGCGAGCGCCCTCAGCGCCGCGGGTCGGGGGTTGAAATGGAGGCTGGGCTTCATGGTCGTCTCCTAGCAAACTCAGGTCTGGAGGGCCACCACGGTCTGGGTGACCATCCGGGTGTTGCGCGGACCGTCGACGCGGGTCGTGATCCGGAAATAGAGCATCGGGTTGCCGGTGAACTGCGTGGCGCCGATGCCGAGGCTGCCCCCGGGCGAGGTGCCCCCGGTCCTCACCGTGAGGGCGCAGCGGTTGTTCGCGGCGTTGTAGGCGGCGTTGGGGACCGTGCACATCCGGTGGACCTTGTAGTAGACGATCAGGTCCTGGCCGCCTGATTTCGTCAGCGCGGCGATGCACGCCGAGTCGCTGTTGCAGACCTGGGCGGCGGTCGGGCAGACCGCGTCGGCGCCGCAGTTCCAGATGGCCGTATCGGCGTAGCTCGCCGGCTCGTTCGTCGGAATGGCCGAGAAATACCCGTTCACGCTGTCGTCGGCGTTGATCTGTCCGGCGGCGGCCTTGGCCCCGATCGCCGCGGTGGCGAGCTGCACCCCGTTGTCGGCGAGGTTGAGCGCCGCCTGCCGGTAGACCACGTTGGTCGCGACCATCGACGCGCCGAGGCTGCCGCGGAACATCGCGAGCGCGCCGAGCGCGAGCGCCACCAGTACGACCAGGGTGATGAACAGGACCACGCCGCGCTGGGCGGTCCGCTGCGAGCGGGTTGGGTGTGTCATGTCGGCATCCAGATCATGTTGCGGAGCGGCACCACCGCCTCGAACCTCTTGTAGCGGTAGCACTGCCAGTCGGGAATGTTGGAGACGTCGAACGTCCCGCCGGCCCAGGTGAGCTCGGGCGAGGTCGCCGGCGTCGCGGTGCAGGTGTTGGTCACCGGATCCTTTCTTTCGATCAGGTTGCTCCGCGCGAGCACGGCGAAGCGCACGGCGAGGATCAGGCCCCACTGGCAACCGGTGGGTCCCCCCACCGCCAAGGGCGGACAAGGGTTGGCGGCGCTCGTGGGGTTCTGCCAGGCGCTCTGTCCGGGGGCGGCGGCCTGGTTCACCGTGGCGACGGCTGGGTTGAACTGGTCGGCGATCCCGTCGGCCGGCGCCGTCGTGTCGACGCCGACGCCGTACTGCGCCCGGAAGGCGACGATCCCCTCGACGAGCTGCTGGGGCTGGGTCGCGCCGGCGGCCGTCGAGGAGCCGAGGAGCTGGGCCATCGTAAGCGTCTCGGCGATCGTGTCGACCGGGCTCATATCGGCCAACGCGAACTGTACGACCGAGGGGCCGCGGCCGAGGTTGTAGACGGCGCCGTCGGTCGTCAACGCTTGGCTGGGCGTGAACGGCAGCGGCGAGATCCCGGTGGCGCCGTTGAAGCGCACGCTCGTAAGGGTGGTGCCGATGAGGTACGGGGCGGTGCCCCGCTGGACCATGCTATTGGCGTTCGGATCGGGGTTCGGCGGGTTGGTCGGCGTGCCCGTAGCCTCGATCAGCCTGCAGGCGACGACGTTCCCGGGCGGGGTAGGGTCGGCCTGGGCGAGCACGAGCACATCCCCGGGCCGGATGCCGTAGCGGTTGTTCACGAGGATCGACGGGTCCGTCGTGGTTGCCATGCTCTGCATCAGGGGGGTGGGGACCGTCGGGTACGGCAGGTCGGCGTAGGTGATGGTGATCGTGTCCGAAGCCGTCGCGCCCGCCCCCGCAGCGATCACGACCGGCGCGAGCGGAAACGCGACCCCGACGGGGGTGCCAGTGCGGACATCCGTGCCGACCACGTTGCAGCCGAGCGCCGAGAACGGCGTATTGGCGAGGTCGCGGAACCGGTCGACCAGCCCGTAGCCGCCGTTGCGGATCTGGTCCTGCAAGGCGGTGACGGCGATCGCCGCGCTCATCTGCGCGTCGCTGCCGGCGATCGACGTGCGGCGCGTGCCCTCCGAGACCGAGAACAGCTGGAAGACGACGAGCATCACCACCAGCCCGATCGCCATCGCCACCATCAGCTCGATGAGGCTGACGCCGAGTTGCTTGATCCTGTGCGTCATGGTGGATCCTCGGTTCACGGATTGTCGATGCGCGTCTGGACGACGACGCTGTTGGCCGGCGCGCCGCTCGGCAGCCCGGGCGGCATCCAGCTGACGGTGACCGTCACCAGATAGCCGTTCGGGTCGGCCGTCACGGCGATCGCCCCCGCGCCCGGCCCCGGCAACGCGGCCGCGACTCGCCCCTGCCATGCGGCGGCGGCCGGCGCGGCGAAGGTGGGGTAGCTGGCAAGGTTTATGCCGTTGACCCCGCGGTCGGCCCACATCTGGCCGACGATCTGGTCGGCGTAGTTGGTCGCTTCCACGCGGTACTTCGCGTCGCCCGCGGCGGTGATCGACCTCGCCTGCAGCCCGACCAGCGCCAGGATGCCGAGCGAGAGGATCAGGACCGACACGAGGATCTCGAGCAGCGTCGCGCCGCCCTGCTGTCTGATGGACCCGGTTTGCATCGCGTCTCCTCCTAGCACTTGCGCGGATCGTCGGCGGCGAGCGCCGGCGACGGATCGCAGCTCCGGGTCGAGCCGCCCGGGTTGATCACGATCCGCAGCGGCCGGATCGCCGGGTCGGTGCTCGTCGCCGACGCGATGTCGATCTGCGTCAGCGCTGCCGAGGCGTCGGGGTTGGCCACGATCGCTCCGAGCGGGCTGAACGTGACCATGTAGCCCCCGCCCGCGAACGTCGCGCTCGCGCCCCCCGCGTCGTCGGCCTGGTTGTGCCGGCGGACCATGTCCACCGCCCCGGGGGTGGCATCGGGATCCTGCCAGTCGGCGGGCGTCAGGCCGGCGTTCGGAACCGTGTACACGAAGTAGCTCAAGCTCGCCGGCTGGAACACCAGAATCGCCTGGGTGTTCCGCGCGATCGCGGTGGCGCGCGCCATCTGCAGGCCGTTCTGCACCGACTCGGTGGCCCCGCGGATGCGCAGGTTCTGCATCCAGATGCTGTACGAGGGCAGCCCGACCATGAGGAGGACCCCGATCACGGCGATGACCAGCAACAGCTCGATGAGGGTGAATCCCCGGTTGCGGGAGCTCAGCATGCGGCAGCTCCCGAGCCTTTCCGGCGCACCCAGCAGGTGGCATTCGTGCTGTAACCCGAGCCCGCCGGCACCGCCGTGGTCTGTTTCAGACCGGTCTGGTCGATCGTGAACGTGAAGCCCGCGACGTTCGCCGCGTTGCCCACCGCCTGCACGACGAAGCCGGTGGCCGTCAGCGTCGCGACCGGGCAACTGATGGTGAAGTACTTGGAGTTCGCCGCCGTCGGCAGGTTCGCGACCGTCCCGCTGGCTGTGCAAGCCCCGGCGTACGTCCGGTTGTCCTGGTAGAACTGCTCCAGCTTCGTCGACAGCTCGCCGAGATTGGCGTACGCCTCGGCCAGGCGGCTGCGGAGGATGTAGTCGTTGTACGCCGGCAGCGCGACCGCGCCGAGCACCGCGATGATCACGACCACGATCATCACCTCGATGATGGTGAATCCCGCTTCTCTGTTCTGGCCGAGCTTCATTCCAAACTCTCCCGGGTGGTGTACGACCGGGCTTCCGGATCCCGCGTCGCGTGAGAACTCTCAATACCCAGGCTGCGTTATGACATACGGGTAGACCCCCTGTCAGCGGAGGAACGACGAGCGGCGGGGATTGACCGCCGAGCGGCGCGGCGGCGTGGCTTGCGCGTGAACTAGTACCGCTGAAGAGGCGGTTTCCCCTCCTGGAAAGGAGGGGTGCCGCCGTCAGTCAGGCGGCGGGGGGG
>DATEDA010000103.1:0-10935 GCA_035286595.1 Burkholderiales bacterium | reverse complement strand
TGGGTGCTGCTGCTCGTCTACGCCGTCCTGTGGGGCTATCGCCGGCTCGACGGCAGCTCGATCTCCGACCGGCGCCCGTTCATCATCGCGCTGGCCGGTTTCTCGATGGTGCTCGTCGCCTCCTCCGGGCTCGAGGCCCTGCGCTTTCACTCGCACCACGCGACCCTGCCGCTCGCGCCGGGCGGGATGCTCGGCGCCGTCGTCAGCCAGGTCTTCGACGCGACCTTCGGCTTCACCGGCGCGACGCTGCTGCTGCTCGCGATGGCGGCGATCGGCCTGTCGCTCTTCATGGGCATTTCGTGGCTCGCGGTCATGGAGCGCATCGGCGCCGCCGCCGAGTGGGCCTGGTTCAAGGCGATCGAGCTGTGGCAGCGGCGCGAGGACCGGAAGCTCGGTGAGCGGGCAACGGCGCAACGCGAGCTCCTGGTCGAGGCGGAGAAGAAGCGGGTCGAGGAGCACGAGCCGATCCGCATCGAGCCGCCGGCGCGCGAGATTCCGAGATCGGAGCGGGTGATCAAGGAGAAGCAGGTGCCGTTGTTCCAGGACCTGCCGGATACGCCGCTCCCGCCGCTCGCGCTCCTCGACGAGCCGCCGGGCGACCTCGAGGGGATGAGCCCCGAGACGCTCGAGTTCACCTCCCGCCTGATCGAGAAGAAGCTGAAGGATTTCGGGGTCGAGGTGAAGGTGCTCGCCGCGTACCCGGGGCCGGTCATCACCCGCTACGAGGTCGAGCCCGCGGTCGGCGTGAAGGGCAGCCAGATCGTCAACCTGGTCAAGGACCTCGCCCGTGCGCTGTCGGTGGTGTCGATCCGGGTCGTCGAGACCATCCCGGGCAAGTCCTGCATGGGGCTCGAGCTCCCGAACCCGCGCCGGCAGACGGTCCGGCTGGCGGAGATCGTCGGCTCGCAGGCCTACCACGAGCTCCACTCGCCGTTGACGCTCGCGCTCGGCAAGGACATCGGCGGCCACCCGGTGGTGGCCGATCTCGGGAAGATGCCGCACCTGCTGGTGGCGGGGACGACCGGATCGGGCAAGTCGGTCGCGATCAACGCGATGATCCTCTCGCTCGTCTACAAGGCGGAGCCGCGCGAGGTGCGGCTCGTCATGGTCGACCCGAAGATGCTCGAGCTCTCGGTCTACGAGGGGATCCCGCATCTGCTCGTTCCGGTGGTCACGGACATGAAGCAGGCGGCGTCCGCGCTCACATGGTGCATCGGCGAGATGGAGCGTCGCTACCGGCTCATGTCGTGGCTCGGCGTGCGCAACCTGTCCGGCTTCAACCACCGCATCGCGGAGGCCGAGAAGCGCGGCGAGAAGCTCGATGACCCGAACACGCTCGAGACCGGCAATCCCCAGCCGCTCGGTCGGCTGCCGCACATCGTCGTCATCATCGACGAGCTCGCCGACCTCATGATGGTGGTGGGCAAGAAGGTCGAGGAGCTGATCGCACGGCTCGCGCAGAAGGCGCGCGCGGCGGGGATCCACCTGATCGTCGCCACGCAGCGACCGTCGGTCGACGTCATCACCGGCCTGATCAAGGCGAACATCGCGACGCGAATCGCATTCCAGGTGTCCTCGCGGGTCGACTCGCGCACCATCATGGATCAGCACGGCGCCGAGACGCTCCTCGGCCAGGGCGACATGCTCTACCTCCAGCCCGGCACCGGCTTCCCGCAGCGCGTGCACGGCGCCTTCGTCGCCGACCACGAGGTGCACAAGGTGGTCGAGTACCTCAAGCAGCAGGGCGTGCCCGACTACGTCGACGGGGTGCTGGAAGCGGAGGAGGGCAGCGGCGCGGAGGGCGATTCTCTCGCGGGCGATGCGGAATCCGATCCGCTGTACGACCAGGCGGTGGAGATCGTGCTCCGGACGCGGCGGCCGTCGATCTCGCTGGTGCAGCGGCACCTGCGCATCGGCTACAACCGCGCCGCGCGGCTGCTCGAGCAGATGGAGCACGCCGGGCTCGTGTCGACGATGCAGTCGAACGGCAACCGCGAGGTGCTGGTGCCGAGCCGGGCCGAATAGGCCCAAGCCTGGAACGCGAGTCGCAGAAGGAAAGCGCCTTGTCACGCGCGCTCTGGATTCTCTCCGCCGCCGCACTGGGCCTCCTGATCGGGGTCGCCCGGGCCGGCGGAATGGACCGCCTGAACGAGTTCATGAGCGCGACGCTCGCCGCCACCGGCGAGTTCGAGCAGCGCATCTACAACCGCGAGCGGAAGCTCGTGCAGGAATCGCGCGGTACCCTCGCTTTCCAGCGTCCGGGCCGGTTCCGCTGGGTCTACTCGAAGCCGTATCCGCAGCTCATCGTCGGCGACGGCGCCCGCGTCTGGGTGTACGACGAGGACCTGAACCAGGTGACCGTGCGCAAGCTCGATCAGGCGCTCGGCGCGACGCCGGCGGCGCTGCTCGCCGGCGCCAACGACGCCTTGAAGGCGTTCACGCTCAAGGACGAGGGCACGCGGGACGGGCTGGAGTGGGTCGAGGCGGTTCCGCGAGACAGCGATTCGACCTTCGAGCGCATCCGCATGGGCTTCGGCCTGACCGGCCTCGAGCGCATGGAGCTGACCGACACCTTCGGTCAGACGACCGAGCTGCGCTTCCGCGCGCTCCGGCGCAACCCTCGCGTCGACCCGGGGCTCTTCCGCTTCGCGCCGCCCAAGGGCGCCGACGTCGTCGGCGACAAGTGACCGGACTCTTCGACGAACCCCGCCCGCGAGCGCCGCTCGCCGACGCGCTGCGCCCGAAGACCCTGGACGAGGTCGTGGGGCAGGAGCACCTCCTCGGCCCCGGCAAGCCGCTCCGCCTGGCGTTCGAGTCCGGCAAGCCGCACTCGATGATCCTCTGGGGCCCGCCAGGCTCCGGGAAGACGACGATCGCCCGGCTGATGGCCGACGCGTTCAACGCCGAGTTCATCGCCCTGTCGGCGGTGCTGTCGGGCGTGAAGGACATTCGCGACGCGGTCCAGCACGCGCGCGACGTGCTCGCGCGGAGCGGCCGCCCGACGATCCTGTTCGTCGACGAGGCGCACCGCTTCAACAAGGCCCAGCAGGACGCGTTCCTGCCGTACGTCGAGGAAGGGCTGATCACATTCGTCGGCGCGACGACCGAGAACCCGTCGTTCGAGGTGAACTCCGCGTTGCTGTCGCGCGTGGCCGTGTACGTGCTCACGCCGCTTTCCCCGGCTGACCTCGGTAGGCTCTTCGAGCGGGCGGCGGATCGCGCGCTGGCAGGCCTCGCTTTCGACCCCGCGGCGCGCGAGCGGATCATCGGCTTCGCCGACGGCGACGCACGGCGCCTCCTCAATCTGCTCGAGATCATCCAGACCGCGGCCGCAAGCGGCGGCGTCCAGCGCATCGACGGCGCGTTCGTCGAGAACGCCGTCGCCCGGAGCCTGCGCCGGTTCGACAAGGGCGGAGAGGTCTTCTACGACCAGATCTCCGCGCTCCACAAGTCGGTGCGCGGCTCGAACCCCGACGCGGCGCTCTATTGGCTGGTGCGGATGCTCGACGGCGGCGCGGATCCGCTGTACCTCGCGCGCCGGATCATCCGGATGGCGGCGGAGGACATCGGGCTCGCCGATCCGCGCGCGCTCGGGCTGACGCTCGACGCCGCGGAGACGTACGAGCGCCTCGGCACGCCCGAGGGCGAGCTCGCGCTCGCTCAGGCGGTCGTCTATCTCGCGTGCGCGGCGAAATCGAACGCGGTGTACGAAGCTTATAATGCCGCGCGCTCGTTCGTCGGCGAGGACGAATCGCGGCCGGTGCCGCTGCATCTGCGGAACGCGCCGACGCGGCTGATGAAGGAGCTGGGATACGGGCGCGAGTACCGGTATGCGCACGACGAAGCGGGCGCGTATGCCGCGGGAGAAAGCTACTTCCCCGAAGGGATGCCGGAGGTCAGCTGGTACAAGCCGACGGACCGCGGAATGGAAGCGCGGATCGCCGAACGTCTCGCCGAGCTGCGCGCGCTCGACCTCGCGGCGCGGAAGCGCTAGTTTGCTTTCGGCGTGGGATGCGAGGCGTCGAAGCGGCGGTAGATGGCGTACAGCGCGTCGGCCCGGCCGAGATTGCCGGCACGGCGCGCGTGCTCGACGCAATCGAGCATGTAGGCCTTGATCTGCGAGACGCCGTCGTTCGAGTGGAGCAGCTCGCTGCCCAGCTCGCAGGCGACGATCTCGGGGATGTGCTCGTGCTCGGCGATCAGGTTCACCTCGTCCTGGCTGAGCTCGCTCAGCTCGAGGCAGTCTTTCAGGGTAAGCATGACGGCGACTTCCTTCGGGGTGCCGCTCGGACGGCGGCACGATTCTTTATAGTCCCCGCACCGCGCATTAGGCAAGGACGATTCGATGCTGATGTCATTGGTGCAGCGCCGCGCAGATGAGGTGTTGTCGGGAAACCCCGACGCTCTACCGGACTTCGTAGGCTGATGCTCGACATTCAACTGCTTCGGGCCGATCTGGAAGCCATCGCGAGGCGTCTGGCCGATCGCCCCTACGCCCTTGACCAGGCGGCGTTCCGCGCCATCGAGGAGGAGCGGAAGCGCCTGCAGATGCGGACGCAGGAGTTGCAGGCGCAGCGGAACGCACTCGCCAAGCAGATCGGCCAGGCGAAGGCGAAAGCGGGCGACGTCGCTGCGCTGATGGCGGAGTCGGGCGCGGCCAATGCCGAGCTGGAGGGTCTCGAGAAGGCTCTGGAGGGCGTGCAGGCGAAGCTGGCCGCCTTTCTCGCGGTGATCCCGAATGTCCCGCACGCGAGCGTGCCGACCGGGCGGGGCGCGGAGGACAACGTCGAGGTGCGACGTGCCGGGGCACCGCGCACGTTCGGCTTCGCTCCGAAGGATCACGTCGACCTCGGCACTGCGCTCGGGATGCTCGATTTCGAGCGCGCGGCGAAGATCGCCGGGTCGCGGTTCGTGGTCATGAGCGGCGCCGTCGCGCGCCTGCACCGCGCGATCACGCAACTGATGCTCGACGTGCATACCCAGGAGCACGGCTACGTCGAAGTCTACGTGCCGTACATGGTGAACAAGGACAGCGCGTTCGGCACCGGGCAGCTCCCGAAGTTCGAGGAGGATCTGTTCGCCGTGCCGCGGGGCAATGAGCGCCTCTACCTGATCCCGACGGCAGAAGTTCCGGTCACCAACATCGTGCGGGACGAGATCGTCGCGCTGGAGAAGCTACCGTTGAAATTCGTCTGCCACAGCCCGTGCTTCCGGAGCGAGGCGGGCGCGGCCGGCAAGGACACGCGTGGGATGATCCGGCAGCACCAGTTCGACAAAGTGGAGCTGGTCCAGATCGTTCATCCGTCGCGCTCGTACGAGGGTTTGGAGGAGCTGACCAGCCACGCCGAGACGATCCTCAAACGGTTGGATCTCCCGTATCGCACCGTGACGCTGTGCACCGGCGACATGGGGTTTTCGGCGGCCAAGACCTACGACATCGAAGTGTGGCTGCCCGGGCAGAACGCGTATCGCGAGATCTCGTCGTGCTCGAACTTCGAGGCGTTTCAGGCGCGCCGGATGCAGGCGCGCTTCAGGAATGAGAAAGGCAAGCCCGAGCCCGTGCACACGCTCAATGGCTCGGGGCTCGCGGTCGGGCGGACGCTCATCGCCGTGCTGGAGAACTATCAAAACGCGGATGGCAGCATCACCGTGCCAGCAGCGCTCCAGCCGTACATGGGAGGGCTGGAGGTGATCAAGGCCGCGGCCTGATCGACACCGCGGTGATAAAATCCGCGCCGCCGCGGAGAGGTGGCAGAGTGGTCGAATGCGGCAGACTCGAAATCTGTTGTACGGTTATCCGTACCGGGGGTTCGAATCCCTCCCTCTCCGCCAGCTCAACTCTCGTGTCTTCTCTATCCCCCGCTGCCGTAAGGGCGGGTGATGATCTCGAGGAGATGACCATCGGGGTCTTCGAAGTAGACACCGCGGCCGCCATCGTTGCGATTGATTTCGCCCGCACGCTCCTGGCCGGGGTCGGCCCAGTGCGCCAGTCGGCGCTCGTGGATGCGGCCGAAGACCTGGTCGAACTCGTCTTCACCCAGCAGGAAGGCGTAGTGCTGGGCCGCGATCTCGCCGTCGGTCTCGTGGTAGTCGAGGGAGACACCGTTACTGAGCTCGACGACGAGGAAGGGCCCGAAGCGGATGGGTTTCGACAGTCCAAGGATTTCCGTGAGGAACGTCGCCGACCGCCGTTTATCGCGGCACCAGACGATGGTGTGATTGAGCTGCACGCTCATCTCATGGTCCTCCGTTCCTGCCCGCAGGAATCCGAGGCAATCTTCCGACGGTGGCATCATCCGGTCAAGCCACGCTTGATTCGCGTCGAATGCGCCCCGGAAGAATCGCCGGCATCGCCCGCTCGCTCGCGATCTACTACGGCATCCCGCTGCGGGCTCGCCGTCTGTCGCGTTTCTACGCGCCGTTCGTCGCGCGCGGCACCCTCTGCTTTGACATCGGCGCCCACGCGGGCAATCGCGTGCGCTGCTGGCGCGCGCTCGGAGCGCGTGTGGTGGCGATCGAGCCGCAGCCCGACTTCGTCCGGATCCTCGAGGGTCTCTTCGGGAACGATCCCGAGGTGTCAATCGTGCCGGTCGCAGTCGGCCGCGAGGAGGGCGCGTCGGAGCTGCTCGTGAGCGAACGGACACCGACGGTCACGACGCTGTCGCGCGACTGGATCGAGCGGGTGGGCGCGACGCCGTCGTTCCGCGGGGTCCAGTGGCAGACAGGGCCGACCGTCCCGGTCACCACGCTCGATGCGCTCATCGCACGCTTCGGCGTTCCCGCGTTCGTGAAGATCGACGTCGAGGGGCTCGAGCTGGCGGTGCTCGAGGGATTGTCGCGACCGGTGCCGGCGCTGTCGTTCGAGTACCTGCCCGCGGCGCGCGACATCGCCCTCGGCTGCATCGACCGCCTCGCCGCGCTCGGACGCTACTCCTTCAACTGGTCGGTCGGCGAGACGCACCGCCTGGCCGAGCCGGCGTGGCTGGACGCGGGGGCGATGCGCGAGCGGCTCGTCGCTCTGCCGGACGACGCTCGCTCAGGGGACGTCTACGCGCGTCGCGCGGACGCCGGTTGAATCTACTCGCGGCGTGCCTCGAACTCGATGATGAGCTCGACGTCGTCGCCGACCCAGCCGTTGTCCACACCGTACTTCATGCCGAACGCGCTGCGCTTGAAGCTGCCGCGGGCGGAAACCCCCATGCGGTACTGCTTTCCGCCGAACAGCGAAGTGCTGAAGGCGTACTCGGCGCTCTTGTTCCAGGTGGCTTCGAGTGTCATCGGATTGGTGCGGCCGAGGAGCTCGAGACGGCCTTCGATCACGAACGTCCGATCACCGGTGCGGCGCGCCCCATCGGCAGTGAACGTCATCTTCGGGAACTCGGTTGCATTCAGGAAATCGGCGCTCTTCAGGTGGTCGTCGCGCTTCTGGTAGTTGGTGAAGACGCTCGCGGTGTCCACGACGATCTTCACGCTCGAGAGTGCGCCGGTCTCCTCGTCGAAGACGTACGTGCCCGCGGCCTTGCGGAACATCCCGAGCACCTTGCTGTAGCCGACGTGATGCACGAGAAAGCCGACCGCGAAATGCTCCGGATCGATCTCGTACTTCGCCGGCTTCGGGTACGCCGGGCTGGCGAGCCCGACGGCGGCGCACAGGATGAGGGCGTTGCTGAGTGAGGCTTTCATGAGGCGGTCTCCATGAGCGGATCGCCGGCGCGGCGCCGCAGCCAGGCGACGTCGACGGCGAACGAGCAGACGAGGAGGGCGAGGCCGGCACCGGCGATCACCTCGCTGGCGGCGACCGGGATGATCGGCGCGAGCGCGACGATCAGGGTGATGATCTGGATCACGCAGATCGCCTTGCGCCGCAGGCTCGGTGGAAGCGGCCGCTCGAGCCAGCGCCACGCTCGGCCCGCGCCGACGAACGCATAGCGCAGGAGCCCTGCGGCGACGATCCAGCCGCCGGCCTTGCCGAGCTGCCAGGCGAGCAGCGCCAGCACGAGCATGAGGAGCGCGTCGGTTTCCATGTCGAACCGGGCGCCGAACGGGCTGGCGAGCCCGGTGCGGCGCGCGAGCGGCCCGTCCACCGCATCGAGCACCGCGGCAAGCGTCGCGATGGCGACGGCGGGCCAGGCGACGGATGCGACACCCTCGCCGAGCATGGCGGCGAGGAGCGAGACGAGCCCGAGCCGGGCGAGCGTCACCCGGTTCGCCGGGCCGAACCGTTGCCGCGGCAGATGCGCGGGGAGCGCGGTGAGGACGAGGACGACCCCGACGCCGAAGACGGCGAGCGCCTTCGGCGCAACGGCGTGGCTCAGCCCGCCCCACTCGGCTAGGACCACGGCGAGGCCGGCGAGGAGCAGGCCCAGCGCGGCCGCGGTCGCCAGCGCGCTTCGGCGGAGCGCCCGATGCGGGTCGGAAGACATACCCCTATATTCTAGAATCGAGTCCCTATGACCACTGGCGAGGCCCGCGCGTTCTGGATTGCCGCGCCCGGCGCGGGCGAGATCCGGCCGGAGCTGCTCCGCCGCCCGGAACCGGGCGACGTGGTGGTGCGGGCCCTCTACAGCGGCATCAGCAGGGGAACGGAGGCGCTCGTCTTTCGCGGCGAGGTGCCCGCGAGCGAGGCGGCGCGGATGCGCGCGCCGTTTCAGGCGGGCGACTTTCCGGCGCCGGTGAAGTACGGCTACATCAGCGTGGGTGTCGTGGAAACGGGGCCCGCGGCGCTCGCGGGCCGGACGGTGTTCTGCCTGCACCCGCACCAGACGCGCTATGTCGTGCCCGCGGACGCGGTGCACGTGGTACCCGATGACGTGCCCGCCGCGCGCGCGGTGCTCGCCGCCAACATGGAAACCGCGATCAACGGCGTGTGGGACGGCGGGCCGCGCGTCGGCGATCGCATCGCGGTGGTCGGCGGCGGCGGCGTGGGATGCCTCGTCGCCTGGCTTGCCGGCCGCATCCCGGGGTGCCGGGTCGAGCTCGTCGACACGAACGGCGAGCGCGACGCGATCGCGTCGCGGCTCGGCGTCGGTTTCGCCACGCCGGACCGAGCGACGCCGGAGGCGGATCTCGTCTTTCACGCGAGCGGCGCGCCCGAGGGTCTTGCGACCGCCCTGCGGCTCGCGGCGTTCGAGGCCGTCGTCGTCGAGCTGAGCTGGTACGGCGCCGGCGCCGTACCGGTCCCGCTCGGCGAGGCGTTCCACTCGCGGCGGCTCACGTTGCGCGCGTCCCAGGTGGGCGCCGTGGCAGCGAGCCAGCGGACGCGCTGGACGCGCCGCCGGCGCATGGCGCTCGCGCTCGCGCTGCTCGTCGATCCATGCCTGGACGGTCTCGTCACTGGCGAGAGCCCTTTCGAGGTATTGCCCGACGTCATGGCGGAGCTCGCGCGCGGACCGGGTCGCGCCCTCTGTCACCGCATCACCTATCGTTAGCGGAAAGGTCATCGATGTTCAGCGTCTGCGTCCGGGATCACTTCATGGTCGCGCATAGCTTCCGGGGCGAGGTCTTCGGCCCGGCGCAGCGCATGCACGGAGCGACGTACGTCGTCGACGTCGAGCTGCGGCGGTCGGAGCTCGATTCGGACGGGGTGGTCGTCGACATCGGGCGGGCGTCGGCCGCGCTGCGCAAGGTCCTCGCCGACCTCGACTACCGGAATCTCGACGCGGAGCCCGCGTTCGCCGGAAAGAACACGACGACCGAGTTCCTCGCCCGGATGATCTTCGACCGCATGGCCGGGCGCATCCGCTCCGACGAGCTGGGGGCGACTGCGAGTGCGGGCGGGCTGACATCGATGCGCGTCACGCTCCGCGAATCGCACGTCGCGTGGGCGGCCTACGAGGCGTCGCTGTAGCCGGCCGCTGGCGTGCGCGCGCTCGCCTTCGTCGTTCCCGGCGATCTCGCCACCCTGACGGGCGGCTATCGCTACGACCGGCGCCTGATCGAAGGCCTTCGTGCCGGCGGGTGGCAGGTCACGTGCCACTCGCTCGATCCCGGCTTTCCGGCGCCGTCGGACGGTGCGCTGCGCGACGCGGCCGAAGAGCTCGCCGCGATTCCCGACGGCCGGCTCACGGTGATCGACGGTCTCGCCTACGGCGCGATGCCGGAGGTCGCCGCGGTCCACGCCCGGCGGCTCAGACTGGTGGCGCTGGTGCACCATCCGCTCGCCGACGAGACCGGTCTTCCGCCCGGAACGGCGGAGCGACTGCGGCAGAGCGAGCGTCGCGCGCTCGCGGTCGCGCGCCGCGTGATCGTGACAAGCCCCGCAACGGCACGCGCGGTCGGCGGGCTCGGCGTGCCGGCCGAGCGGATCGACGTCGTCGAGCCCGGGACCGATCCGGCCCCGCTCGCACGGGGTTCGGCCGGGCGGGTGCTCGGCCTGCTGTGCGTCGGCGCAATCACACCGCGCAAGGGACACGCCGTGCTGATCGAGGCGCTCGCGCGGGTCGCGGATCGCGCGTGGCATCTCGTGTGCGTCGGGAGCCTCGATCGGAGCCCCGCGACGGTGGCCGATCTGCGGCGCCGGATCGACGCCCTCGGCTTGGGCGGGCGCGTCACGCTGGCTGGCGAGGAAGGCGAGGAGGCGATCGGCGCGTCCTACGAGCGGGCCGACATCTTCGTCCTGCCGTCGTTCCACGAAGGCTACGGGATGGCGCTCGCCGAGGCGCTGGCGCACGGGCTCCCGATCGTGAGCACGCGCGCCGGGGCGATTCCGGACACCGTGCCGCAGGACGCCGGGCGCCTGGTTCCACCGGGCGACGTCGAGGGGCTTGCGGATGCGCTCGCGGCGCTGCTGGACGACCCCTCGCTGCGGGGGCGGCTCGCCGCCGGGGCCCGGGCCGTGCGCGAGCGGCTGCCCTCCTGGGCGTCGGCGTGCGGCCGCTTCGCGGCGGCCCTCGAGCGCGTGGCGTGAACGACTTCGGTGCGGACTGGCTCGCGATG
>DATEDA010000102.1:0-32242 GCA_035286595.1 Burkholderiales bacterium | reverse complement strand
CTCCGCTGGATCCCGGCGTACGCCGGGATGACGCCCTGACGGGCGTCAGCCGAGCGCAGCGGCGACTGCCCGCTTCGCCATCACCGTGACCAGGTGGGCGCGGTACTCCGCCGAGGCGTGGATGTCCGAGTTCAGGCCCTTATCGGGGACCTTGACGTTCGCCACCGACTCGGGCGCGAACTTCGACCCGAGCGCCTTCTCCATCTCCGGCACGCGGAAGACCTTCGGTCCGGCGCCCGTCACCGCGACGCGCACGCCGCTGCCGGTATCGGCGACGAACACCCCCACGATCGCGTAGCGCGAAGCCGGGTTCTTGAACTTCAGGTAGGCCGCGCGCTTCGCCACCGGGAACTCGACCGCGGTGATGATCTCGCCCGCCTGCAGCGCGGTCTCGAACATCCCCTTGAAGAAGTCGTCGGCCGCGATCTTGCGCTTGTTGGTGTGGACAGTCGCGCCCAGGCCCACCAGCGCCGCCGGGTAGTCCGCGGCCGGATCGTTGTTGGCGACCGAGCCGCCGATGGTGCCCATGTTGCGCACCATGCGGTCGCCGATCCCGCCGGCGAGCGCGGCGAGCGCCGGGATCGCCTTCTTCACGTCCGCGGACGATGCGACCTCGGCGTGGCGAGTCATCGCCCCGATCGTCACCGAGTTCCCGCTCGCCTTGATCCCCTTCAGCTCGGGGACGTCGGCCAGGTCGACGACCTGCCCGGGGTTCGCGAGCCGCAGCTTCATCGACGCGATCAGCGTCTGGCCGCCGGCGAGCAGCTTGGCCTCGGCGTTCTTGCCGAGCGCCGCCGCGGCGTCGGCGACGGACTTCACCTTCTGGTAGTTGAATGAGTACATCGTCGTCTCCTTAGGCCGCTTTCTTGATCTTGTTCTGCTGGATCGTGCGCCACACGTTCTGCGGGGTCGCCGGCATCGCCATGTCCTTCACGCCCAGCGCGTCGGTGATCGCGTTCATGAGCGCGGCGGGCGACCCGATCGCGCCCGCCTCGCCGCAGCCCTTCACGCCGAGCGGGTTGTGGGTGCACGGCGTCTCCTTCGTGCCGACCTTGAACGACGGCACGTCGTCGGCGCGCGGCATGGCGTAGTCGAGCATCGAGCCCGTCAGCAGCTGTCCGGTCGTCTTGTCGTAGCGGCACCCCTCGGTCAGCGCCTGCCCGATGCCCTGCACTAGCCCGCCGTGCACCTGCCCCTCGACGATCATCGGGTTGATGATCTTCCCGAAGTCGTCGACCGCGGTCCAGCGCTCGATCCGCACGTGGCCGGTGTCGGGATCGACCTCGACCTCGCACACGTAGCTGCCGGCGGGGAACGTGAAGTTCGAGGGGTCGTAGAACGCGTTCTCGTTCAGGCCCGGCTAGAGCTTGTCGTGCGGGAAGTTGTGCGGCACGTAGGCGGTGAGCGCGATCTCCGCGAACGCCTTCTTCTTGTCGGTGCCGGCGACCTGGAAGAACCCGTCCCTGAACTCGACGTCCGCCTCCGCCGCTTCCATGAGGTGGGCGGCGATCTTGCGGCCCTTGGCGACCACCTTGTCGATCGCCTTCATGATCGCGGTGCCACCGACCGCGATCGAGCGCGAGCCGTAGGTGCCCATGCCGAAGAGAACCTTCGCGGTGTCGCCGTGGACGATGTCGACGTCCTCGATCGGGATGCCGAACCGCGAGGCGACGACCTGCGCGAACGTGGTTTCGTGCCCCTGGCCGTGGGCGTGCGAGCCGGTGAACACCGTTACCTTGCCGGTGGGGTGAACCCGGACCTCGCCCGCCTCGAACAGGCCCGCGCGCGCGCCGAGACTGCCGGCGACCGCCGAGGGCGCGATGCCGCACGCCTCGATGTAGCAGGCGTAGCCGATGCCGCGCAGCTTGCCTTTCAACTCCGACTCCCGCTTGCGCCCGGCGTAGCCCGCGACGTCGCCGAGCTTCAGGGCCTCGCCGAGCGTCGCCTCGTAGTTGCCGATGTCGTACTGGAGCGCGACCGGCGTCTGATACGGGAACTGGGTGATGAAGTTCCGGCGCCGGATCGCGGACGGGTCGAGCTTCATCTCGCGCGCCGCCGTTTCGACCAGCCGCTCGACGACGTACGTGGCCTCGGGACGGCCGGCGCCGCGGTACGCGTCGACCGGCGTGGTGTTCGTGAACACCGCCGTGACCTGGCAGTAGATGAGCGGCGTCGTGTACTGGCCGGCGAGCAGCGTCGCGTACAGGATCGTCGGGATGCACGAGGCGAACGTCGACAGATACGCGCCCATGTTGGCCGTCGTGTGCACGCGCATCGCGAGGAACTTGCCGTCCTTGTCCATCGCGAGCTCGGCCTTCGTCAGGTGGTCGCGGCCGTGCGCGTCGGTCATGAACGACTCGCTGCGCTCGGCGGTCCACTTCACCGGCCGGTTGATCTGCTTGGACGCCCAGGTGACGACGACGTCCTCGGCGTAGAGGTAGATCTTCGAGCCGAAACCGCCGCCGACGTCGGGCGCCACGACGCGGACCTTGTGCTCGGGCAGCCCGAGCACGAACGCGGTCATCAGCAGCCGCTCGACGTGGGGGTTCTGGCTGGCGACGTACAGCGTGTAGCCGTCGTCGGCGCGGCTGTAGCTCGCGGTCGCGGCGCGCGGCTCGATCGCGTTCGGGATGAGGCGGTTGTTGACGAACTCGAGCGTCGTGACGTGCGCGGCGCCGGCGAACGCCTTGTCGACCGCGGCCTTGTCGCCGAGCGCCCAGACGTAACAGGTATTGTCGGGGGCGATCTCGTGCAGGGCGGGCGCGCCGGACTTGCGCGCGTCCGCGACGTCGACCACCGACGGCAGCACCTCGTAATCGACCTCGACCAGCTCGGCGGCATCCTTCGCCTGCGCGAGCGACTCGGCGAGCACGACCGCGACCTGGTCGCCGACGTGCCGCGCCTTGCCCTGCGCGAGGACCGGGTGCGGCGGCTCCTTCATCGGCTGGCCGTTGACGTCGGTGATCAGCCAGCCGCACGGCAGGCCGTTGATCGCCTTCGTGTCCTCGCCGGTGAAGATCGCGACGACGCCGGGCGCCTTCAGCGCCTTGTCCTTGCGGATCGACTTGATCCTGGCGTGCGCGTGCGGCGAGCGAATGAAGTAGGCGTGGGTCTGGCCCGGCAGCGCGACGTCGTCGGTGTACTGGCCGGCCCCGGTGATGAAGCGATAGTCCTCGCGGCGCTTGACCGCTTGGCCGATGTAGTTGGTCGCCATGGCGTCCCCCTCACAGTTTGGCCGAGGCCGCTTTGATGGCCTTGACGATGTTGTGGTAGCCGGTGCAGCGGCAGAGGTTGCCGTCGAGCTCGGCGCGGATCGTCTCTTCGGACGGGTTCGGGTGGACTTTCACCAGGTCGATCGCGCTCATGATCATGCCCGGCGTGCAGAACCCGCACTGCAGGCCGTGGTGCTCGCGGAACGCCTCCTGCATCGGGTGCAGGGTGCCGTCGGCCTTGGCGATGCCCTCGATCGTGACCAGCTGGGCGCCCTCGGCCTGCATCGCGAGCAGGTTGCAGCTCTTCACCGCGCGCCCGTTCATGTGGATCGTGCAGGCCCCGCACTGGGCGGTGTCGCACCCGACGTGGGTCCCGGTGAGCCGCAGGTTGTTGCGGATGAACTCGACCAGGAGCGTGCGCTCCTCGACCTCGGCCGTGGCGGGCTTGCCGTTCACGGTCATGGATACTCGGACTGTCATACGACCTCCTTTTGCAATCGCATGTTGGTGTTCTTGGGAGCGGGGAATCGCGCCGCCCCGGGGCGAGCAGGCTACGGACGATCCGGCGGCGAAATTCCTCCTCTCGGTCCGGCGTTTCGGGATGTGGCGGGCAAGTGAATGGGCCCGTCGATGGCGAATCAATGCTAGCCCATGGCCCCTACCGAAGCAACCGCGGCCGGGCTTGTGGAACCGCGCCGGAGCCGTCACATTCTGACGGACGCCTGACGCGGCGCGACGTTAGAATGAGTGCGTTGCGACCGGCCGGCCTCCATGTCAAAGGGGTCGCGAGGCGGGGATTGAAGCGGGGGATTTGATGGATAGCGTTGATCTGGAAGTCATGCGGGCCGCGGTCAGCTGGGGCGAGGCCGGCCACGGCGCGACGATCGGCACGGTCACCCGGACCTGGGGCTCGGCGCCCCGGCCGGTGGGGGCGATGCTCGTGATCCGCGACGACGGCCACGTGATGGGCTCCGTTTCCGGCGGCTGCGTGGAGGACGACCTGATCGACAAGGTCAAGGAGCACAAGCTGGCGGCCGGAAAGCCCGAGGTCACGACCTATGGCGTGACCAACGAGGAGGCGACCCGGTGGGGGCTGCCCTGCGGCGGGACGCTGCAGCTCGTCCTCGAGCCGGTGACGAAGAGCTCGAAGCTCAAGGAGCTGCTCGAGACCATCGAGCGCCACGAGCTCGTCGCCCGGTTCCTCGACATGGAGACGGGCGCCGTCCGGCTCGAGCCCGGCAAATGGTCCGATCTCCTCGAGTTCGACGGGCGAGTCCTCAAGACGGTGCACGGGCCGCGGTGGCGGCTGCTCGTCATCGGCGCCGGCCAGACCAGCCGCTACCTCGCGCAGATGGCGATGGCGCTCGACTATCACGTCACCGTCTGCGACCCGCGCGAGGAGTACGCGGAGGAGTGGAACCTCCCCGGCGCGACGCTCGTGCGCGGCTATCCGGACGACGTGGTCCTCCAGATGAACCCCGACGCTCACCTGGCGGTCGTGGCGGTGACGCACGACCCGAAGCTCGACGACGTGGCGCTTCTCGAGGCGCTGAAGTCGCCGGCCTTCTACGTGGGCGCGCTCGGCTCGAAGAAGAACAACGACGCACGCCGCCAGCGGCTCGCCGGGTTCGACCTCTCCGCCGCGGAGATCGGGAGGCTGCGGGGGCCGGTCGGGCTCAAGATCGGCGCCAAGACCCCGCCCGAGATCGCGGTCGCGATCCTCGCCGAGATGACCGCGGTGCGCCGCGGCGTGACGGTGCCCGCGCTCGAGCAGCCGGCCGATCCGAACGTCGTCGCGGGCTGCGCGGTGACCCCGACCTGAGCGCGCCTTCGCGGCTGACGAACGCCGTCGGCGTGCTCCTCGCCGCCGGCTTTCCCATGCGCTTCGTGTTCCGTCTCAGCGCGTCGCTCGCGGCCTGCGCCGCGACCGCGGTGCTCGCTGCGCTCCCGCCCGTGGTCGACGGCCAGCCGCTGCCGACGCTCGCGCCGATGCTCGTGCAGGTCACGCCGGCAGTGGTCAACATCTCGGTCCTGACCCGCTCGGCCGAGGCCAACCCGCTGGCGCGGGACCCATTCTTCCGCCGTTGGCTCAATCTCCCCGAGCAGCAGCGGCGCGAGGAGCGTGCCGCCGGCTCGGGCGTGATCGTCGACGCGGCGCGCGGCCTGGTCGTGACCAACCACCACATGATCAAGGACGCACGGGAGATCGTCGTCGTCCTCAAGGACCGGCGCCTCTTCAAGGCCGAGCTCGTCGGCTCCGACCCGGGGACCGACGTCGCGGTGCTCCGCATCCCGGCCGAGGGGCTCACCGCGATCCGGGTCGCCGATTCCGACGCCGTCAACGTCGGCGACTTCGTCGTGGCGATCGGCAACCCGTTCGGCATCGGCCAGACCGTCACCTCCGGCATCGTGAGCGCCGTCGGCCGCGGCGGCCTCAGCATCGAGGGCTACGAGGAGTTCATCCAGACCGACGCGTCCATCAACCCGGGCAATTCGGGCGGCGCGCTCGTGAACCTCCGCGGCGAGCTGGTCGGCATCAACACCGCGATCTTCGCCCCGGCCGGCGGCAACGTCGGCATCGGGTTCGCCATCCCGACCAACATGGCACGCGCCGTAATCGACCAGATCCTGCGCTTCGGCGAGGTCCGCCGGGGGCGGCTGGGAGTGACCACTCAGGACCTGACGCCGGAGCAGGCGAAGAGCCTCGGCGTGACTGCGACCGAAGGCGCGGTCGTCGCCGCGGTCGAGAAGGGCTCGGCGGCCGACCAGGCGGGCCTGCGGCCGAAGGACGTCGTCATCGCCGTCAACAAGCGTCCGATCCGCGCTTCGAGCGAGCTGCGCAACCGCGTCGGCCTGGTCCCGATCGGCGAGGAGGTCGAGATGACCGTGCTGCGCGGCGGGAGCCAGCTGCGGGTCCGTGCGCGCGTCGCCGAGTTGTTCCAGGCCATCGGCGTGCCCGGGGAGTCGGTGCCGCAGCTCGCCGGCCTCAAGGTGGCGGAGGTCCAGCCCGGGATGCCGGCGTACGGTCGGCAGGAAGGCGTCGTCGTCACGGGGAGCGACCGCGAGAGCGCGGCGTTCAAGACCGGGCTGCGGGTCGGCGACGTCATCTACGGGGTCAACCAGTGGCCCGTGCGCTCGCTCAAGCAGTTCACCGAGGTGCTGCGCACGGCCGAGCAGCCGCTGCGGCTCGCGCTGCTGCGCGGCGAGTACCGAATCACTCTCATCGTCCGTTGATCAGATGACCGATTCGCGTCGGTCGCCGGAGCCCGATCCCCCGCCGTCGGCGCAGCTCATGCAGCTCGCGACCGGCTACTTCACGGCGCGGGCGGTCTACGTCGCGACGACGCTCGGGATCGCGGACCTCCTCGACGGGCGGGTGCGCGACGCCGACGACCTCGCGCGCGAGACCGGCACGCATGCGCCGACGCTCTACCGGCTCCTGCGGGCCTTGGCAGCGGCGGGCGTCCTCGAGCACACCGCCGAGGACCGCTTCGCGCTCACCCCGGTCGGCGCCACGCTCCGCGCGCGAGCGCCCGACTCGACCCGGCCCGGGGTGATGATGTTCCACCATCCGATGTTCTGGCGGTCGTGGGAAGAGCTCCTGTACAGCGTGCGCACCGGGCGCCCGGCGCTCGATCAGGTGTTCGGCAAGCCGGTGTTCGAGTACCTGGCGGCGACGCCCGACGCCGCCGCGGCGTACGACGGCGGGATGACAGGGTTCAACAAGACCATCATCCCGGCGATCGTGAAGGCGTGCGATTTCGCCCGCTTCGAGTCGATCGTCGACGTCGCCGGGGGCCACGGGTCGCTGCTCGCCGCGATCCTCGAGTCGGCGCCGCGCGCGCGCGGCGTCCTCGTGGACCTCGCGCACGTCACCGAAGTGGCGAGGAAGACCTTCACGGAGCGCGGCCTCGCGGAGCGCACCGAGGTCGTGACCGGCAACATGTTCGAGTCGCTGCCGGCGGGCGGCGACGCCTATGTCCTCAAGTGGATCCTCCACGACTGGGACGACGCAGCTTGCGTCGCCATCCTCAAGAACGTGCGCGCGGCGATCGGGCCTGAAGGGCGGCTCCTCATCGTCGACCGCGTGCTGCCCGAGCGCGCCGAAGCGTCCCTCGCCATGCGCACGGCGATGATGGCCGATCTGCTGATGCTGATTCACCTCACCGGGCGCGAGCGCACCGAGCGGGAGTTCCGCACGCTGCTCGAGGCGAGCGCGTTCGGCTTACAGCGGGTTGTGCCGACCGGGACGCAGCTCTCGGTGATCGAGGCGGCGCCGCGGTAGGAATCAGGAACCCGGCTACGGCTCGAGCGCGAGCTCGTCGGGCGACTCGATCGCGAGGCGCGCCGCACGAGTGGCCTGCACCACCACCGGACCCTCGCGATCCACCCGGAAGACCTCTCCGGCAGCGATCACGTGGTCGTCCACATCGTCGTGCTGGGTGATCCAGAGCGCGCCTTCGAGGCAACGCACCAGGGCGCCGCGCGCGTCGTCCAGCGTCAACGTGTCGGCCCGCGGCAGCAGCAGGCGGGCGGCGGCGGTGGCCTTGATGTTCATCATGGTGCTCCTCATAATGCGCTGTTCGCATGCGTCTGATGTCCGGCAGTCTCTCGCGGGCACGCCCTCCGGACAAGCGAGTTCGGGACATGTGATGCATGCGCTGACGGAATGCATATGGCGCGCGAGCTGCCGGGACTGGATCTCCTGAAGGGCTTCGAGGCCGCGGCCCGGCACCTGTCGTTCACCAAGGCGGGCGGCGAGCTCTTCCTCACGCAGTCGGCCATCAGCCGCCAGGTCCAGGCGCTCGAGGAGCAGCTCGGCGTCAAGCTCTTCCAGCGGCGCACGCGGGCGCTGCTGCTCACCGACGAGGGCCAGCGCTACTACAAGGCGGTGCGGGCGGCGCTCGACGATCTGCGCGCCGCCACGGCGTCGGTGCGGAAGGATGCCGGCGCCGCCGTCCTCACCGTGAGCACGACCGTGACGTTCGCGTCGCTCTGGCTCGTGCCCAAGCTCGCTGGGTTCCAGAGCGCGCAGCCGGGCGTGCAGGTGCGGCTCGTCGCGGAGAACCGGCTGCAGGATCTCGACCGCGAGCGCATCGACATCGCAGTCCGTTACTGTCCTCCGGCCATCGCCGGGCGCGGCGCGACGAAGCTCTTCGGCGAGCGGGTGCTCCCGGTCGTCAGCCCCAGGGTCGCCGCGCGCCTGAAGCTCGAGCGGCCGGAGGATCTGGCGCGGGCGGTGCTCCTCGAGTACGACGGCGTGCCGCACACGGTCTGGCTGACGTGGCCGGTCTGGTTCGAGACGATGAAGGTGCCGATGCCCCGGCCTGCCGGGACGCTGCAGTTCACCCAGTACCATCAGATCATCCAGGCCGCGGTGGCGGGGCAGGGCGTCGCGCTCGGCCGCGTGCCGCTCGTCGACCAGCTCTTCCGGACGAAGGAGCTCGTCGCACCCTTCGGGCGCACGCGGACGACCGCCGCGGAGTCGCGCGCCTACTATGTCGTGGTCAACCCGCGTGCGGTCGCGCGGCCCGAGGCCCAGGCCTTCGTCGGCTGGCTGCAATCGGTCGTGCAGATCGAGCGGGCACGACGATGACGAAGACGACCCGGCTCACGGCGCCCTGGGATGCGATCGGGCGCGCGTACCGCATGGACGAGGCCGAGGCCGTCGCCGCGCTTCGGGCGCGGATCGCGCTGACGCCCGAGCACCGCGCGCGGATCGCCGACCGCGCCATGCGGCTCGCGCGCGAGGTCCGTCGTCGCGCCGGCGAGTCCTTCGGGGCGGAGGCATTCCTGCGCCGGTTCGGGCTGTCGACGCCGGAAGGCATCGTCCTCATGTGCCTGGCCGAGGCGCTGCTGCGAATTCCCGACGACGCGACCGCCGACGCGCTCATCCGCGACAAGCTCTCCGGCACGCAGTGGGAGGCGCAGGACCCTGGCGACGGCGGCTTGCTGCTCAACGCCGCCACCTGGGGGCTGATGCTCACCGGCACGCTCAGCGCGTGGCGCGAGGAGGCGGGCGACGACGCCGCGACGATCTTCCGGCGCCTGGTGGCGCGGGCGGGCGAGCCGTTCGTGCGCGGCGCGATCCGCCAGGCGATGAAGATCATGGCCGAGCAGTTCATCGTCGGCGAGACGATCGCGAGCGCGCTCGAGCGCGCGGCGGGCCGCGAAGCGCTCGGCTACCGCTTCTCGTACGACATGCTCGGCGAGGCCGCGCGCACCGCGGCTGATGCCGAACGCTATTTCGCCGCGTACGCCACGGCGATCGACGCCATCGGGAAAGCCGCGGACCCGGCGGCCGCCATCGCGGCGCGTCCGGGCGTGTCGATCAAGCTGTCGGCGCTGCATCCCCGGTACGAGGTCGCGCAGGCGCGACGCGTCTTCGGCGAGCTCGCACCACGCCTCGAGGCGCTCGCCGAGCAGGCGGCCCGGGCCGGCATCCCGATCACGATCGACGCCGAGGAGTCGGAGCGACTCGAGCTGTCCCTCGAGCTGTTCGAGCGGCTCGCATGCGCGCCCAAGCTTGCCGGCTGGGAGGGGCTCGGTCTCGCCGTCCAGGCGTACCAGAAGCGCGCGATCCGCGTCTGCGACTGGCTGGTCGCGCTCGCCGAGGTCACCCGCCGACGATTCATGGTGCGGCTCGTGAAGGGAGCCTACTGGGACACCGAGATCAAGGCGGCGCAGGTGCTCGGGCTCGACGACTATCCCGTGTTCACCCGGAAGGCCGCAACCGACGTCTCCTACATCGCTTGCGCTCAGGCGCTCCTCGGCGCGGGCCCGCGGATCTATCCGCAGTTCGCCACACACAACAGCCATTCGGTCGCCGCCGTGCTCGAGTGCGCGGGCGCGCGGCGCGACTTAGAGTTCCAGAAGCTGCAGGGCATGGGTGACGCCCTCTACGACGCGCTCGCTCCCGAGGCCGGCGTTCCCTGCCGCGTTTACGCGCCGGTCGGCGGGCACCGCGATCTCCTCGCCTATCTCGTGCGCCGGCTGCTCGAGAACGGCGCGAACAGCTCCTTCGTGCACCAGGTGGGCAATCCCGAGATCCCGCTCGAGCGGCTGGTCGCCGACCCGCTCGACCTGCTGCCCGAGCCCTATATCCCGCACCCGCGCGTTCCGCAGCCGCGCACCATCCTGCCCGACCGGTTGAACGCGCGCGGCGTCGACCTCTCCGACCGGTCGGTGCTCGAGCGGCTCACCTGGCGCATCTCTTCCGACCGCGCAGCGGCGAGCGCGGCCTCGGGCCTCCGTGTGCGCGTGATCACCGAGCCGGCCGACCGCCGCCGGATCGTGGGCGCGGTCCGCGAGGCGACCGAGCGTGAGGTCGACGCCGCGGTCCGCGGCGCCGCGGTCGCGTGGCGGGCGTGGGATGCGACCCCGGCCGAGGAGCGCGCCCGCGCGCTCGAGCGCGCTGGGGAGCTGCTCGAAGCGCGCACCGACCAGCTCGTCTCGCTCGCCGTGCGCGAGGCGGGGAAGACGCTGCCCGACGCGGTCGCCGAGGTGCGCGAGGCGGCCGATTTCTGCCGCTACTACGCGGTGCGCGGCCGCGTCGAATTCGGTGCGCCGCAGCCGCTGCCGGGCCCGACCGGCGAAGCGAACCGGCTCGAGCTCGGGGGACGCGGCGTGTTCGCCTGCATCAGCCCGTGGAACTTCCCGCTCGCAATCTTCACCGGCCAGGTCACCGCGGCGCTGATGGCCGGCAACGCGGTCGTCGCCAAGCCGGCCGAGCAGACGCCGCTCATCGCGCAGGCGGCCGTGGCGCTCCTCCATGAGGCCGGGATCCCGCGCGCCGTGCTGCAGCTCCTGGCCGGCGCGGGCGAGTCGGTCGGGGCGCCCCTCGTGCGTCATCCGCTCGTCGCCGGCGTCGTGTTCACCGGCTCCTACGAGACCGCGCGCGCAATCAACCGCGCGCTCGCCGGGCGCGACGGGCCGATCGTGCCGTTCATTGCCGAGACCGGGGGGCAGAACGCCATGGTGGTCGACTCATCTGCCCTGCCGGAGCAGGTCGTCGCCGACACGCTCGCCTCGGCGTTCCAGACGGCGGGGCAGCGTTGCTCCGCGATGCGGCTCCTCGTCCTGCAGGAGGATGCCGCGCCGCGCATCCTCGGGATGCTCGCCGGTGCGCTCGCCGAGCTGCGGGTCGGCGACCCGGCGGAACCGGAGACCGACGTCGGGCCGGTGATCGACGACGACGCCAGGCGGATGCTCGAGGCCCACATCGCTAGGCTCCGCGCGCGGGGCCGCCTGATCGCGGAAACGCGGTTGCCCGAGAGCGCCGCGCACGGCAGCTTCGTCGCGCCGGTCGCCTTCGAGATCCCGCTCGCCGAGCTGCCGCAGCGCGAGGTGTTTGGCCCGGTCCTGCACGTGATCCGGTACCGGGCGGACGCCCTCGAGCAGACGCTCGATGCGATCGCCGCGACGGGTTATGGCCTCACGCTCGGGATCCACAGCCGCATCGCGCGGTTCGTCGACCGGGTGCGGAGCCGCGTGCGGGTGGGCAACACCTACGTCAATCGCAACATGATCGGCGCGGTGGTCGGCGTGCAGCCGTTCGGCGGCGAGGGGCTCTCGGGCACCGGCCCCAAGGCGGGCGGACCGAACTACCTTGCTCGCTTCGCCGTCGAGCGCACGCTCACCGTGAACACTGCCGCAGCGGGCGGCAACGCCGCGTTGCTCGCGCAGGCGGACGGCTAGAACACCCAGACCAGGCTGAAGTTCGCGCGCCCGTGGTCCGGATTGCCGGGCCCGCCGTTCTTGATCACGAACCCGTAGTCGAGGCGCGCGCTCAGGTTCGACTTGTACGCGATCCGGATGCCCGGTCCGGCCGAGGAGATGCCGATCACGCTGGGTTCGAACACCTGCGGGTTGATCTGCCAGACGCGCCCGTAGTCGTAGAACGCGAGCACGCGCACGCGCAAGCCCTGGACCTCGAACTGGCTGCCGAAGTCCGGCGAGTAGATCTCGAACGTCCCCGAATAGCCCCGGTCCCCGGTGAACTGGCGCTCGAGGAAGCCGCGCACGGAGTCCATCCCGCCGATCCCGAACTGCTCGGCCGGGAGGAGCTCGTCGCCCGTGTACTGCGCCGTGAGCCGCAGGCGGCCCTGCACGTCGCGCGGAAAGCTGTGGACCCAGGCGAAGTTGAACCGGGACAGCGTGTAGTCGGCGGGAGCCCCGGGGCGAACGAGGTCGAACTGCGCCTGGTCGCCGTTGCTGCCGCCAGGAATGTTCCGCACCCCGCTCGCGTAGAACGAGATTTCGTCGGCGCCGCCCCGCCAGGCCCCAGAGTACGCGAGGCTCAAGGGATGGAGCACGTAGTCGGGCACGATGGCGGTCGAGGTGCCGACCGGCACGACGTTGTTGTCGTAGTAGCGCCAGTCGAAACCGAGCGACACCTTCTGCTCGATGCCGGCGAAGCGCGGCAGTCCGAAGTTGTAGCGACCGGCGTAGATCCGGCCGCTGCCGCTGATGTTGAACAGGTTCTGCACCACGCCCGAGTCGACGTTCGCGTACCCGGCGATGAGATCGATCGAGTCGCCGAGCGAATAGAGCGGCACGTGATAGCCCGCGCCGACGATCAGCACGTCGTCCGCCTGCGTCGGGGAGGTCACGTACTGCAGGTTCAGCACCTGGTCCCGGTCGAAGAGGTTCGCGTGCTGGAAGCCCACGCCCACGCGGTAATCGCCGGTGTCGGGCGTCCCGGTGTTGTCCAGGTTCAGGCTGAAGCGGTAGGGCCGCTGGTCCGCGACGCGCACCTGCGCTTCGACCTCATCCTCGCGCGCGCCCGGCTTCAGGACCACGAGCGTCTGCTTCGCCGGGTTCTCGTTCGCGAGCTGCAGGTTCGCAGCGAGCTCGCCGGTGTTGAGCGGCGCCCCGGTCTGCAGCGCTGGCAGGGTCTCCCGGATGTTGGCGTAACCGAAGAAGCGGTTGCCCTCCAGCACGATGCCGCTGAGCTTCGCCTCGACCACCCGCAGCCGCACGACACCGTCCTTGATCTCTTGCTCGGGAAGGACGACTTGCGTAGCGCCGTACCCGCGCCGCGCGTACGCCGCCTCAAGCGCGGCCCGCGCCTGCTGAATGTCGGCGATCGTGCGGCCCGGTCCCACGAACCGGGCCAACACCGCGTCGATCCGATCCGGCGGAAGCAGCCACGAGCCATCGACCTCGAACCGCCTGACCTCGAACTGTACGGGCGCGGGTGCCTGCGCCAAGCAGATGGACTGCCAGCTGATGAGGAGCGACAGGAGGAAGCACCGCAAGCGTCGAGCCCGGCGCGATGGCGCGGGTTGCCTGTTCTTGGTCAGGGGCGATCCCGGGGTCGGTTCACACGCGGAGTATAGTTATAGATCCGTTGTTAAACAATAGCTTACGAATATAATCTCACGTAATTTTAGAGTTTCGCCGCAGACCCTCGACCGCGCAGTCGGCGCGCGGGCGGAGGCGGCCGGCTCAGAAGCAGCGGTTGAGGACCAGCCGCCCGGCGGGCAGGTCGAGCACCAGGCAGTCGATCGAGCGCACGAACGACGCCGGCTGCAGCCTTTCGGTCGGCGAGTTCTCGCTCCGTTGGGTCGCCGTGATGAACGCGTCGTCGGCCGTCGCGACTCCGCCGAGTGCGCTCGGCGGAGTCGGCCCCGCGGTGACGACGAGCTGTCCGTCGACGAACGTGATCGCATAGTTGGTCGACGACACGCTGCCGGGCGTGATCGGATACGTCCCGGACGGCGAGCCCGTCGTTGCGGGTGTCGTGAATGCGAGCGTGCCGGTCAGGTCGGCGACCGTCTGCCCGAGCTTGAACCCGGTGGACGTGGCCGTGAACGGGGGGTTCGGCTGGCCCACGGCTTTCGTCTTGTCGTCGGCGGCGATCGCGAGCGGTGCGGGCACGATCGTGAGCTGGCCCGCGGAGTTGAACGCCGCCGCATAGCCCGTCATCGGTGCAAGCGTGCCCGCGGCGACGGTGATCGGATAGATCGCGACGTTCGCCGGTGGCGGGGCACCGGCCGAGGTCACGCTCGGCGCGCCGGTAAAGGCGCTGCCCGCCGTGTCCTGCGTGAAGACGCCGCCGAACGCGGCGGCGTCGACGAAGCCGCTTGCAGTGAAATTCCCGGCGATCGCGGCAGTCGCATCATCGCCGTACGTCTTCGCCGCGTCGGTCGACGTGAATGTCGCCGTCGGTTGCGTGCTGAAGACGTAACGGTTGCCCGGCTGCGCGATCGCGGTCGGATACGCAGTGTTCCAGATCGCCTGGTTGCCGCTCGCAAGCCCGCCGAACGTGTTCCCGCCGGGCGTCGTCGAGTACACGATCCAGCGGCCGGCGCCCGGGTTCAGCACCGCCGCGCCGGCGGTGTTGACGAAGTTGCCGGCGGCCGCGAGGACAATCGAGTCGCCGCTGCCGGCCGCCGCGATGACGCCGTTCACCGTAAGGTCGCCGGCCAGCGTCTGCGCCCGAATCGTGCCGACATTCGAGACGCCGAGCACGAGCGCGTTGGCGTCCACCAGATTGACGTTCGCGCCGCTCGTGACCTGGACCATGCCGAAGTCGTTGCCGCCGTTCGTCATCGTCACGTCGCCCGCGCCGGCGGCGAGGTTCAGCGTGGCGGCGGTGGCGGTCACCGCGCCGTTCGCCGTGATGCTGCCGCCGGCGGTCTGGAGCGTGGTCGGGGCCCCAATCGCCACCGGGCCGTTGTAGGTCTGCGCGCCGGTGGTCGAGACGAGGCCGCCGTTGATGTTCAGCGTCGTCGCCGCGCTCTGCGTGAGCGAAGCGAGCGGCGTCGCGTTGCCCAGAGTGTTGCCGAGCGCGATCGTCCCGCCGCCCACGAGGTCGAGCGCGGCGGCGCCGTTGACCGCGCCGTTGAGCGCGAGCGTCGCGCCTACGCCGGCGCCAATGGTCGATCCCGAGGCGAGCGTCACGGGGCCGGCGAGCGATGCCGCCCCCGTGCCCTGCAGGGCGCCCGCGCCGCCGATGCCCGCGCCGTTGAGCGTCACCGCCTCGGCGCCGATCGCCACGCCGTTGACGTTGAGCGTCGCGCCGGCGTTGACCGTGGTGCCGCCAGCCACCGTGCCGAGCGCCGCGGCGTTGGCGGCGGTCAGCGTTCCGGTGTTGACGGTGGTCGCGCCGGTGTAAGTGTTCGCGCGCGCCAGCGTCAGCGTGCCGGTGCCGTTCTTGGCGAGGCCGCCGGTTCCACTGATCACGCCGGAGTACGTGGTCGAGGTGTCGTCTCCACCCGTGGTGAGCGTCCCGGCCCCCAGCGTTACATTGCCGCCCGCGGCGCCACCACCGGCGAGCGAGCCGATCGTCTCGCTCGTGCCGTTCAGGTTGAGCACCGCACTCCCGACGTTCGCGAGCGTCACCGCCGAGGTATCGCCGATGCCGTTCCCGCCGGCGACGCGCAGCGTCCCGGCGTTGATGGCTGTCGGACCGCCGTAGGTGTTACTGGCCGACAAGACGAGCGTCGCGGCGCCGGTCTTGGTGATGCCGCCCGCGCCGCTCACCGCGCCACCGATCGTCAGCGTTCCGCCACCGCCGGTGATCGTGCTGGTCGCCGCCGCGAGATTCACCGTGCCGTTCCAAGTCGGGTTGCCCGCCGCGCGCGAGAGCGTCCCGCCGTTCAGTGTCAGCGGCTCGGCCGCGACCGTGAAGTTGTTGAGCGCGAGCGTCGCGCCGGCGTTGACCGTGGTGCCCGCAGCCGCTGCGCCGAGGGCGTTGGCGTTGTTGACGATGAGCGTCCCCGCGTTCACGGTCGTGACGCCGGCATAGGTGTTGTTGCCGCTCAGCCGGACGGTCCCGGCCCCGGTCTTCGTCAGGCCGCCGGCGCCGCTCACCACACCGCCGAGCGTCAGGGTCCCGGCGCCCGTCACCGTGCTGGTCGCCGCGAGGTTCACCGTGCCGTTCCAGGTCGGGTTGCCCGCCGCGCGCGAGAGCGTCCCGCCGTTCAGTGTCAGCGGCTCGGCCGCGACCGTGAAGTTGTTGAGCGCGAGCGTCGCGCCGGCGTTGACCGTCGTGCCGCCCGCCGCCGTGCCGAGGGCGTTGGCGTTGTTGACGATGAGTGTCCCCGCGTTCACGGTCGTGACGCCGGCATAGGTGTTGTTGCCGCTCAGCCGGACGGTCCCGGCCCCGGTCTTCGTCAGGCCGCCCGCGCCGCTCACGACGCCGCCGAGGGTCAACGTCCCGGCGACGCCCGTCACGGTGCTGGTCGCCGCCAGGTTTACCGTGCCGTTCCAGTTCGGGTTACCCGCCGCGCGCGAAAGCGTCCCGCCGTTCAGCGTGAGCGCCTCGCCGGCCACGGTGAGGCCGTTCATCGCGAGCGTCGCGCCGGCGTTGACCGTGGTGCCCGCGGCCGCCGTGCCGAGCCCGGTGGCGTTCGCGACCGTGACCGTGCCGGCGTTGACGACGGTCGCGCCGGTGTAGGTGTTCGCCCGTGACAACGTGAGTCCGCCCGCACCGTTCTTCGTCACCGTGCCGGAGCCTGCGAGCACGCCGCTCGCCTGGGTGAAGTTGCCCGCCGAGTTGAGCGTCAGGCCTCCCGCGCCGAAGTTGATGCCGCGCAGGCCACCGCCGGTCGCGGAGGTGATCGAGACCGCGCCGCCGTTGGTCGCGATGCTGCCCGTCGCGCCGAAATTTACCGCGCCGGTGCCGGCGCTGATGGTGAGTCCGAGTGCGCCGCCCGTGGAGCTGACGGCCTGATTGATGTTGACGTTGCGGTTGGCGGTGAGCGTCAGCGTCCGTGCGGCCGCGCCGGCGTAGGTCACCGCATTCGAGACCGTGATGTCACCCGGGCTACCGGCCGTCGAGGACGTGTTCACGGCGACATTGGTGTTCGTGAGCGCGTTCAGCAGGTCGGTGACGTTGAGGTTCGCGGTCGCCGGGTTCCCGGTCAGGGTGAAGCAGGGCCCCGCCGGCGGGCACGTGCCGAAGGAGGTTGCCGCCGTGCTGATCGTGATGTTGGTCGGATCGAGGAGCAGCGTGCCGGTCCGCCCGGCCGGCGCCGAGGTGTCGACGCGGCCGGTGAACGCGAGCCAGTCCTTGCCCGAAACCTCGACGAAGCCGCCGTCACCCGCGCTCGCTCCGCCGCGCGCCGACGCCGTCCCGAGGAAGCGCGTCGCACCGTCGGCCCAGACGATCGCCTTGCCGCCATCGCCCGCTTGCGTCGCATCGACCGTGACGGTCGCGTCGGCGCCGACGTAGCTCGCCTTCGCGTTCTGCACCTCGGGGTTCTTGCCCTGGTAGTCGCCCCCGGCGAGCACCGTTCCGCCGCCGGCCGCGCCGGAGGCATCGATGCGCGCCTGGCCGACGAGGCCGACTTGCTCGCCGAGCAGCTTCACCGTCCCGCCGATCGATTGAGCCCCCTTGGCCTCGACCTTCCCGTCCGCGAGCAGCGTGCCGCCTTCAGCCTGGACCGTGACCGCGCCGCCTTTCGAGCCGTTCGCGCTGACAACGCTCGTGGCATCCAGCGTCACGCCGTGGGTCGCTTTGAGAACGATGTTGCCGGCGGAATTCACCGTCGCACTGTCGGCGATGACGGCTCCGGCATTGCGGATCGCGGCGCCGAAGATTCCCACGCGCCCGCTCTCGGCCACCAGCTGGCCCACGTTGAGCACCTCGCCGCCCGCCTGGATCTGCACCCGGATGTCCGGGCTCGCCGTCGAAACGAGCTCTACGCTCTTCCCTGCCGCGAGCATCACATCGCCATTCGGCGCCGTGATCACCCCGTGGTTCTCCACGGTCGGCGCGACGAGGTACACCGACCCGCCGGAGTGAGCGTTGATCGTGCCGGCGTTGGTCACTCTTCCGGCGCTGCCGGAGTCGGTGAAGCGGAACTTGCCGGCGAGAAAGTCTTCGTTCGAGAGGTTCAGGCTCGAGGCGACGAAGCCCGCCGTGTCGATCCTGGCGCCGGCCCCGACCGTCACGCCGTTCGGGTTGATCAGGAATACCCGGCCGTTGGAGAGGAGCTGCCCGAGGATCGCCGAGTGCTCGGGTCCCGTGACCCGGTTCAGGACCGCGCTCGCGGTCCCCGACTGGACGAACCGGGTCACCTCACTGGGCCGGATCGAGAAACCCTGCCAGTTGATGATCGCGCCGGGCGAGTTGGTGACCGTCAAGTTCTTCCCGACGGCGTTGAACGTCGCCGCACCGCTCACCACGGAGGGGCCGACGGGATTGGCGTGCACGGCGGTCGCGAAGCAGGACGCGACGGCGACCTGCAATAGGCGGCGTCGGAAGGGTTGCACTCGGTGCGCGTAGGGGTTCGACATTCTGTTGCTGTGGGCTAGGCGGCTCCTGTTGCAGCGAAGCAAGCCGCGGTCCAAGCCCGGTGCGGCGGCGGGAATTCTCCACGAAACGGTCCGGAAACGCACTAAAAAATAAGGACTTGCCGCCGAACGGCGGGTTTGGGCCGACGAGCGTGATGCGGCGCGACCGCGCTGGCGGGTGGCGCCGCGGCCCGACGCGTCCTGGCGTCGCCTTCCAGGGGCAAGGCATTATCCGGCCTCGAAGATGAAGAACCGACCCCCGATCCGCTACCGCATCCAGCCGAAGCACCCGCACGCGCACCTGTTCGAGGTGAGTTGCACCGTCGCCGATCCCGATCCCGCGGGGCAGCGCTTCGCGCTTCCGGCCTGGATCCCCGGCAGCTACCTGATCCGCGACTTTGCGCGGCACGTCGTGGCGATCCACGCCGAGTCGCGCGGCGCGCGGATCCCGCTCGTCAAGACGGACAAGCACACCTGGCGGGCGGCACCCGCTCGCGGCCCGCTCACGGTGATCGCCGAGATCTACGCGTGGGACCTGTCGGTCCGCGGCGCGCACCTCGACACGACCCACGCTTTCTTCAACGGGCCGAGCGTCTTCCTCCGGGTGCTCGGCAAGGAGGAGCGCGCGTGCGAGGTCGAGATCGTGCCGCCGCCCGGTCGACGCACCTCGGCGTGGCGGGTCGCGACGGCGATGCCGCGCCGCGACGCGCGCGCCCTCGGTTTCGGAACGTACGGCGCCGCGGACTACGACGAGTTCATCGACCATCCGGTCGAGATGGGAACCTTCACCCACGTTCCATTCACGGCGTGCGGCGTGCCGCACGAGATCGCGATCACCGGGCGTCACGGCGCGGACACCGATCGCCTCGCGCGCGATCTGAGGCGGCTGTGCGAGTGGCAGATCCGCTTCTTCGGCACTCCCGCGCCCATGGACCGCTACGTGTTTCTCGTCACCGCGGTCGGCGAAGGCTACGGCGGGCTGGAGCACCGCGCCTCCGCCGCCCTGCTGTGCAGCCGCGACGATCTCCCGCGCCCCGGCGTGAAGGCGGCCACCGAGAGCTATCGCACGTTTCTCGGCCTGGCGAGCCACGAGTACTTCCACGCCTGGAACGTCAAGCGCATCCGGCCGGCGGCCTTCACCCCCTATGACCTCGATCGCGAGAGCTACACCACGCTGCTGTGGGCGTTCGAGGGCGTCACGTCGTACTACGACGATCTCGCGCTCGTGCGCTGCGGGCTCCTCGGCCCCGAGGACTACCTCGAAGCCCTGGGCCGGTCGATCACCCAGCTCCTGCGCACCCCCGGCCGGCGCCGCCAGACCGTCGCCGAGTCGAGCTGGGACGCCTGGATCAAGTACTACCGGCAGGACGAGAACTCACCGAACGCGATCGTCAGCTACTACGGCAAGGGCAGCCTCGTCGCGCTGTGCCTCGATCTGCAGCTTCGCAGCCGCACCGCGGGGCGCCGTTCGCTCGACGACGTGATGCGCGCGCTCTGGCGCCGCTACGGCCGCAGCGGGCTCGGCGTCCCGGAGGACGGCGTCGAGCGGACCGCGGAGGAGGCGAGCGGACTCAAGCTGCGCGCGCTCTTCGACCAATGGCTCCGGTCGACCGACGAGCTGCCGCTCGCACCGCTGCTCGCGACGGCGGGCGTCGCGCTCGAGGTACGGCCGCCCGAAGGGCCGTCGGACCGCGGGGGGAAGCCGACGTCGAAGGGCGCCGCCACGCTCGCCGAGCGGGTGAGCCTCGGCGCGCGCACCGCGACCGAGGGGGCGGACGTCCGGCTCACGCACGTCCTCGACGGCGGTGCGGCGCAGCGCGCCGGGCTGGCCGCCGGGGACGTGGTCGTGGCGATCGACGGGATCCGCGTCACGCCGCGGACCCTGGAGGCGCGCCTCGCCGCGCTCCGGCCGGGCGACCGGGTCCGGGTGCACGCCTTCCGGCGCGACGAGCTGCTCGCGCGCGAGATCGCGCTTGCCGCGGCGCCGGCGGACACCTGCGTGCTGCGGTTCGACAAGCGCGCGGCGGCGCGCGCGCTCAAGCTGCGGCGGGGCTGGCTGGGGCGCTGACCGGGCGGATGCGAGCGGGGATGTCTAGCTCGCCGAGAGTTTCATGATCGCGACGGAGACGTTGTCGCCCTTGCCGTTGGTCACGCGCGCGCGCGCCGAGGCGATCAGCATCTCGGCCGCCTTGCGCGGCGGCAGCGACGCGAGCACCTTGCCGATCTCCGCGTCGCTGAAGTAGTCCCAGAGCCCGTCGCTGCACAGGAGGAACGCGTCGCCGGGGACGAGCTGCGCCGACGAGGCGAAGCTCGGAACCGGCGGCTCGGAATGGCCGAGCGCCTGGAGGAGCAGGTTGCGGTTGGGGTGTTTGTGCCGGTCCTCCTCCCGCCACTGACCCTCGTCGATCTGCTGCTCCACGTAGGAATGATCCTTGGTGCGGCTCTGCAGGGTCGGGCCGCGGAAGTGGTAGAGCCGGCTGTCGCCCACCCAGCCCCAGTCGACGCGGTCGGGCTGGAGGAGCATCGCGACGATCGTGCTGTGCGGCTCCTCCTCGGTGAGGACCCGGTTGAGGCGGATCACGGTGTGGGCCTCGGCGACGATCTCGCGAAGCAGCTGCTCCGGCGTCTCGTCTTTCGGCGAGTAGTGCTCGAACAGGTTGGTGGAGGTGCCGATGACCTGCTCGGCCGCGGCGGCCCCGCCCTTGTAGCCGCCGGCGCCGTCGGCCAAGACCACCAGCGCCGTTCCGCGCAGGCGCTTGCTGGGGATGATCGCGACGCGGTCCTGCTGTTCCGCCCGGTCGCCGATGTGCTGGCCGGTCGTCGCGTCGAGGGAGACGGGCATCGTCGTTGGGTTTTCGGCGTCGCGGTCACATACACTAGCGGAACCACGCCGACCGCGCTTCGGCGCGTGCCAGCCGGGTGGCATTTTTCACGCCCGATGACGAGCTTCCTCCTCCTGCGCCACGGCGAGACGGTCTGGAACCGCGCGGGCCGTCTGCAGGGTTGGCAGGACAGCCCGTTGTCCGACGCCGGGCGCGCTCAGGCCGCGGCGCTCGCCGCGCGGCTCGCGGACGAGCGCGTCGAGCTCTTGGTGGCGAGCGACCTCGGCCGCACCCGCGAGACGGCGGCGCCGATCGCGGCGCGCCTCGGGCGCGACGTCGTCCCGGACGCGGGGCTCCGCGAACGCTGCTATGGCGAGTTGGAGGGCCTGACCTGGGCCGAGATCGAGCGCGCGCACCCCGCGACGTACGCTCGCCTCGTCGCGCGCGACGCCGAATACCTCGTGCCCGGAGGCGAGAGCGGCACGCAGTTCCGCGACCGCGTCGTCGTGGCGCTCGACCGACTCGCGCGCGCGCACGCCGGAGCGTCGATCGCGGTCGTCACCCACGGCGGGGTGCTCGGCGTGGTCTATCGCTGGGCGAAGGACATCCCGCTCGAGCTGCCGCGCACGTTCGCGATCCCGAACGGCGGGGTCAATCGGGTTCGGATCGCGGGGCGACGCTGGTCGATCGACGTCTGGGCCGAGACCGCGCATCTGCCCCCAGGCGCGCTCGACGACGAGTAGCCGGTCCCCGGCGCTCGGCTCGAACACCGCGGCCGGCATTGGGGCCCGCAGTTGCCTTGAATTGACGAGTCTGCTAAGTTTAATTTGCAACTTCGTTAATTCTAAGGACCCTTGCGCCATGAAGGCTGCCGGCACCGCTCCGTTGTCCCCCGATGCGGGACTGCCGCGCGGACGGAACGCCGCCATGTGCAAGCCAAAGGCGCCCGAAGCGAATCGCGCGCGGATCATCAAGGCGGCGATCGACGAGTTCGCCTCGAGGGGCTTCAAGGGCGCGAGCATGGATGCCATCGCCGCGCGCACCCATACGACGCGCGCGATGATCAACTATTACTTCGGCAGCAAGGAAAAGGTCTATCTGGCGGTGCTCGAGCACGTGTATGCCGAGATCCGGCAGGCGGAAAGCCTCCTCGACCTGGATCACCTGCCGCCGGTGGACGCCATTCGCAGCATCGTCGAGTTCACCTTCAACTACTACCTGGACCACGAAGGGTTCGTTCGCATCGTTGTGGCCGAGAACCAGGCAAGAGGCCGCCACCTCAGGAAGTCGAAAGCGATGCGCTCGCTCAACCGCCCGATCATCGATACGCTGGCACGCGTCATCGCGCGCGGGCAGGCGGAAGGGTCCTTCCGCGCGAATGCGGACCCGGTGGAAGTCCACATGGCAATCGCCGCTCTCGGCATGTTCAACGTCACCAACCAATACACCTTCGGCGCGATATTTCAGCGCGACATGGGTGCCAAAGGGGATGTCCGCCGGCGGCGCGAAATCGTCACCGAAGTGATTTTCGGCTATCTGAGGAAGATGGCCTGATGCTCGTGGAGGAAATCGATGAGATCGCGAGCATGAAGCAGAAATAGAAGCAGGTTCTTCAGGCACACATACTTCATAGGAGGAGGATGAGCATGAACTTCAAGATCGACCGTCGTTCGGCGCTCAAGGCAGGTGCCGCTCTTGCTGCCGCGTACGTGTTGCCTGCCGCAGCGCAGGCCAAACCCACCATTCGCTTTGCGGCGGTGTTCTCCGACAAGGACATTCGCGCGGACATGATCCGGATGTTCGCGAAGGAGATCGAAGGCGACTTCAAGGTGGAGCCTTTCTATGCCGGGACGATGTTCAAGCAAGGCACGGAACTGGTCGCCTTGCAGCGCGACAACCTGGAGATGGGCAATATTTCGGCGCAGGATATTTCCAAGCAGATCCCGGCGTGGTCGATCCTGACTTCGGCGTATCTCTTCCGGGACGCCAACCACCTGAACGCCTTCTTCGCCGGCGACCTGGGCGCGCAGATGAAGAAGATGGCCGAGGACGAGGTCAAGGTGAAAATCCTGGGGCCGACGTTCTTCGGCACCCGGCAGGTCGGCCTCAAGCCGAAGAAGAAGATCTCCACGCCCGCCGATATGGCCGGCATCAAGCTCAGGATGCCCCCCGGCGATGCGTGGCAGCTCCTGGGCCGCTCGCTTGGCGCGAATCCCACGCCCATGGCTTTCGCCGAGACCTATACGGGTCTGCAAACCGGAGCGGTCGACGGCCAGGACAACCCGCTTCCCAATGTCCAGGCGATGAAATTCTACGAGGTGATGTCGCAGATCGTGCTGACCTCGCATCTCGTCGGTTTCGACCTGCTCACCGTGAACCTGAAAACCTGGCGAAGCATGTCGCCCGCCAAGCAGAAGGCCTTCCAGGCCGCGGCCGACAAGGCGATCAACTGGAGCGCGGCGGAGCACCTGAAGCGTGAAGTGGAGCTGGCCGAGAGCTTCAAGAAGCAGGGCCTCGAGGTTTACACCCCGAATGTCAAGGCCTTCCGCGAGTATGCTCAGAAGATATACCTGGCCTCGGACCAGGCGAAGGACTGGCCGAAAGGGATGCTCGAGAAGATCAACGCTCTGAAGTAACTCCTCCGTGTCCGCCGGTCGCGCCCGCGGCCGGCGGCATGCAGTCCTGGGGAGACACAGGAATGAATCCGTTCGTCGGGAAAGCCGGAGCGTGGCTGCGGCGCCGCGCGGAAAACGTCGCTGCGGCCCTGCTCGCGGTCATGTTCGCGGCCTTCATCGTCCAGATCGTTTTCCGGTATGTCTTCAACTTCCCGATCGGCTGGACCTCCGAGCTGAGCGTCATCACCTGGCTGTGGCTGGTGCTCTGGGGTGCCGCCTTCGTCGTGAAGGAAAGCGAGGAAATCCGCTTCGACCTCATCCATGGGGCGGCGGGCCGCCGCACGCGTCTCGCCATTGGGATCATCACCGGGGTCTCGATCGTGGCCCTGTATGCCGTCTCGCTCCCGGCAACGGTCAGCTACGTCAGTTTCATGAAGGTCGAGAAAACGTCCTATCTCAAGATCCGCTTCGACTATCTGTTCTCGATCTACGTGCTCTTCGCCGTCGCCGTCATTGTCCGTTACCTCTGGATCCTGTCGCACCTGCTGCGCGGCAAGGATCCCGAGGCCCGCGATTCGACGACGCTGAGCTCCGGCCTGTGAATCCCACCAACCCCTTCGCCCTCGCCGTCATGGCGATCGTCGCCCTCAGCCTGCTCGGGCTGCCGATCGGACATGCGATGATCGGCGGATCGGTTCTTTATCTTCTCCTGGCCGGCCTCGACATGGGGACCGCGGCCGAGCAGCTGCTCAACGGCATGTATACGAGCTTCGTGCTGCTGGCCATTCCGCTGTTCATCCTCGCCGCCGAGTTCATGACCAGCGGCAGCATCACGGAACGGCTGCTGCGCTTCTGCAACGCGCTCGTCGGGCGCTTCCGCGGCGGCCTCGCCCAGGTCAACGTCGTGCAAAGCGTCGTCTTCGCCAGCATGTCGGGCTCTGCCCTCGCGGATGCCGCGGGCTCGGGCAAGCTGATGCAGAAATTGATGACTCAGGACGGCAAATACACGGCGAGCTTCGCCGCCGCCCTGACGGCGGCATCCTCGGTCATGGGGCCCATCATCCCGCCCTCGATCCCGCTGGTGCTGTACGCCCTGGTCTCCGACACGTCCATCGGCTACCTGTTCCTCGGCGGGGTCGTCCCGGGTCTTCTCATCGGCGTCGTGCAGATGCTCCTGATCGCGTTCACCGCCCGGCGAAGAAATTTCCCGGTCGAGAAACCCGTCCCGCTGCGCGAGCTGCCGCGCGTCACGTGGCAAGCCTTCCCCGCCCTGATGATGCCCGTGATCCTGCTCGGCTGCCTTTACAGCGGAGTGACGACGCCCACGGAAGCCGCCGCCCTCGCCGCTGCGTACGCGCTGCTGGTTTCCGCTTTTCTCTATCGCACCGTCGGCTGGTGCGACGTCTACAACTCGCTGCTGGCCAGCGCGCGCATCACGATATCGATCGGCATGCTGATCGCCGGCGCGCTGGTCTTCAACTACGTTATTACGGTCGAGAACATTCCCAAGACGCTCGGCGCCATGCTGAAGGTGTACGAGCTCTCGCCGCTCACCTTCCTCCTGTTCGCGAACCTCCTCCTCCTGATCCTCGGCTGCTTCCTGGAAGGAACCACGATCCTGCTGATCATCGTTCCGGTTCTCCTCCCGACCGCGCAGGCGCTGGGCATCGACCCCGTCCACTTCGGGGTGGTCGCGGTCGTGAACATCATGATCGGCCTGATCACCCCGCCTTACGGCCTTCTGCTTTTCATGATGGTGAAGATCGCGGAGGTGACGCTCAAGGACCTCGTGCGCGAGGTCATGCCGTTTCTCGCCGTCATGTTCGGCGCACTGGCGCTGATTACCCTCATACCGGGACTCGTGCTCTTTCTGCCCAGGCTCATGGGCTACCAGGGCTGAGACCCCCGCTGTCTCCGCTGAAGCGTATCCGACGCCGAGCCCGCGGCGGCGATGGCGGGCGCCGACGGCCTGATCCAGTGCCCGCCAACCGGCATGGAAAAGCGGCCCGGGCTGCCGCTGAAAGCGGCGTTGCTCCACAGCCAGCATTGGATCGCCGAGATCGTCTATTTCCCGATGGAGACCGAGCTCCTCCGCGTGGCGCGAGCGAAGGGTTGCCGCACTCTGGACGGGAGCGGCATGGCGGTCTTCCAGGCGGTCGGGGCGTTCCGGCTATTCACCGGCCTTGACGCCGACGCCGCTCGAATGGCCGCTCATTTTCGGCAGCTGGTCGCAAAGTGAACGGAGAATTGGGCGCTGGGGGCGGCGTAGAATTCCTGGCCGACCCATCGCCGAACCGCCCCAGGATGAACAGCCGCGACCGTTCCCTTCCGGTCAAGTACGCCGACGTCGAAGCCGCCGCCGCCCGGCTCGCCGGCCACGCGCATCGCACGCCGGTCCTGACCTCGCGCACCGTGGACGCACGGGTCGGGGCGGAGGTGTTCTTCAAGTGCGAGAACTTCCAGCGCATCGGCGCGTTCAAGTTTCGCGGCGCGTACAACGCGCTCTCCCAGCTCCCCGATGCCGAACGAGGGCGCGGCGTCCTCACCTTCTCCTCGGGCAACCACGCGCAGGCGGTCGCGCTCGCCGGCCGGCTGCTCGGTATCCAGACTGTCATCGTCATGCCCGAGGATGCGCCGCCGGTGAAGCTCGCCGCGACCCGCGGGTACGGGGCCGAAGTCGTGACCTACGACACTCGCCGGACGACGCGCGACGCGCTCGGCGCGCAGATCGCCGCCGAGAGGGGACTCGCAGTCGTCCCACCGTACGACCACGCGCACGTCGTCGCCGGGCAGGGCACCGCGGCGAAGGAGCTGATCGAGGACCGGGGACCGCTCGATTGGCTGTTCGTGCCCTGCGGTGGCGGTGGATTGCTGTCGGGTTGCGCGATCGCGGCCGCGCAGCTCGCGCCGGGCTGCCAAGTCGTCGGCGTCGAGCCAGAGGCAGGCGACGATGCGACGCGCTCGTTCCGGACGAAGACGCTCCAGACTGTCCACAACCCGGAGACCATCGCCGACGGCGCGCGCACGCCGTCGCTCGGGAAGATCACCTTCCCGCTCGTGCTCGCTTACGTCCACGACATGATGACGGTGAGCGACCGCGAGCTGCTCGACGCGATGCGCTACCTCTGGGAGCGGATGAAGATCGTCGTCGAGCCGACCGGCGCGCTCGCTGCCGCCGGCCTTTTCAAGCGGGGCGACGCCGTCCGCGGCCGGCGGATCGGCGTGATCGTTTCGGGAGGGAACGTCGACCTGAAAGCGGTCTGCCGGGCGATCGGCTGACCGCGGCGTTCGGGCGATCTGGTGCGAGGTGCCGCCGCGCGGCGCTACTGGAGCGCGTCCTCCGGCGTTGGGCGCTTCGCCGGCCCGTTCAGCCAGGTCGGCAGGTCGAGATAGCTCTGCGGGGCGGGGAGTTCGGATGACGAGCCCTTGCGGCGCAGCTGCCCTGGCCAGCCGGCGCGGGTCACGACTTCCTCGTCGTGGTCGTCGGCTTCGAGCTCCGGCGCTTCCAGGTCAGCGAGGTCGGTGTCAGCCATGTTGTCGCTCCTTGTTTTGGCGAAGACCGTTCGCCACCGAGCAAGCACGGTGCCAGCCGGCTCGGCCGAGCGCGTGTTCCTTCACGCATCGGGCGGAAGACTATGTGCCGGCGTGAATTCCTCCACGCCGTCGGCATGGGCCGGGGGAGCTCGTTGCGGAGCGATGGCCCTCCACGACCGTCGGGGCCCAGTGTACGCCGTCGGGAACCGGTCAGTCTTGCTCGTGCCGCCGCCAGGTCTGCCACCGCTCGCGGCCCGCGAAGACCGCGATCGAGTCGGCCACCGGGGCGTCCTCGATGCGATCGAAGGCGGGAGCGAGCAGCGACTCCAGCTCGCCGGCCTTCAAACCGAACGGCGGTCCGCCCGATGCGTCGTCCCAGTAGAAGAACCCGGCGAGGCGGCCGCTGGCCGGCAACAGCTCGGCGACTCGGCCCGCCCATCGGGGCCAGTGCGTGCGCGGCAGGGCGCAGAGAAACGCCCGTTCGTAAACCAGGTCGAACGGCGTGCCGAAGTCGAACTCGAAGAAATCGCCGCGGACGAGGATCCGCTCGAGGTCGCCCAGCACCCGGCGTGCGGCGTCGATCGCCGCGGCGCTGAAGTCGATCGCGACGACCTCGTGCCCGGCTTCGGCGAAGGCGCGCGCCTCGTACGCGCTGCCGCAGCCGGGGATCAGCACGCGCAGCTTCGCGGGCTCCCGCGCGAGGACCTCGCGCACCGCAGCGGGTACGCCGCCCGCGTCCCACGGGGTGAAACGCTCGCGGAAACGGACGTCCCAGAACGCCGGCCCGGCCGGGTCGAGCTTCGGCCCGCGCCGCAGGCGCTCCGCCGCGTCGTCGATCGCGCTCATCCCTTGACGCACACGATTTGCTTGAGCGTGTGCAGCACCTCGACGAGGTCGGACTGGTTCGCCATCACCTCGTCGATGCTCTTGTACGCCCCGGGGATCTCGTCGATCACGCCCTTGTCCTTGCGGCAGATCACGCCCGCGGTCTGCGCTTCGAGGTCCCGGGTCGAGAACTTGCGCTTTGCCTCGTTGCGGCTCATGCGCCGCCCGGCGCCGTGCGCGCAGGAGTGGAAGCTCTCCGCGGCGCCGCGCCCGCGCACGAGGTAGCTGCGTGCGCCCATGCTGCCCGGGATGATGCCGAGCTCGCCCTCGCCCGCGCGAATCGCGCCCTTGCGCGTGACCCAGACACGCTCGCCGTAGTGGACCTCGCGTGCGACGTAGTTGTGGTGGCAGTTCACCGCTTCGGCGGTGACGTCGAACGGCGGGAGGTGCCGCGCGAGCGCCGCCAGCACGAGCTCGAGCATCTCGGCCCGGTTCGCGCGCGCGTAGTCCTGCGCCCAACCGACCCCCTCGACGTAGTCGTCGAAGTGCTGCGCGCCTTCGGTGAAGTAGGCGAGGTCGCGGTCCGGCAGCTGCAGCTCGGCGCGCTCGGCGTCACGGCGCGCGAGCTCGATGAAGTAGGTCCCGATCGCGTTGCCGATGCCGCGGCTGCCGGAGTGCAGCATCACCCACAGGCGCTCCGCCTCGTCGAGGCATACCTCGATGAAGTGATTGCCGCCGCCGAGCGTGCCCATCTGCCGCGTCCAGTCCGAGTTCTTCCCGACCCGCTTCGCGATGCCCGGGTGCTTGTCGAGGATGCGCGCGAGCTCGCGCTGGAACGGCTTCGCCGCGTCCGTGCGGGCGTCGCGCTCGCCGTGCTGGTCGAACCCGACCGGAACGTCGCGCGAGATCTGGTCGAAGACCTTGCGCAGGCGGCGCTCGTCCACGTCGTTGGCCGTGAGCGAGAGTCGCGTGGCGATCATCCCGCAGCCGATGTCGACTCCGACGGCCGCGGGGATGATCGCCCCTTTCGTGGGGATCACCGAGCCGACGGTGGCGCCGATCCCGAGGTGCACGTCGGGCATCGCCGCGACGTGGTGGTGCACGATCGGCAGCCGCGAGAGGTTGACGAGCTGCGTCTTCGCGTCGCCTTCGACGTCGTCGGTCCAGATCCGGACCGGGACGCGGCCGCCTTCGATGGTGCTGCGGATCGGCATACGAAAACCGCGCGCGCCCTGCGGCGCTGGAGTGCGGTGCAGCATGATAGACTAATCGATGTCCCCCCGAGCCGAGCACGCTAAGGCTGCGCCGACATGTTCTCGAACGACCCCCTCGCGAAGACGGATCCGGAGCTGTGGCAGGCGGTGCGGAGCGAGGTCCTCCGCCAGGAGGACCACATCGAGCTGATCGCCTCCGAGAACTACGCGAGCCCGGCGGTGCTCGCGGCGCAGGGCTCGGTGCTCACGAACAAGTACGCCGAAGGCTACCCGGGCAAGCGGTACTACGGCGGCTGCGAGTACGTCGACGTCGCGGAGGAGCTCGCGATCGAGCGCGCGAAGCAGCTCTTTCACGTCGAGTACGCGAACGTCCAGCCGCACTCCGGCTCGCAGGCGAACCAGGCGGTCTACCACGCGGTGTTGAAGCCGGGCGACGTAATTCTCGGCCTGTCGCTCGCCCACGGCGGGCACCTGACGCACGGTTCGACCGTCAACTTCTCGGGCCGGCTGTACCAGGCCTTCTACTACGGCCTCGACGAGCGCGAGGAGATCGACTACGAGCAGGCCGAGCACCTCGCGAAAGGCCACAAGGCGAAGCTCATCGTCGCCGGGGCGTCCGCCTATTCGCTGACGATCGACTGGAAGCGCTTCCGCAAGATCGCGGACAGCGTCGGCGCGTATCTCATGGCCGACATCGCTCATCCTGCCGGCCTGATCGCGGCCGGGCTCTACCCGAGCCCGATCGGGATCGCCGACTTCGTGACGAGCACCACCCACAAGACGCTGCGCGGGCCGCGCGGTGGTCTGCTCCTCGCTGCCAAGGAGCACGAGAAGCGGCTGAACGCCGCCGTGTTCCCGCAGCTGCAGGGCGGCCCGCTGATGCACGTGATCGCCGCCAAGGCGGTGGCGTTCAAGGAGGCGATGACGAAGGACTTCAAGCGCTATCAGGAAGAGGTCCTGAACAACGCGCGGGTCATGGCGAAGGTGCTCGCCGAGCGGGGGCTGCGCATCGTCTCCGGGCGCACCGACTGCCATCTCTGCCTCGTCGATCTGCGCGCCAAGGGCATCACCGGCAAGCAGGCCGAGGACCTGCTCGAGCGGGCGCACATCACGGTCAACAAGAACGCGATCCCGAACGACCCGCAGAAGCCGTTCATCACGAGCGGCATCCGGGTCGGCACGCCGGCGATGACGACGCGCGGCTTCGAGGAGATCGAGGCGGAGCAGGTGGCGAACCTCGTCGCCGACGTGCTCGACGCGCCGCGGGACGAGGCGACCGTCGCGCGCGTGCGCGAGCAGGTGCGCGCGCTCTGCCGCCGCTTCCCCGTCTATCCGGACGCGGTGCACATGGGCGTGCCGGTCGAACAAGCGGCCTGACGGCCGATGAAGTGCCCGTACTGCAAAGCCGACGACACCGCGGTCATCGACACGCGGATGTCGGAGGACGGCGAGAGCGTGCGCCGGCGCCGCGAGTGCGAGCACTGCGGCAAGCGCTTCACGACCTACGAGCGGGTCGAGCTCGCGATGCCCGCGGTCGTGAAGACGAGCGGCTATCGCACCGCCTACGACCGCGAGAAGATCCGCACCGGGTTCATGCGGGCGCTGCACAAGCGGCCGGTGCCGACGCAATACGTCGACGCGGCGATCGACCGCATCGAGCAGAAGATCCTCGCGCGGGGCGAGCGCGAGATCGGCTCGCGCACCCTCGGCGAGATGGTGATGGCCGAGCTGAAGAAGATGGACCACGTCGCCTACATCCGCTTCGCCTCGGTCTACGAGGACTTCCAGCGCGTGGACGAGTTCCGCGAGAAGGTGCTGGAGCTCAAGCGCCCCGGCCGGAAAGTCCGCCGCGCCGCGGCCCAGAAGTAGCCGCTCGGGCTCCTGGCCCGACGCGGGTCGCCGCATGTTCACCCCCGCCGACCGAGAGTTCATGGCGCGCGCGCTGGGCCTCGCCGAGCGCGGGCTCTTCACGACCACCCCGAATCCCCGCGTCGGCTGCGTGATCGTCCGGGACGGCGAGGTCGTCGGCGAAGGGTTCCACGCGCGCGCCGGCGAAGCACACGCGGAGGCGAACGCGCTCGCCGCCGCCGGTGCGCGCGCCGCGGGCGCGACCGTCTACGTCACGCTCGAGCCGTGCAACCATCACGGTCGGACGCCGCCGTGCACGGACGCGCTGATCGCCGCGAGGGTGCGGCGCGTCGTCGCCGCGATGGGCGATCCGAATCCGAAGGTGGGGGGCGAAGGCTTTGCGCGCCTGCGTGCGGCCGGCGTCGAGGTTGCGTCCGGTCTCCTCGAGGACGAGGCGCGCGAGCTGAACATCGGGTTCGTGTCGCGCCTGACCCGCGGGCGACCGTGGGTGCGGATGAAGATCGCGGCGACGCTCGACGGTCGGACCGCGGCGGCGAACGGACAGAGCCAATGGATCACCGGCGAGGCGTCGCGGCGTGACGGTCACCGCTGGCGCGCGCGCGCCTGCGCCGTGCTGACCGGAATCGGCACGGTCAGAGACGACGATCCGCGCCTCACGGTGCGCGAGGTGGCGACCACGCGCCAGCCGCTCAGGGTGCTCGTCGATTCCCGACTGGAGGTACCCCTCGAGGCCCGCATCCTGGAGGGCGGCAGCCTCCTCGTGGCCGCGGCGTCGCAGGACCACGCGAGGATCGCCGCGCTGCGCACCAAGGGAGCGGAAGTGGTCGTGCTCCCGAACGCCTCGGGAAAAGTCGAGCTCGCCGAGCTGATGCGCGAGCTCGCTCGCCGCGAGCTGAACGAGATTC
>DATEDA010000101.1:0-7509 GCA_035286595.1 Burkholderiales bacterium | reverse complement strand
GCCCGCCGGTACCGCCCGCGGAGCGTCCCAGGTCGCTCGGCCCGGTGCTCATCGAGTGCCTGGTCGGGCTCGTCCCGGTGACGGTGCTCACGGCGGCGACACTGGGCGCGATCCTGATGGGTCTCACCACCGCGGCCGAGGCCGCCGCGCTCGGCGCGCTCGGCGCCATCGTCCTGGCCGTCGCCTACGGTCGATTCACCTGGCCGGGACTGCTCGCCGCCTGTCGGGACACGCTGCTGACGACCAGCATGGTGATGTTCCTCGCCGTCACCTCGAACGTCTTCGGTGCGGTGTTTGCGCGGCTCGGCACCGCGGGCTGGCTCACCGATGCGCTCCTCTCCATGCCCTTGCCGCCCGCCGGAACGATGGCGCTCGTGCTAGCGGCCCTGTTCCTGCTCGGCTGGCCGTTCGAGTGGCCGGCGATCGTGTTCATCTTCGTGCCGGTGTTCGTGCCGGTCGCCGTCCAGCTCGGCTACGACCCGGTGTGGTTCGCCGCGATGATCGCGCTCGTGCTGCAGACCGCGTTCCTGTCGCCGCCGGTGGCCATGTCGGCCTATTACCTCAAGCAGGTCGTGCCCGGCTGGAGCCTCGGCACGATTCTCCGCGGCATGGGGCAGTTCATGGTGATCCAGTGCATCGCGATCGTGCTCGTTCTCGTCTTCCCCGGCATCGCGATGTGGCTGCCGGAGGCGCTGACCGAAGAGCCGGCGGCGGAGGTATGGCCCGACGACGAGATCCCGCCGGAGCTCGCGCGCGCCGCAGCGCTCACGGGTCCCGTCACTCCCGCGAAAGCGGGAGTCCAGTGAGCGTCACGGGATCCCCGCTTACGCGAGGATGACCGCGCTGACGGGATCCCCGCGTTCGCGGGGATGACGGCGCTAACGCGCCGTCACTTCTCCGGCAGCGGGATCCGCTCGGTCTCGCCGGGGATGGGCGGGAAGCGGTCGTCGCGCCAGTCGGCCTTCGCGCGCTCGATCCGCTCCTTCGAGCTGGAGACGAAGTTCCACCAGATGAAGCGCGGGCCGTCCATCTTCGCACCGCCGAGCAGCATCAGCATCGCGGAGACGGGCGCACGGATTTCAACCTCCGCGCCCTCCTGGAGCGCGGCGAGCTCGCCCTCTGCGACGGTCGTGCCGCCGATCTCCGCCCTTCCCTCGACGACGTAGACGCCGCGCTCCTCGTGCTCGGCGGTGAGCGCGAAGCTCGCCCCCGGCGCGAGCTCGGCTGCCGCGTACAGCGTGTCCGTGAACACCGCGACCGGCGAGCGCGCGCCGAAGGCGCGGCCCGCGATCACGCGAACGGTTGCGCCCGGCATCTCGACCACCGGGAGGCTCGACGCCGGGTGGTGGGCGAACGAGGGCTCGACCTCCTCGCGTTCTTTCGGCAGCGCGGCCCAGGTCTGAAGACCGTGCGCCCGCGGCCCCGCGGCCCGCAGCTCGGGCGGCGTGCGCTCCGAGTGGGCGATGCCGCGGCCGGCGACCATCCAGTTCACGTCGCCCGGCCGGATTGCCTGCACCGAGCCGAGGCTGTCGCGGTGCAGGATCTCGCCCTCGAAAAGATAGGTCACGGTGGCGAGCCCGATGTGGGGATGCGGGCGGACGTCCATGCCGCTGCCCGCCGCGAGCCGGATCGGCCCCATGTGGTCGACGAAGATGAACGGCCCGACCATCGGCTTCTGGAAAGCCGGCAGCACGCGCCGCACGACGAAGTCGCCGATGTCGCGGGGGCGGCCGCGGATGATGTGTTCGACGGGAGACGCCATGGCGGGTGAGGGGGAACGGGCAATGGCTGAAGGGTAAACTCTCCCCCGAAGCCTGTCTTGCCCTTCGCCCCATCCTCGATGCGCGACCCTGCCCCCACCACGATCTACCTCAAGGATTACGCGCCGCCGGCGTTCCTGATCGCGACCGTCGACCTCGACGTCGACCTCCGCGAGGACTTCGCCCGCGTGCGCGCGAAGCTCGCGGTCCGGCGCAACCCCGCCGCGAAGGATCCGCACGCGCCGCTCGCCCTCGACGGCGACGCGCTCCAGCTCGAGTCGGTGGCGCTCGACCGGCGGACGCTGGCGCCGAACGAGTACGCGCTCGACGACACGCACCTGACGATTCCCGACGTTCCTGACGCGTTCACGCTCGAGACGTCGGTCCGGATCGAGCCGCGCAAGAACACCAAGCTGATGGGCTTGTACGCGACCAAGGACGGCTTCTTCACGCAGTGCGAGGCCGAAGGCTTCCGGCGCATCACGTTCTTCCTCGACCGGCCGGACGTGATGGCGCGCTACACGACGACGATCCATGCCGATCGCGAGAAGTACCCGGTGCTGCTCTCGAACGGGAATCCGGTGGGGCGGGGAGACGAGGCGGACGGCCGTCACTGGGTGAAGTGGGAGGACCCGTTCCCGAAACCGTCCTACCTCTTCGCGATGGTCGCGGCGAAGCTGGAGAAGCTCGAGGACGCGTTCGTCACGCGCTCCGGCCGGAAGGTGACGCTCCAGGTCTGGGTCGAGCCGGGCAAGCTCGACCAGTGCGCCTTCGCGATGCAGGCCCTCCAGAAGTCGATGAAGTGGGACGAGGAGGTCTTCGGCCTCGAGGTCGACCTCGACTGCTACATGATCGTCGCAGTCGGCGACTTCAACATGGGGGCGATGGAGAACAAGGGCCTCAACATCTTCAACACGAAGTACGTCCTGGCCCGGCCCGACATCGCCACCGACAACGACTTCCTCAACATCGACCGCGTGGTCGCGCACGAGTACTTCCACAACTGGACCGGCAACCGCGTCACCTGCCGCGACTGGTTCCAGCTCAGCCTGAAGGAGGGGCTCACGGTGTTTCGCGACCAGGAGTTCGGCGCCGACACCTACTCGCGTCCGGTCACCCGGATCCAGGAGGTGCGCGCGCTTCGCGCCGCGCAGTTCCCCGAGGACGCCGGCCCGATGGCGCACCCGGTGCGGCCGCAGGCGTACATGGAGATCTCGAACTTCTACACCGCGACCGTGTACGAGAAGGGCGCCGAGGTGGTGCGGATGATCCACACGCTGATCGGGCCCCGCGTGTTCCGGCGCGGGATGGACGTCTACTTCCAGCGCCACGACGGCCAGGCGGTGACCTGCGACGACTTCGTGGAGGCGATGGCCGAGGCGAGCGGCGCCGATTTCAGCCAGTTCATGCTGTGGTACGACCAGGCGGGCACGCCGGTGCTCGACGTGCGCGCCGACTACGACCCGGCGGCGCAGCGGTACACCCTCACCGTCAGGCAGTCCATCCCGCCGACCCCGGGGCAACCGGACAAGCGGCCGATGCACATTCCGCTCGCGGTCGGCCTGCTCGACGCAGCCGGGCACGAGCTCCCACTCCAGCTCGAAGGCGAGGCGGCGCCGGTCGGCACCGACCGGGTGCTCTCGGTGAGGAAACCGGAGGAGCGCTTCACGTTCGTGAACGTACCGGAGAAGCCGGTGCCGTCGCTCGCCCGCCGGTTCTCGGCACCGGTGATCCTGAGGTTCGGCTACACCGAGGCCGAGCTGACGCAGCTCATGGCCCACGACGCGGACGCCTTCAACCGCTGGGAAGCGGGCCAGCGGCTCGCGACCGGCATCCTCGTGCGCGGCATCGAGGCGCACCAGGCGCGGCGCCAGACCGACGTCCCGCGAGCGTTCGTCGATGCCTTCACGCGCGTGCTGCGGGACGGGCCGAAGGATCCCGCGTTCGCCGCCGAAGCGCTGGTGCTGCCCTCGGAGACCTACCTCGCCGAGCAGATGGACGTGGTCGATCCCGACGCGATCCACGCCGTGCGAACGCAATTGCGCCGGACGATCGCCGGCGAGCTGCGCGGCGAGATCGCCGGCACGTACCGGTCCCAGACGGTTGCCGGGCCCTACAGTCCCGACGCGAAATCAGCCGGCAAGCGGGCGCTGCGCAATCTCTGCCTCGGGTACCTGATGGAACTGGAGGATGCCGACAGCCGCGCGCTGTGCGTGACGCAGTTCGAGGCCGCCGACAACATGACCGACCGGATGGCGGCGCTCGGCGCGCTCGCGAACTCCCCGGTGCCGGAGCGCGAGCCGGCGCTCGAGCGCTTCTACGCCGACTGGAAGCACGAGCCGCTCGTGGTGGACAAGTGGCTCGCGGTGCAGGCGACCTCGCGCCTGCCGGACACCCTCGAGCGGGTGAAGCGCCTCACGCGGCACGCGGCGTTCGACCCCCGCAACCCGAACAAGGTCTACGCGCTCATCCGCAGCTTCTGCTCGAACCACGTGCGCTTCCACGCTGCGGACGGAGCAGGCTACGCGTTCGCGGCCGACTGGGTCATCCAGCTCGATCCGCTCAACCCGCAGATCGCGGCGCGCATCGCCCGCGCGTTCGACCGCTGGAGGAAGTTCGACGCCGGCCGCCAGGCCCACGCCCGCGCCGCGCTCGAGCGGACCCGCGACACCGCGGGCCTCTCCAAGGATGTGGCGGAAGTGGTGTCGAAGGCGCTCGCCTAGCCCTCGCCCGCGGAATCGCTCACACCGCACCGAGGTTCGTCCTCGCCGCGGGCGGCCGCGCCGCGTACGCTGGCGCGCGTCATGCACCTGACCGAAGCAGAAGCCCGCCTGGTCGAGGCGCGCACGGCCGAGCTCGAACGCCACGCCGGCGTGCAGGTCCTGGCCGTAGTCGTAGGTCGCGCCGACGCCTATCCCGAGATCCCCTGGAAGGCCTTTGCGCTCGGCACCGCCGCGGCGCTGCTCGCGGCGTTCGTCGCGGCGTGGCTCCGCCAAGGCTGGAGCGGCGCCGAGCTCTCCGTCCTCGAAGCGGCGCTCGTCCTTTGCACCGGCGGCGCCGCCGCTCTCGCAGCGGCGTACGTTCCCCCGTTCGCGCGTCTGTTCCTCGACCGCGACCGCGCCCACGCCGAGGTGCGTCAATACGCCGACGCGATGTTCCTCGCGCGCGGCTTGCACGGCACTGCCGGCCGGGTGGGCATCCTGCTGCTCATCAGCCTGTTCGAACGCGAAGTGGTGATCCGTTGCGACCGGGGCGTCACTGCTCGCGTGCCGGACGCCGGGCTCGAGCCGGTGATCGCGGCGATGACGCCGCCGCTGAAACGGGGCGCCGTGGCGGACGCGCTGTTGGAGGGGCTCGCCGCGCTCGAACGCCTGCTGCGGGCGCGGGGATTCCCCAAGGGGGGTCCCGACGAGATCGCCGACGAGCTGGTGCAGGAGAAGGGGCGCTGACGGATGCGCGTCGCCCTCGCCTTCACCCTCGGTGCAACGCTCGCGTGCGGCGCGGCACTCGCCGTAGACGTTCCCTACCTCACCGGCCGCGTCGTCGACAACGCCGAGATCCTGAGCGCGGAGGCCGAGCGTCGCATCACCGCCCGCCTCAAGGAGCACGAAGAGCGCACCACGAACCAGATCGCGGTGCTCGCAGTGCCGACGCTGGACGGCGAGAGCGTCGAGGAGTTCGCGGTGAAGGTGTTCGAGGGGTGGAAGCTCGGCCAGAAAGGCAAGGACAACGGCGTCCTCGTCGTCGTCGCCCCGCGCGAGCGGCGGATGCGGATCGAGGTCGGCTACGGCCTCGAGGGCACGCTCACCGACGCGCACGCGAGCCGCATCATCCGCGACGTGATGACGCCGCGCTTCAAGTCGGGTGACTTCGACGGCGGGGTCGAGGCGGGCGTCGCCGCGGTCATCGCGAGGCTCGCCGGCGACGAGTCGGCGGCGCCGCAGGCGCCGGCGCGGAGCGAGCCCCAGTCGTTCTTCGACTCCGGCGCCGCCGACATGCCGCTCCACGAGCGCATCCTCATCGGGGTGTTCGTGCTCGGCATCATCGGGTTCTTCACGGCGGTCGGGATCGCGACGCCGGGCGTCGGGTGGTTCCTGTATGTCTTCCTGATCCCGTTCTGGGCGGTCTTCCCGATGGCGATCGTCGGAGCGACCGGCGCGCTCTGGCTGCTCGGCATCTATCTCGTCGGGTATCCGCTCGCGAAGTTCGCCCTCTCGCGCTCCGACTGGTACCGGCGCGCGCAGCGGGAGATCCGCACCAAGGGCCGCACGACGATCGGCGGGTTCACGATCGGATCGAGCGGCGGCGGCGGGTGGAGCTCGGGCGGGAGCTCCGGCGGCTTCTCCGGCGGCGGCGGCAGCTCGGGCGGCGGCGGGGCGTCGGGAAGCTGGTGAAGCGACCGCTGTCCGGGCGCCGTGCGCGCCGTCAACCGCCGCTGAGCGCTTGAACGATCACTACCTCGTCGGTCGCGCGCAACGGCTGCGACAGGTCGCGTACCTGATCGCCGTTCACGAAGATGCGGATGTGGCGCCGTATCCTGTTCTGCTCGTCGATCATGCGAAAGCGAATTCCGGGGTATGCCCGGTCCAGGTCGGCGAGGACGGCGGACAGCGTCGCGCCGCTCGCTTCGGCCTCGCTTCGCTGGGTGTACGAGCGCAGGGAGCTGGGGATGATCACCTTCATGGAGCAGGGTTGCCTAGGCCAGCCCGGCCGCTTCCACGGCGTAGACCTCCGGAAGGTGCCGGGCGATGCACGACCAGCGACGGCCTTCGTCGCGGCTCATCCACAGCTCGCCGCTCGTCGTCCCGAAGTACAAGCCGACGGGGTCCTGCGCGTCCGCCGTCATCGCCTGACGCTTCACCGTCCACCACGCCTGACGTTCCGGCATGCCGGAGTCGGAGCGCTGCCAGGTCCTGCCGCCGTTGCGGGTCACGTAGACCGCGGGAATGCCGTCCGGGCTCGTGCGCGGCCAGACGGTCGTGCCGTCCATCGGGAACACCCACACGGTGTCGGCATCGCACGGGTGCACCACGAGCGGAAAGCCGATGTCGCCGACGCGCTTCGGCATGTTCTTCCCGATCCGTACCCACGCGTTCGACGGCCGATCGAGCCGGTAGATGCCGCAGTGATTCTGCTGGTACAGCCGGTCCGGATTGCTGGGACAGAGCCGGACGCAATGCGGGTCGTGGAACGAGATGTTGGTCGCATCGAAACCCTCCACCACCTCGAGCCCTTTCACGATGGGAGTGAAGGTCCGGGCCCCGTCGACGGACTCGTGCACGCCGCCGCCCGACATGGCGAAGTACAGGTGCCGGGAATCGCGCGGGTCGACGATGATCGAGTGCAGCTTCGGCCCGTCGGGCGTGCCGTCCTGGACGGTGCCCATCCACGTCCGGTACTGCGGATCGTCGTTGATGTAGGAGAACGGTTCCCAGGTGACGCCGCCGTCGGCCGAACGGAAGAGCCCCTGCGGGGAGGTGCCCGCGTACCACGCGTCCGGCTCGGCTGCGTGACCCGGCGTAAGCCAGAAGGTGTGATCGACTGCGCGGCCACTCTCGCCTGCAGGGGCCTTTGCAAACGCCGGCGGGCGCGCTGCTTCCTTCCAGGTGCGGCCGAGATCCGTGGAGCGGAAGACCGTCGGACCGAGGTGACCGGTCTTCGCCGCCGCCAGCAGCGTCCGGCCGTCGCGCGGGTCGAGCACGAGATGACTGATGATGTGACCGAGAAAGTGCGGTCCATCGACCCGCCA
>DATEDA010000100.1:0-15036 GCA_035286595.1 Burkholderiales bacterium | reverse complement strand
AGCCGGAACTGGCCGGTGCGCATCGCCTCGCCCGCGAGCAGCGGCTCGTCGGTGCGGCCGTCGGCGTTCGCGTGCACCGTCTTGAGCGCGGTCCAGCGGCTGCCTTCGAGGAGCGCAAGCTCGATGCGCATCCCGGCCGCCGGCCGGCCGTGCATCGTGTCGAGGACGTGGGTCGAGAGCCTGCCCATCGCGAACTCCTTTCAGCCGGGAACCAGCCCTTCGAGCCGCAGGCGGGCGATCGCGAACACCTGCTCGAGGCCGTTTGCGAGCTCCGTCTCCGGGTCGAGCTCGAGCCGTCGCTCGAACTCGCGGAAGATGCCGTCCTTCGTGTGCCGGCGCACCGCGATGATGAACGGAAACCCGAACTTCTCGCGGTAGCGGCGGTTCAGCTCCGACACGCGCCCCAGCTCCTCGCGCGTCAGCGCGGTCAAGCCCGCGGCGGCCTGCTCTGCCTTCGAGTCCCGGGTGAGCTCGCCCGCCTGCGCCTCCTTGCCCGCGAGCTCGGGATGCGCGCGGAGGAGCGCGAGCTGGGCATCGCGCGCCGCGCCGCGAACCGCGTCCGACATCGCCGCGTGCAGCGCGTCGACGCCGCCGAACGGGCGCGCGGCGAACGCGCGCTCCGCGATCCACGGCGAGTGCTCGAACACACCGCCGAGCGCCCGCACGAACTCGTCGGCGGTCATGCGGTTCACTTCTGACATCGTGAGCGGCATTGGCGGTGCGCCAGTCTACCGAACGGGCGGCGGCGGCGTAAGGTGGACCGATATAATGACTGATGCCCGCAGCCGTCAGCGCCGAGCGGATCTGGGATCGCTGTGAGCAGCTCGCGCGCTGTTCCGAGCACCCCGAGAAGCTCACCCGCGTCTTCCTGAGCAAGGAGCAGGTCGAGGCGAGCCAGCTCGTGCTCGGCTGGATGCGCGAGGCTGGCATGGTCGCGCGCCTCGACGCGATCGGCAACGTCGTCGGGCGGTATGAAGGCAACCGGCCGGAACTCCCCTGCCTGATGCTCGGCTCGCATCTCGACACCGTACGGGACGCCGGCAAGTACGACGGAATGCTTGGCGTCGTGACCGCGATCGAGTGCGTGGCGAGACTCAGCGCGCGCGGGAGGCGGCTGCCGTTCGCCGTCGAGGTCGTCGGGTTCGCGGACGAGGAGGGCGTGCGCTTCGGGGCCACGCTGCTCGGCAGCCATGCGATCGCCGGGACGTTCGACCCGAAGGTCCTCGACGGCAGGGACCGCGCCGGCTCCAGCATGCGCCAGGCGCTCGAGGATGCCGGGCTCGACCCGGACCGCATCTCGACCGCGGCGCGCCGACGCGACGAGATCCTCGCGTACGGGGAGCTTCACATCGAGCAGGGCCCAGTGCTCGAAGCCGAAGGGCTGCCCGTGGGCGTGGTCACGGCGATCAACGGTTTCACTCGCTACGCCGTGGACGTGACGGGCGTCGCCGGGCACGCGGGGACGGTGCCCATGACCCTGCGGCGCGACGCGCTCGCCGGAGCCGCCGAGTGCGCGCTCGCGGTCGAGCGGATCTGCTCGCAGGTGCCCGACCTCGTCGGCACGGTCGGGCGGTGCGAGGTGCTCCCGGGCGCGGTGAACGTGATCCCCGGAAGCGTGAAGTTCACGCTCGACATCCGCTCGCCCCGGGACCCCGATCGGCTGACCGCCGTCCGGGACGTGCTCGCGGAGTGCCGCGCGGTCGGCGCGCGGCGCGGACTGAAGCTCGATGCCGCGCCGATCATGGAGCACGCGACGACGCCGTGCGCCCCGTGGCTCATGGACCAGATGGCGGCGGCGATCGATGCCGAGGGCGTGCGCCCGTATCGACTGCCGAGCGGCGCCGGGCACGACGGCATGGCGATGCAGGCGATCGCCGACGTGTGCATGGTGTTCGTCCGTTGCGAGAAGGGGATCAGCCACAATCCCGCCGAGGCGATCACGGTCGAGGACGCCGGCACCGGCGCCCGGGTGCTCGCGCGGTTCATCGAGGGTTTCCGCGGCCGGTGACGCACGCTGCCGCGCGCGGGAAGATCCGCGACTTCCTCGCCGGCGAGCGCCGCGGCGAGACCCAGTTCCTCGCGGAGCTGGTGAAGCTGCCTTCGGACAACCCGCCCGGGGACTGCGCGCCGCACGCCGAGCGCGCGGCGAGCCTGCTGGAGGGCCTCGGCTTGGAGGTGGAGCGCCACCCGGTGCCCGGGGACCTGGTCCGTGCGCGCGGCATGATCTCGTGCACCAACGTCGTCGTCCGCCAGCGCTTCGGCGCCGGCGGGCCGACCATCGCATGCAATACCCACGGCGACGTCGTACCGCCCGGGCTCGGTTGGACCGCGGACCCCTACGGCGCGGAGATCCGCGACGGCTGCATGTACGGCCGCGGCGTCGCGGTGTCGAAATCCGACTTCGCTACCTATGCCTGGGCGCTGCTCGCGCTGAAAGCTTGCGGGGCACCGCTCGCGGGCACGGTCGAGCTCCACTTCACCTATGACGAGGAAGCCGGCGGCGAGCTCGGCCCGAAGTGGCTGCTCGAGCGCGGGATCACCAAGCCCGACTTCGCGATCTGCGCCGGATTCTCGTACGGCATCACGACGGCGCACAACGGCTGTCTCCACCTCGAGGTCGAGGTGTTCGGTAAGAGCGGCCATGCGGCCGAGCCGGAGAAGGGCGAGGACGCGCTCGAAGCGGCGGCCGCGATCCTCAACGACCTCTACGCTTACCGCAAGGCGCTGACCGCGCTGCAATCGGCGATCCCGGGCATCGGCAGCCCGACGCTCGTCGTAGGGCTGATCCGGGGTGGAATCAACACCAACGTGGTGCCGGACTACGTCACCTTTCGCCTCGATCGCCGCATCATCCCGGACGAGACGCCGGGCGCCGCCGAGCGCTTTCTGACCGCCCTGATCAAGGAGTCGGTGCGAAGGATGCCGGGGATCCGCGTCGAGATCCGGCGGATCCTGCTCGCGCAGCCGTTCGTCCGCCGCCCGGGGCAGGAGCAAATGGTGCACGCGATCGGCAGCAACGCGCGGGAGGTGTTCGGCGTCGCGGTGGAGCCGCACGGCGTGCCGCTCTACACCGACGCCCGCCACTACGGCGAGGCGGGGATTCCGACGGTGCTGTACGGCGCGGGGCCGCGCACGCTCGAGGAAGCGAACGGCCACCGCGCCGACGAGAACCTGAAGCTCGACGATCTGTACAAGGCGACCGAGGTCGTGGCGCTCTCGCTTGCCGATATGCTTCGATCTTCCTGAGCAACTCGACCCCAGTATGGCAACCAAGCGCAAGTCGAAACGCCCCGCGGTGGCAAGCGCGTACCCGCGCGATCTGGTCGGCTACGGCAGGAACCCGCCCCATGCCGACTGGCCCGGCGGCGCGCGCGTCGCGGTCCAGTTCGTCCTCAACTACGAGGAGGGCGGCGAGACGAGCGTGCTGCACGGCGACCCGGCCTCGGAGATCTTCCTGTCGGAGATCATCGGCGCGCAGCCTTATCCGGCGCGCCACCTGAGCATGGAGTCGATCTACGAGTACGGCTCGCGGGTCGGCGTGTGGCGGATCCTGCGGGAATTCGAGCGCCGGGGGCTCCCGCTCACGGTGTTCGGCGTCTCCATGGCGCTCGAGCGTCACCCGGACGTGACCGCCGCGTTCGTCGAGCTCGGCCACGAGATCGCGTGCCACGGCTGGCGGTGGATCCACTATCAGCACGCGAGCCCCAGGCTCGAGGCCGAGCACATGCGGATCGGCACCGAGATCATCCGGCGCATGACCAAGGGCCGGTGGCCGCTCGGATGGTATACCGGGCGCGACAGCCCGAACACCCGGCGCCTGGTGGTCGAGCACGGGGGCTTCGAGTACGACGCCGACTACTACGGCGACGAGCTGCCGTTCTGGACCACCGTCGGGACCTCGAGCGGCCGCAAGGTCCAGCATCTCGTGGTGCCCTACACGCTCGACGCGAACGACATGCGGTTCGCGACCCCGCAGGGGTTCAACACCGCGGAGCAGTTCTTCACCTATCTCCGCGACAGCTTCGATGTCCTCTACGCGGAGGGCGCCGACCGGCCGAAGATGCTGTCGGTCGGCATTCACTGCCGGCTGCTCGGCCGGCCGGGCCGCTTCCGCGGTCTGCAGCGCTTCCTCGACCACGTCCAGGCGCACGACAAGGTGTGGGTCTGCCGGCGGATCGACATCGCGCGGCACTGGCGGAGTCGGTTCCCGCCGCGCGCCGTGCGGTAGCATACGCGGCGCCGATGAAGCCCGACCTGCCCAAGCTCGCCGAGCTCGACGACGAGGAGCGGATCCTCGACGACCTCAACCCCGCGCCCCGCCTCCTCATGGGCCCGGGGCCGATCAACGCCGACCCGCGCGTGCTGCGAGCGATGTCGGCGCAGCTCCTCGGCCAGTTCGATCCCCAGTTCCGCGGGTACATGAAAGAGACGATGGAGCTCTACCGTCGTGTCTTCGAAACGGCCAACCGCTGGACGCTCGTCATCGACGGCACGGCGCGCGCAGCGATCGAGGTCGCGATGGTGTCGCTCGTCGAGCCCGGCGACCGGGTGCTGGTGCTGTCGTTCGGCCGGTTCGGCCAGCTCAAGACCGAGATCGCGCGCCGGGTCGGCGCCGATGTCCGGGTGCTCGAGACCGGGTGGGGCACGGTGTTCCGGCCCGAGCAGGTCGAGGAGGCGCTCAAGTCGTTCTCCCCGAAGCTGGTAGCGACGTGCCAGGGCGACACGTCGACCACGATGGCGCAGCCGCTCGCGGAGATCGGCAAGCTCTGCCACCGCTACGGTGCGATGCTGCAGGTCGACGCGACCGCGACGCTCGGCGGCATGCCGCTGCCGGTCGATGCCTGGCAAATCGACTGCGCGACCGGCGGGCTGCAGAAATGCCTCGGCGGACCCTCCGGCTCGGGACCGATCACGCTCGGCGACCAGGCGGCCGCGGCGATCTACCGCCGCCGGCACATCGAGGAGGGCCTGCGCCCCAAGGACTACGTGCCGGGCGAGGGCCGGATCATTGCTTCGAACTCCTTCGACCTCGCGATGCTGATGGACTACTGGAGCGACCTCGCGCTCAACCATCACACCGAGGCGACTTCGATGCTCTACGCCGCGCGCGAGTGCGCGCGGATCTTCGTCAAGGAGGGGCGCGCGGCGGTATTCCGTCGCCACGCGCTCGCCGGCGAGGCCGTAGTCGCCGGCGTGGAAGCGATGGGGCTCAGGGTCTTCGGCGATAAGGCGAACAAGATGCCGAACGTGACGGGAGTCCACATCCCGGCCGGCATCTCCAGCGATCGCGTGCGGGTGGCGATGCTGACCGACTTCAACATCGAGATCGGCACGTCCTTCGGTCCGCTGCACGGCAAGGTCTGGCGCATCGGTGCCATGGGCTACAACGCGCGCAAGGATTGCGTGCTCGTCACGCTCGGCGCCCTCGAGACCGTGCTCGCCGCCGAAGGGCTGAAGCTCCCGCGCGGCGCGGCGGTCGATGCCGCGCTCGCGGTGTATCGCGCCGCCGGCGCCTGATCGCCCATCGGGCTTTTTCCGGAATACGGAATTTTGCTTCGCGGCGTGACACACACGGCGGGCGGGCCTATCGTCTCCGCATCGCATTTCGCGTGACGGAGAGGTCTCTCATGGGCACGACCTACAAAATTCTGATCCTGGGCGCCTCGTACGGGTCGCTGCTGGCGAGCAAGCTGCTGATGGCGGGGCACAGCGCAAGACTCGTGTGCCTTCCGGCCGAGGCGGAGCTGATCAACAAGGAAGGCTTCCGGGTGCGCCTGCCGATCAAGGGCCGGGACGGACTGGTCGAGATCGATTCGCGCAAGCTGCCGGGCACCGTGTCCGCCGGCGGGGCGGGAGGAATCAAGCCCGCCGACTACGATCTCGTCGCGTTGGCGATGCAGGAGCCCCAGTACCGCTCGCCGGGCGTGCGGGAGTTGATGGACGCAGTGGCGAAAGCCAGGGTGCCGTGCATGTCGATCATGAACATGCCGCCGCTCACCTACCTGAAGCGCATTCCCGGCCTCGACGCCGATGCCTGCCGGGACTGCTACACCGATCCGACCGTCTGGGACGCCTTCGACCCGGCGCTGATGACCTTGTGCAGCCCGGACCCGCAGGCGTTTCGCCCGCCCGAAGAAAAGGTCAACGTGCTGCAGGTCAGGCTGCCGACCAACTTCAAGGCGGCGCGGTTCGCCTCGGACGCCCACACCGCCGTGCTCCGCCGGCTGGAGTCGGACATCGAAGCGATCCGGTTCGACGCGCCGGAGGGGAAGATCGAGCTGCCGGTCAAGCTCAAGGTGCACGACTCCGTCTTCGTGCCGCTGGCGAAATGGGCGATGCTGCTCGCGGGGAACTATCGCTGCGTGCAGAAGGAGGGCATGCGGTCCATCAAGGAGGCCGTGCACGGCAACCTCGAGGAATCGCGGGCGGTCTACGAGTGGGTGGTCACGCTGTGCACTTCGCTGGGGGCGGATCGGAAGGACCTCGTGCCGTTCGAGAAGTACGCCAACGCGGCGCAATCGCTCGCCAGCCCGTCCTCCGCGGCGCGCGCCTTGGCTGCCGGCGCGACCAATATCGAGCGGACGGACCGGCTGGTGAAAACGATCGCGGCGCAGAAGGGCATGCGGTCCGCGGTGGTCGATCAGACCGTCGCGCTGGTCGACGGCTGGTTGGAGGCCAACCGCCGAAAAGCCGCCTAGCCGGCCGGTTCGTTTCTCCCTCGCCACCAGCGGTGGGCGAGGAATCCGAGGCTTACGGCAATGCCGAGCCACGCGACGGCGCGCACGCCATTCGCCATCGCGACATTTTGCAGCAGCAGCCCCCAGCGCGACAGGATCAGGTTCCAGTCGTGCAGGGCGTGGTCGCCGAAGCTCGCCAGCGGCAGCTGCATGGCGCGCGCGTCGGCCATGTAGCGGGCCACGTTCAGGAGGCTCTGCCCGAACCAGATGCCGCAGAGCGCGTACGAGATGGTCCAGCGCCGGCGCCAGAACTCGAGCATGCAGACGGCCGGAAACAGGAGCTGGGCCAGAGTGCCGCCGTAGACCGCAAGCCGCGCGCTGAACAGCCCCGCGAGCGGATGGCCGGCCTCGTGAACGGCAAAGTTGGCGTCGTCGACCAGCGGGACCCAGCCGTCGCCCGACAGCGTCCAATAGGCGATGTAGACGACGAACGCCGCCGAACCCAGCAGACCGAACGATGAAGCCGGCTTCCAGGGCTCGCGGTTGGTCCAGGCGATGGTGTCGAGGAGCTGCATGACCGGCGCCGTGGGCTAGCGCGCTCGATGCGCAACGGACGTCACCCGCCCGGCCGGCCGCACCACCAGCCAGAACGCGCCGAACGTGAGCAGCGCCCCCAGCGCGATCGCGGTCGTCATGGGCCGCTGCGTGCCGTCGTAGGCGAGACCGACGGCGAGCGCCCAGCTGGACGCGATCACGAACTGGCAGAACGAAATGAGCGAGGTCGCCGCGCCGGCGATCTTCGGGAACGGCGTCAACGCGCCGGCCGTTGCCTGCGGCATCGACGACGTGAACGACACCATGAACACGAACATCGGCCCGACGACCGCGGCCGGGTGATCCACGCCGGCCCACGCGAGCGCGGCGAGCACCACGCCGGAGACGAGCATCACCGCGGTCGAGATCCGCAGCAGTCCATCGATGCCGAGGCGCAGCACCGTGCGGCTGGCGAGGAACCCGCCGAGGAGGCTGCCGATCATCACCACCCCGAACAGCACCCCGAACCCCCGCTCCCCGGCGCCCATCACCGAGACGAACACGAACGAGCTGCCGGCGAGGAACGCGAACAGGCTCCCCAGGGAGAACGACGCCACCAGCAGGTAACCGAGAAAGGCCCGGGAGCGTACGAGGGTCGCGAAGCTCGCCGCCATGGCCCGCGGATCGAGCGCGGCGGGGTCGGGCGTCTTGAGCGTCTCCGGCAGCCGCACCGCCGAGTACGCGAGGGCGGCCGCGGCATAAGCGGCGACGAACACGAAGTTCGCCTGCCACCCCAGCCACACGTGCAGATAGGCGCCGAGGAGCGGCGCGACGATCGGCGCGACGCTGAGGATCATGCCCATCACCGACAGCATCTGCCCCGCCCGCTCGGCGGCGTGGAGATCGCGCACGACCGCGCGGGGCACGACGAACGCCGCCGATACGCCGACCGCCTGGAAGAAGCGCGCCGCGATCAGCGTGTGCACGTCCTGCGCCAGCGCACACGCCCCCGAGGCCAGCACGAAGAGCGCGAGGCCCCAGAGGAGCACCGGCCGGCGCCCCCAGCGGTCCGACGCCGGCCCGACCACGAGCTGGGCGAAGCCCCACCCGAACATGTACACCGACAGCGTGAGCTGGACCTCCGCGGCGCTCGCGCCAAGCGCCGCGGTCATCGACGGCATCGAGACGAGATAGATGTCCATCGTGAGCGGCGCGAGCGTGACGAGCGCGCCGAGGAGCCAGGTCATCGCGGGGCTGTTGGGACGCAGCATGGATCAGCGCATCCGGGCGATCACGCGGCGCCCGCCGGCAACGAACCACGCGTGCGGCATCGAGCCCCCGCGAAGCACGACGCCGATGCCGGCGCGGCGGTCGAGCGCGATGGCGCCCACGCTTTCGCCGCGCTCGAGCGGCAGCCGCTGCAGCGTCTCCCGCGCAGCGCGGCCCGCGCTGCGGCCGGCGGCGACGCGATCGCACAGCGACTTCGTGACCGCGTGGCGCAGGATGAGCTCGCCGCGGCCGGTGGCCGAGGCCGCGGCAGACCGGGTGGCGTAGTTGCCCGCCCCGGGGACCGGCGAGTCGCCGACGCGGCCGGGGAGCTTGAGGCCCGTACCGCCGGTCGAGGTCGCGGCCGCGAGTCGGCCCTCCGCGTCGAGCGCCACGGCGCCGACCGTGCCGCCCGCGGCCTTGGCAGCGCTGCGAAAGCGCACGCGGCTCTCGCGGGTGATGGGGTCGTAGTCCCGAAACCCCTGGCGGCGCGCAAACGCGGTCGCGCCGCGTCCGGCGAGGAGCACGTGCGGGGTCTCCTCCATCACCCGGCGCGCGACGAGGACCGGATTCCTCACCCGGCGGATCGCCGCGACGCCGCCGCAGCGGAGCTCGTCCCCGACCATCACCGACGCGTCCATCTCCGCGTCCCCGTCGCGATTCAGCGTGGAACCGGTCCCGGCGTTGAACAGTGGGTCGTCCTCGAGAACGACGACCGCGGCGCAGACCGCGTCGAGCGCCGACCCGCCGCCGGCGAGGACGCGGCGGGCCGCTTCGACCGCGGCGCGCACACCTCGCAAGGCGGCGCGCGTGTCGCGACCGTCCCAGCGGCCGCAGCCGCCGTGGACGGCGATGGCGTAGCGCATCGTCAATTGAGCGGGGCGCCGGCGGCGAGCCATGCGCCCAGGAGCCGCCGTTCCTCGTCCGTCATCTTGGTCAGGTTGCCGATCGGCATGGCCGGCGTGGCGATGGTCTGCTGGTGGATGCGCTGGGCGGCGGCCTTGATCCGCTCGGGCGTGTCGAGCAGCAGGCCGCCGGGCGGCTGCTGAAAGCCGGCGAAGGTCGGTTTCTCGGCGTGGCACACCGTGCAGCGCTCCTGGATGATCGGCTGCACGCGCGCGAAGGTCGCCGGCGTGGTCGCGCTCGTCGCGCTCGGCGACGGCGCGATCGCGATCGCCACGCCGATCAGCAGCGCCGCCGCCACCGCCGGCAGCGCGACCGGGTTCTGCCCCGAGTGCCGCAGCACGAAGTACTGGCGGATGAGGGCGCCCGCCAGCATGATCACCGCCAGCACCGCCCAGGCGTGACGGTGGCCGTAGGTCATCGGGTAGTGGATGCTCATCATGGTGAACAGCACCGGCAGGGTGAAGTAGGTGTTGTGCACCGAGCGCTGCTTGCCGATGAGCCCGTAGCGGAGCTCGGGCTCCCGGCCGGCGCGGATCGCCTCCACCATCTTCCGCTGCCCGGGGATGATGTGGAAGAAGACGTTCCACACCATGATCGTCCCGATCATCGCGCCGACGTGGATGTACGCCGCGCGCGGACCGAACACCTGCGCATAGCCCCACGCCGCGGCGACGGTGAGCAGGAAGAGGGCGACCGCCAGGGCGAGCTCGCTCTTCACCACCCGGCACACGGCGTCGTAGACGAGCCAGCCGGCGACCAGCGATCCGGCGGAGATCGCGATCGCCGCGGGCACCGAAAGCTCCAGCACGGAACGGTCGATCAGGTACGCGTTCGCGCCCCACCAGTAGACGATCGCGAGCATGCCCATGCCCGAGAGCCAGGTCGTGTACGCCTCCCACTTGAACCAGTGGAGGCTCGCGCTGAGCGGCTCGCCTGTCGGGCCGAGGAGGTACTTCTGCGCGCGATAGAACCCGCCGCCGTGCACCGCCCACACTTCGCCGCTGACCCCGCGGAGCCGGTCGTTCGAGTCGCGGGGCGGGGCGAGATGGTCGTCGAGCCAGACGAAGTAGAACGAGGCGCCGATCCAGGCGATGCCGGCGATCAGGTGCAACCAGCGCATGCCCAGGTTCAGCCAGTCGACGACGTAGGTTTCCATCTAGACCTCGACCACGAGATCGGGAACGAATGCGGTGTCCTCGCCGGGATAGCCGCGGGCGTTGCAGACGACGCGGGTGCCGCGCACCGTGTAGTCGAGCGCGAAGTGCGTGTGGCCGTGGATCCAGAGCCGCGCCCGACCCATCAGGTCCTCGAGATTGCTGACGAACGCCGGGTTCAGCGGGTGGGTCGCGAACTTGGGCGCGATGCTGCCGGGGTGGGGCGGGTGGTGGGTGACGACGACCGTCGGTCCCGGAAAATGCGCGACCAGCCGCGATGTGAGCCACGCACGGTGGGCGTCGTGAAGCGCGACCGAGTCGTCGGCCGCGAACATCCGGTCGCACCAGCGGATCGCCCGGAAATCGACCAGCCACCCGCCATACTTCTCCAGGGCGAGCTTGCGGCCGGCCTCGCCGTTCAGCGCGAAGTCGGTCCACAGCGTGCAGCCCAGAAAGCGGACGCCGCCCAGCACGACCGCTTCGCAATCCAGGAACCGGATGCCGGTGCGGCCGGCGGCGGCGCGGAGCGCGGCCTGCGTGGCATGGAACTCGCCGTCGTAGGGCTCGTGATTGCCGGCGACGTAGAGCACCGGTGCGTCGAACCGCCCGTTTGCCCACTCGATCCCGGTCGCGCCGTTGTCGATGTCGCCCGCCAGCACCACGACGTCCGCCGGTGCGGGCGGGGGATCGAACGGCGCCGCCTCGAGATGCAGATCGGAGAGGATGCGGATCTTCATGGGTTCACGCCGGCCGTCGCGATCACCGCCGCGTGGCCGACGAAAGTGGGCATGCGGCGCTAGCGGCGGCGGCGGCGCAGATTGGCCGACCGTTTGGATCGCAGACGAGCTGCGATGCGCATCCGCAGTGCGTTCAGCTTGATGAAGCCGGCCGCGTCCACCTGGTCGTAGGCGCCGCGGTCCTCCTCGAACGTGGAAATCGCGGGATCGAACAGCGAGTCGGTCTTCGAGACCCGGCCGACCGTCATCACGGTGCCCTTGTAGAGCTTGACGCGCACCTTGCCGTTGACCGAGGCCTGCGAACCGTCGATCAGCGCCTGCAGCAGGCGCCGCTCCGGGCTGAACCAGTAGCCGTTGTAGATGAGGCGCGCGTACCGCGGCATCAGGTCGTCCTTGAGCGCGAGCACCTCGCGGTCGAGCGTGATCGACTCCATCGCCCGGTGCGCCTTGAGCATGATCGTCCCGCCGGGGGTCTCGTAGCAGCCCCGCGACTTCATGCCGACGTAGCGATTCTCGACGATGTCGAGCCGGCCGACGCCATGCCGGCCGCCGAGCCGGTTGAGCGCGGCGAGGACTTTCGCCGGGCTCATGCGCTTGCCGTCGATCGCCACGATGTCGCCGCGCGCGTAGGTGAGCTCGACGTGCTGCGGCCGCCGCGGCGCCTTCTCGGGCGATACGGTGATGCGCCACATCGACTCCTCCGGCTCGTAGTCCGGGTCCTCGAGGATGCCGCCCTCGTAGGAGATGTGCAGCAGGTTCGCGTCCATCGAGTAGGGCGCGCCGCCGCCCTTGCGCCGCTTGTGCTCCACCGGGATGCGGTGTCGCTCCGCGTACCTGAGGAGCTTCTCGCGCGAGGTGAGATCCCACTCACGCCAGGGCGCGATGATGCGCACGTCGGGCATCAGGGCGTAGGCCCCGAGCTCGAAGCGGACCTGGTCGTTGCCCTTGCCGGTGGCGCCGTGCGAGATCGCGTCTGCCCGGGTCCGCCGCGCGATCGCGACGAGGTGCTTGGCGATCAGCGGGCGTGCGATCGACGTGCCGAGCAGGTACTCGCCTTCGTAGACCGCGTTCGCCCGGAACATCGGGTACACGAAGTCGCGCACGAACTCCTCGCGCAGATCCTCGACGAAGATCTCCTTCACGCCGAGGAGGCGCGCCTTCTTCCGCGCCGGCTCGAGCTCCCCGCCCTGGCCGATGTCGGCGGTGAAGGTCACGACCTCGCAGCCGTAGGTGTCCTGCAGCCACTTGAGGATGACCGAGGTGTCGAGCCCGCCGGAGTACGCGAGCACGACTTTCCTGACGCCGTGGCTACTTTTCACTCTTCACCCGCCCCAGCACGAGATACTCCATCAGCGCTTTCTGCGCGTGCAGCCGGTTCTCGGCCTCGTCCCAGACGACGCTCTGCGGCCCGTCGATCACCTCGGAGGAGACCTCCTCGCCGCGGTGCGCCGGCAGGCAGTGCATGAAGAGCGCGTCCGGCTTTGCCTGCTTCATCATCCTGGCGTCGACCTGCCAGTCCGCGAACGCCCGCTTCCGCTCGTCGGCCTCGTCCTCGAAGCCCATGCTCGTCCAGACGTCGGTGGTGACGAGGTCGGCGCCGCGAACCGCCTGCATCGGGTCGGCGAACGCCTCGAAGTGGCCGGTGCCGGGCAGCCCGGCGCGCTCCGGCTCGACCTCGTAGCCCGGCGGGGTCGAGACGTGCAGGTTGAAGTCGAGCACTTCCGCCGCCTGCAGCCAGGTGTTGCAGACGTTGTTCGAGTCGCCGATCCAGGCCACCGTCCGCCCGCGGATCGAGCCGCGATGCTCGATGTAGGTGTAGAGGTCGGCGAGAATCTGGCACGGGTGGTACTCGTCCGTGAGGCCGTTGATCACCGGCACGCGCGAGTGGCCCGCGAAGCGCTCGACGATCGCCTGGTCGAAGGTCCGGATCATGACGACGTCGCACATGCGCGAGATCACCTGCGCCGCGTCCTCGACCGGCTCGCCGCGCCCGAGCTGCGAGTCGCGGGTCGAGAGGAAGATCGCCGCGCCGCCGAGCTGGTGCATGCCGGCCTCGAACGAGAGCCGCGTCCGCGTCGACTGCTTCTCGAAGATCATGACCAGCGTGCGATCGGCGAGCGGCCAGTACTGCTCGTAGCGCTTGAACTTCTCCTTGATCCAGCGGCTGCGCGCGAACAGGTACTCGAACTCGTCGCGCGCGAGGTCCTTGAACTGCAGGAAGTGCCTGGGCGTCGCCACGCCAACCCCTCAAGGCCCGGCGAGAAACTGCCTGACGAGCGGCGCGAGCCGCTCGACGACGAGCTTCGCCTCCGCCTCCCGGATCACAAGCGGCGGCAGCAGGCGGATCACCCGCTCGGCGGTGACGTTGATCAGCAGCCCGGCGTCGAGCGCGCGCTTCACGAGGTCGCCGCAGGGGCGGTCGAGCTCGATCCCGATCATGAGCCCCCGGCCGCGGATCTCCACGACCCCGGCCACGCCGGCGAGCGCGTCGCGGAACCCGGCGCGGATCAGCTCGCCCACGCGGCTTGCGTGCTCGACGAGCGCTTCATCCTCCATGACCGCGAACGTGGCGAGTGCCGCGGCGCACGCGAGCGGTCCGCCGCCGAACGTCGAGCCGTGGTTGCCGGGCTTGAAGACGCGCGCCGCGCGCCCGGCCGCCACGCAGGCACCGATCGGCAGACCCGAGGCGAGGCCCTTCGCGAGCAGCATCACGTCCGGGGCCACGTCGGCGTGCTGGAACGCGAACCACTTGCCGGTGCGGCCGAGGCCGCTCTGGACCTCGTCGATCATCAGCAGCCACTTCCGCTCGTCGCAGAGCTGGCGGAGAAAGCGCACGTAGTCGCGGTCGGCGACGTTGATGCCGCCTTCGCCCTGCAGGACCTCGACGAGCACTGCGACGATGTTGCGGCTCGCCTCCGCGGCGTGGCGCACCGCCTGCTCGTCGTTGTAGGGCACCCGGATGAACCCCGGGACGAGCGGTTCGAACCCCGCCTGCGCCTTGCGGCTGCCGGTCGCGGAGAGCGTCGCGAGCGTGCGCCCGTGCCAGGCGTGCTCCATGACGATGATGGCCGCGCTCGACACGCTGTTCTGGTGACCGTAGAGCCGCGCGAGCTTGATCGCCGTCTCGTTCGCCTCCGAGCCGGAGTTGCAGAAGAACACCTCCTCCATGCCGGAAAGCGCGCAGATCCGGTCGGCGAGGGCGCTCTGGAGCGGGATCTCGTAGAGGTTCGAGGTGTGGATGACCTTGGCCGCCTGGTCGGCGATCGCGCTCACGAGGCGCGGGTGGGCGTGGCCGAGGCCCGAGACCGCGATGCCGGCGAGGGCGTCGAGGTACTGCTTGCCGTCCTCACCCCACAGCCACACCCCCTCGCCGCGCGCGAAAGCGACCGGTAGGCGGGCGTACGTGTTCATGAGGTGCGAGGCCATGCGGGACCTGACGAATGCAAAACGGCGGCCCTCGCCGCCGTAACCCATTGATCCGGGGCGATGTTAGCACAGCGGGTCCGGTCCCCTCTGGGCGGGCTGCGGTGCGTGGGCGGGCTATCATTCATTCAACCGCCACCCCTGCAGCGAGCGTCAATGCCAGCGTTCAGATGGGCGATGCCGCGGACGTCGATCCGCTGGATTGTCTATGGCATGGTGCTCGCCCTCGCGTTGATCGGCATTCGGGTTGCCGACCGGCCCGATGGTCGGGCTGCACTTCCGCCTGCGCCAGCGCGGGTCCAGGCCCGCGAAGGCGCCGTAGCTCGCGTTCCCGAGCTG
>DATEDA010000099.1:0-3527 GCA_035286595.1 Burkholderiales bacterium | reverse complement strand
TCTTCCGCCCGTAGTTGAGCGCGACCACCCGCTGGCTCACGCCCTCGATCACGAACATGTCGTGCTCGATCACGATCATCGAGAGCCCCGGCAGCTCCTCGCGGACGACCCCGAGGTCCCGCATGAGCTCGGCGGTCTCCTCCGGGTTCATCCCCGCCGACGGCTCGTCCAGCAGCAGCAGGCGGGGGCGCGACGCCAGCGCGCGGCAGATCTCCACGCGCCGCCGGTCGATCTGGGGAAGCTGGCCGACGCGCTCGAAGCCGCGCCCCGGCAGCTCGCGGTTGAAGAGCGCGAGCAGGTGCGCGGCGCGCTCCACCCCCTCGCGCATCTCCGCGAGCAGCCGGCCCCGGCGCACGACCGCGTCGAGCAGGCTGGTCGTCCGGCGCGCGTGCATCCCGATCAGGATGTTGTCGAAGACCGAGAGCCCGAGGCAGAGGCGGCTCGCCTGGAACGTGCGCGCGATCCCGAGCCGCGCGATCCGGTGGGCCTCGAGGCCGACGAGGTCCCGCCCGGCGAAGCGCACGCTGCCGGCGGCCGGCGCGTAGAGGCCGGTGAGCGCGTTGAAGAACGTCGTCTTCCCCGAGCCGTTCGGCCCGATCATGCCGAGCGTCTCGCCCTCGTCCACGCCGACGTCGAGCCGGTCGAGCGCGACGAGCCCGCCGAAGCGCACGCCGAGGCCCTGCACGTCGAGGAGCCTCATCGCGTCACCGGTAGCGCCGGATCCCCGCCGGCCAGAGGCCCTGCGGCCGGTAGAGCAGCATGACGAGGATGACGAGTCCGTAGAGCAGCAGGCGGTACTCGTGCAGGAAGCGAAACCGCTCCGGCAGCGGCAGCAGCAGGCTCGCGCCGAGGACGACGCCCGGGATCGAGTCCACGCCGCCGATGATGATCACCGAGAGCATGACCAGCGAGTAGCCGAAGTCGAAGTCCGGCGGCGACACGAACCCGACCATCACGGCGTAGAGCGCGCCGCCGAGGCCGATGAAGAAGTTGCCGATGCTGAACGCGAGCAGCTTGCCGCGGGTGATCGACACCCCGACGCACCGCGCCGCGATCTCGTCGTCGCGCAGCGTGTTGAGCGCGAGCCCCAGCCACGCGTCGTGCAGCCGGCGCAGGATCAGCGTCGCCAGCCACGCCGTCGCCAGCGCGGCGTAGTAGAAGTTCGCGTGCGCCGGCAGCTCGACGCCGAGCACGACCGGCTTCGTGGTGAACGCGTACCCGAGGATGCGGAGCGTGGGGATGTTCTTGATCCCCTGCGGCCCGCCGGTGAACTCGAGGTTGTTCATCAGGATGTTGAAGATGAACACGAACGCGATCGTCACGAGCGCCAGGTAGTGGCCGCGTGTCTTGAGGATCGGGACGAACAGGAGCGCGCCGACCGCGACCGCGACCCACGGCGCCACGAGCACGGCGGCCCAGGACGGCCAGCCCGCGCCGACGGTCAGCAGGCCGACCGCGTAGCCCCCGAGGCCGGCGAACGCGGCGCCCGCGAGGTTGATCAGGCCGGCGGAGCCGATCTGGAGGTTGAGCCCCTGGCCGATCGTCACGTAGAGCAGCGCGAGCGCCGCGACGAAGGTCCAGTACGGGCTCGCCCGCAGCACGAACGGCAGGGCGAGCGCCAGCACCGCGCCGCCCGCGAGCGCCGCGCCCCGCTCGGCCTCGAACGCCGCGCCGAGGCGCCGCCGGAGCGCCGGCGCCAGGCGCAGGAGCAGCCCGACCGCCACCAGCGCCGCGCCCGTGGCCGCGAGCGCCGCCGGGCGCTCGGCGAGGATCCCGGCGACGATCAGCCCGAAGACCACGGCCTCGGCCAGCCAGACTAGGAGCATCTCACCGCTCGCCTCGTCGGAGGCACCGCCTCGGCTCGCACGGCCATCTCACACGCGCTCCACGCTCTTCTCGCCCAGGATCCCGCTCGGCCGGACGATGAGGAAGAGCATCACGACCGCGAAGGCGACGACGTCGCGGAACTCGGAGCCTCGCGGGATCAGCGCGGCGGCCATCGTCTGCAGCAGGCCGAAGAGCAGTCCGCCGATGATCGCGCCGTAGACGTTGCCGAACCCGCCGATCGCCGCGGCGGAGAAGCCGATCACGCCGCCCGTGATCCCCATGATGAAGTGGATCTCACTGTAGTAGAGGCCGCTCAGGATGCCCGCGACCGCCGCGAGCGCCGAGCCGAGGAAGAAGGTCGCGTCCACGGTCCGGTCGAGGTTGACGCCCATCATCTGCGCCGCCTCCGGGTCCTGCGCGACCGCCCGGATCGCGGCGCCCATCCGCGTGCGGTTGATGACGAGGTCCACCGCCACCATCGCCGCGAAGCCGATGCCGAGGATCACGAGGTTCTCCCAGCGGACGACGACGCCGCCCACCTCGAAGCCGCCCTGGGGGAGGAGGCGCGGGAACGGCTTGGGGTCGGCCCCGCGCGGGTAGAAGATCAGCACCGCCTCGCGGAGCACGAGGCCGAGCGAGAGCGTCGCGAGCAGCGTCATCAGCGGCGAGGAGCGGGCGAGCGGCTTGACGCAGACACGCTCGGCCGCGACGCCGACCAGGCCCGTCGCGAGCATCGAGGCGACGAACGCGAGCGGCAGGGCCAGCAGGCCGCCGGTGAGCCCGACCGCCGCCAGGCCGAGCAGCGCGGAGAGCCCGGCGAAGGCGCCGAGCATGAAGATGTCCCCGTGCGAGAAGTGGATCACGTCGAGCACGCCGAAGAAGAGCGTGAACCCGACCGCGATCAGCGCGTACATCACCCCCAGCATCACGCCGTTCAGCGCCTGCTGGAGCAGCAGCTCGAGCGGCGGCACGCGGCCGACCGGCTACATCTTCTTGAACTTCAGGCCGGGCAGCGTGCGCTTGCCGGAGGCGTACTCCGAGTCCTCCCAGAGCACCCACTTGCCGTCCTGGCTCACGTACTTGGAGATGAGCGGGACGGTGTTCTGCCCGTACTCGTCGAACTCGACAGGGCCGATGATGGTGTTCGCGTTCTTCGTCCGCTTGAGCCGCGCGGCCACCTTCGCACGGTCGGGTCCGACCGCCTCGATGGCGTCGATGACCAGATTCGCGGCGACGTAGGCGAACGGGCCGTACGCCTCCGAGGGCTCCTTGAAGGCGGCCTTCGCGTACGCGTCCAGGAAGCGCCGGCCCCCCGGCAGCTTCTCGGTCGGCGCGCCCTCGACGAAGGAGAGCGTCCCCTCGGCCGAGGGGCCCGCCGTCTCGTTGAACGTGTCCGACTTGATCCCCGACGTCCCCTGGAACTGGGCGCGGATGCCGAGCTTGTCCATCTGCACCTTCACGCGCACCCCGTCGGGGGTGAGCCCACCGTACCAGACGACCTCCGGCCGGTCGCCCTTCGCGCGCGTGAGCTCCGCCGTGTAGTCCTTCTGGTCCTTCGCCGTGCCCTGCGTCGAGAGGATCTTGCCGCCGGCCTTGCCGAGGTACTCGGCGAACCACTTCGCGTGGGCGCGGCCGTAGTCGGTGGTGTCGTGGAGCAGCGCGAACGTCTTGAAGCCGAGCGTCTTGACGGAGAAGTCGGC
>DATEDA010000098.1:0-4361 GCA_035286595.1 Burkholderiales bacterium | reverse complement strand
CCGCCGTGCAGATGCCGATCGACCCGCGCGCGAGCCCGCCGCCGCCCCAGCCGGAAGCGCCGCCGCCGGTGGCGACCGCACCCCCATCGCTGCCGGAGCTTCCCCCGCCGCCCGTCCCGCTGCCGAGAACCGATGGCCCCGCGGTGACGCTGCTGCTGCCGCTCGACGCCCCCGAGTTTCAGCCGGCGGCCGAAGCCGTGCAGCGGGGCTTCCTGGCCGCGATGGCGGCCGAGGGGAGAACCCTCGAAGTGGTCACCCGGCGCACCGACGCGAGCGACGAGCGCGTGCTCGCCGACTACGACGCCGCGATCCAGGCCGGCACCCGGGTGGTCGTCGGGCCGATGACGCGGAGCGGCGTGGCGGCGCTCGCGCGCACCAACCGGCTCGCGGTGCCGACGCTGGCGCTCAACCAGCCCGAAGGGTCGGTGGCCGTCCCGAGCTCCCTCTTCGTCTTCGGCCTCGCGGTCGAAACCGAGGCGCGCCAGAGCGCGCGGCGGGCCTGGACCGACGGCCAGCGCATCGCCACCATCGTGAGCGCCCCGACACCGCTCTCGCGCCGCAGCCGCGACGCGTTCGTCGACGAGTGGCTCGCTCTCGGGGGCCACCTGATCGAGGTCATCGAGGTCGCCCCGCGCGCCGACCCGGCCTTGGTCACGGAGATCCTGGACCGGGATCCCCCGCACTTCGTTTTCCTCGCCGACAGCGGCGAGCGCGCGCGCCAGCTCCGCCCGTACCTCGGCAGCCAGATGCCGGTGTACGCGACCTCGCAGGTGAACACGACCAGCGATCCGCTCAAGAACCTCGATCTGAACGGGGTGCAGTTCGCCGACATGCCGTGGCTGCTGCGGCCGGACGACCCGGCGATGGCGCGGTACCCGCGGCCGCCGGGCCTGCAGGGCGACCTCGCGCGCTTCTATGCGGTCGGGATCGACGCCTTCCGCATCGCCGCGGCGCTCCTCGACGGGCAGCGCGACTTCGAGTTCGCCGGCGTCACCGGCCGCATCGCGGTGCACGGCAGCGGCCTCGTCGCCCGCCGCCCGGTCGGGGCGACTTTCCGCGACGGGCGGACCGTCGCGCTCGAATGACGGCCGCCGCCCGCGCCGCGGGTCGCGCCGCCGAGGAGCTCGCGGCGCGGTTCCTCGAGGGGCAGGGGCTCGCGATCGTCGCGCGGAACTATCGCTGCCGCGCGGGCGAGATCGACCTGGTCGCCCGGGACGGCGACACGCTCGCGTTCATCGAGGTGCGGCTGCGCGGCTCCGCCGCGTTCGGCGGCGCCGGGGCGAGCGTCGACGCCGCGAAGCAGCGCCGGATCCTCCGGGCCGCGCGCCACTATCTCGCCGGACGACCCGACCAGCCGTGCCGCTGCGACGTCGTGCTGCTCGATCGCCTCGACGCCGCGCGCGTCGAGTGGATCCGCGATGCGTTTCGCGGGTAGCCTCGTCCTCGCGTTCGCGCTGGCCGCGGCGGCGCACGCGCAGGCCGTGAAGCTCCTCGTGCAGAGCTCGCCGCTCGCCGGGTTCCGCTACCACGAGGCGTCCGCGGCGTGGCCGAGGCTCCGCGTCGGCGACCGGCTCGAGCTCGTGCGCGAGCCCGCGAATCCGCACGATGCGAACGCGGTGCGGGTCGAGTGGCGCGGGCACCTGCTCGGCTACGTGCCGCGCGGCGAGAATGCGGCGCTGGCGTGGGCGATGGACCGGGGCGAGGACGTCGCGGCACGGATCAGCGCGTTGCGCGAGCACCCGAACCCGCGGCTGCGGATCGAGTTCGAGGTGTTCGTCCAGTAGCGGGGCCCGATCGGAGACGGCAGCGGAAGTGCACGGTGTACACTAACCACCCCAGACGGGCCGCGGTCGTCGCGGCCCGACAATTCCCCTGATGCCGATCGATCTCGTTGCCCGCGTCAGCCGGCACTTCTCGGACAGCGCCCAGGCGAAGCTCGGCGCGGTCGCGGTGCTCGCGCAGCCGATCGCGCGCGCGGCCGAGCTCATGGTCGGCTGCCTCATGGCGAACGGCAAGATTCTCGCGTGCGGCAACGGCGGATCGGCGGCCGACTCGCAACACTTCGCGGCCGAGCTCCTCAACCGCTTCGAGCGGGAGCGGCCGGGCCTCGCGGCTATGGCGCTCACCACCGATTCGTCGACGCTCACCGCGATCGCCAACGACTACGCGTACGAGCAGGTGTTCTCGAAGCAGGTGTTCGCGCTCGGACAGCCGAACGACGTCCTGCTCGCGATCTCGACCAGCGGCAACTCGCCGAACGTGGTCGCGGCGGTGCGCGCCGCGCACGAGCGCGACATGAAGGTGGTCGCGCTGACCGGCAAGGGTGGCGGCGAGGTCGGGAAGCGGCTCGCGGCGGGCGACGTGCACCTCTGCGTGCCGCACGGCGTCACCGCGCGCATCCAGGAGGTGCATCTCCTCACGCTGCACTGCCTGTGCGACGGAATCGATTGTCTGCTGCTCGGAACGGAGTGAACCGCATGGCGCGTCCCCTCGCGATCCTCGTCCTCGCCCTTGCCTTCTCGTGCCTCGCCTCGGGTTGCGCGCCGCTCGTCGTCGGCGCCGCCGCAGTGGGCGGCACGGCGGTCGCGCTCGACCGCCGCCCCACCGACGTCCAGCTCCTCGACGAGCGCATCGAGTGGACGGCCTCGAAGGAGATCGGCCCCAAGATCGGGAACCGGGGCCACGTCAACATCGCGAGCTACAACAAGCAGATGCTGCTCACCGGCGAAACGACGACCGACGCGCTCCGCGGGGAGGTCGAGAAGATCGCCACGGGGGTGCCGGAGGCGAAGGGGGTGGTGAACGAGATTCGGGTCGCCCCGCTCTCCTCGCTCGGTGGGCGCTCGCACGACACGTACCTCACGAGCGCGATCAAGGCACGCTTCGTCGGCGACCAGAAGTTCAACCCGGTGCACGTGAAAGTCGTGACCGAGGCGGGGGTCGTCTACCTGATGGGGCTGGTGACGCGCAAGGAAGCCGACGACGCGACGCACATCGCGCGCCACGTGAGCGGCGTCAAGCGGGTGGTGCGGATCTTCGAATACCTCCCGGACCCGCCGCCGAAGCCCCCCGCCGACGCGGCCAAGTGAGACCCGACGGGCGATGACGTGGCGCTGACGTTTTACTACGGCGCAGGTTCGCCCTACGCCTGGCGGGTCTGGCTCGCACTCGAACACAAGGCGATCCCGCACGAGCGGCGGGTGCTCTCGTTCGCCGAGGGCGACCTCAAGAAACCGGAGTTCCTCGCGATCAACCCGCGCGGCAAGGTGCCTGCGATCGTCGACGGGGACTTGCGGCTCTACGAGTCGGCCGCGATCGTCGAGTACCTCGAGGACGCCTATCCCGACTACGGCAAGCGCCTGTTCCCGGGCGCGGCCGCCGACCGCGCGCTCGTCCGCCGCCAGATCTGCGAGGCGGACAACTACTTCGCGCCGGCGATGAACCGGCTCGTGCAGCGCGTGCTCTTCACTAAGCCGGAGGAATGGAACGGCGAGCGGATCGCCGCGGCGCGCGCCGAGTTCGTCGCCGAGCTCGAGCGCTGGCGGGGCGAGATCCGCGGCGAGCATCTCGCCGGGCCCCTCTCCGCCGCCGACTACACCCTCTATCCGATGGTCGCGCTCGCCCTGCGCTGCGAGAAGAGACAGCCCGACCTCGGCCTGCGCGCGGCGCTCCCGGAGCGCATCAACGCCTGGATGCAAGGGGTCGAGATGCTGCCCTTCTTCCCGCGAACCTGGCCGGCGCACTGGAAGTGACCGCCTTCGAGCGCAAGATCTGCGATCCGCGGGAGCTCGCGGCCGGGCGCGTCGCGCTCGCGCGCCCGCTCGTGTTCACGAACGGCGTCTTCGACCTCCTGCACCGCGGTCACGTCACCTACCTCGCCCAGGCGCGCGCGCTCGGCGCGGGCCTCGCGGTCGGCGTGAACGCCGATGCCTCCGCCAGGCGCCTCGGCAAGGGCGGCGATCGACCGGTGAATCCCCTCGCGGACCGCATGGCCGTGCTCGCGGCACTCGAGTCGGTGAGCCTCGTCACCTGGTTCGAGGAGGACACGCCGCTCCAGCTGATCCTCGCCCTGCGGCCGGACGTGCTCGTGAAGGGCGGCGACTGGAAGGTCGAGGACATCGTCGGCGGCCGCGAGGTGCGCGCGTGGGGCGGCGCCGTCCACTCGATCCCGTTCGACCACGAGCGCTCGACGACCGCGATCCTCGAGCGGATCCGGCGCGGTTAGAGCCGGAGCTCCATGTAGATCACCCCCGGAAGGGGATTGGCGTAGTAGCCCGGGATCTCGCGGAAGCCGAGTGAACCGTATAGTCTGCGCGCCTCCGCCATCGGCTCGAGCGTGTCGAGCACGAGCGCTCGACGAC
>DATEDA010000097.1:0-12270 GCA_035286595.1 Burkholderiales bacterium | reverse complement strand
GGATTCACACCAGCGTTTGCAGGAACCGAGCCGCCGTCCAGAGCCGGACGCCTTCGGACGTCACACTCTCGTCTCGCCCTCGGAGCTGTACCTGAAAGGCGTCGCACCCCGGGAACCGCTGCTTGAGGTACCGGACGGAGGGCGACAGGGGTCCGGCGGTCAACCTTGCCTCCACCATCAGGATGGGCCTCCGGCGCTCGACGACGACGAAATCCACTTCGCGGCCGTCGACGTCCCGGAAATAGCGCAGCTCGAGCTCCCGCCCCTCGCTGTCGAACTGGAAGTGGATCCACTTGAGCAGGTGCGAGGCCAGCAGGTTCTCGAAGCGCGGCCCCTCGTCCGGCACGACGCTCCAGTCGTAGTGGTAGTGCTTCTGCTCCTGCTTCACCGCGCGCAAGCGCGGGGCGCCGAACGGAGGCAGCCGGAAGATCGCGTACAGGCGCTCGAAGATGTCGAGCCAGCGCGTGACGGTCTGGTGGTTCAACTCGAGATCCTCGCGCAACGCATTGCGCGAAAGAGGGCTCCCCACGCGCTCGGGGAGCGCGAGCATCAGGCGCTCGAGCGCTCCGAGGTCGCGGACCGACTCGAGCGACGTCACCTCCTCTCGAATCAGCCGGCTGCGATATTCGGCAGACCAGCGGCGTGCCCGGGCGGCTGAACCCCGGAGGAAGGGCTCCGGGAATCCTCCGAGCTGCAAGAGCCCTTCCACATCTGCTTGCGACTGGGCTCCCACCTCGGCCGCCGACAGAGGGTGCAGCCGGAGGTAGTGATAGCGCCCCTGCAACGAGTCCCCGCCGAAGCGGTACAGGTCGAGTCGCGCGCTTCCGGTGACCAGGATCCGGCGCTTCTTGTGGAACTCGTCGTACACGCCCTTCAGGAAGTTCCGCCACCTGCGGTACTTGTGCAGCTCGTCGAACACCCATGCGTCGGTGTCGGGGAGCGTTCGGCGCAGGATGCGCTCCCGGTGGGCCGGGATGTCCCAGCTGAGGTAGCCCTCGGCCGCCGGAAGAACCTCGCGCGCGAGCGTGGTCTTCCCGACCTGACGCGGGCCGCCGAGGAAGACCATCTTCTCGCGAAGATCGGCCTCGAGCTGGGATTCGAGGTAGCGTTTCACGATGCTTGTTTATCACGATATGACGTGAGAAACAAGCGAGTTTTTCACGAGACAGGAGGAGCCCTGGAGCGGCCCGCCAGCCTGCGACGGCCTTCGAACCTGGGGGTCGGGGGTTCGAGTCCCACCCGGCGCGCCAGGCCGGCTCTCGCCGCTTCGAGACCGCCCTCGTCGGTCTGCTCCTCGCGAAAGCGCAGCGGGAGCTGGCGCCGGTGCCTGCTTCTAGCGTCCGCAGAACACGGGCTTGCGCTTCTCCAGGAAGGCAGCGACGCCCTCCTTGTAGTCCTCGCTCGCGAAGCAGCCGGCGTAGGCCACGCTCACGGCGTCGAGGTCGCGGAGGGCCTCGGGCTTGCGCAGCTCGCGGGCGGCGATCTTCACGGCGCGCAGGGTCAGGGGCGCGTTCTCCGCGATGCGGCCGGCCCGCTCGCGGACGAAATCGTCGAGCTCGGTGGCGGGGCGGACCTCGTTCACGAGACCGATGCGCCGGGCTTCTTCCGCGTCGATGCGGCGCGCGGTCAGGAGCAGGTCGAGGGCGTGGCTCCAGCCGACGGCGCCGGCCAGGGCCTCGACGCCGGCCGCCTCGTAGCCGATGCCGAGACGTGCCGCCGGGATCCGGAAGACGGCGTCGGCGGCGGCAAAGCGCAGGTCGGCGGTCAGCGCGACCACGACGCCGCCGCCGACGCAGGGGCCGTGGATCGCGGCCAGCAGGGGCTTCTCGAGCTTCAGCAGCGCCCCCATGCCGCGGCCTGCCACGCGCCCGTAGCGCGACACGTCGCCGGCCTCGGTGCGCCGGTCGGCGAACTGGGAGATGTCGGCGCCGGCCACGAACGCGCCGCCCTCGCCCCGCAGGACCACGGCGCGAATCTTTGGGTCCGCGTCCAGGGCCTCGACCGCGCCGGGAAGCTGTTCCCACATCTCGACGGAGATGGCGTTCCGGCGCTCGGGCTGGTCGAAGACGATCCAGCCGACAGCGCCTTCCTTCTCGTGACGTACACGTCCGCCCACGCCGGTATACTACACGCGAGGAGGCGCCATGCCGCAGCGCCCGGAAGGCGACGGACCGCTGGCGGGCGCGTTCGTCCTCGACGTCACCCACGTGATGGCCGGTTCCTACTGCGGGCTGCTGCTCTCCCTCATGGGCGCCGAGGTCGTCAAAGTGGAGCGCGCGGGCGGCGGCGACGACCTGCGCCGCAACCAGACGCTGGCCCGCGGCGCCTTTTGTCCCCACGACGCGGTCAACCACGGCAAGCGGAGCCTCGCCATCGATCTGCGCGACCCACGCGGTGCCGACGTGCTGCGGCGGCTCGCGGACCGGGCCGACGTCTTCGTCGAGAACTACCGGCCGGGCACGCTCGCGCGCCTGGGCGTCGGCCCCGAGGCGCTGCGCGAGCGCAACCCGCGGCTCGTGACCTGCTCGATCACGGGCTTCGGGGCGACCGGCCCCGAGGCGGACCAGCCCGGCTTCGACCTCGTGGCCCAGGGCACGGCCGGCATCATGAGCCTGACCGGCGAGCCCGGCCGTCCGCCGGTGGTGGCGGGCGTTCCGCTCTCGGACCTCAACGCAGGCTCGTTCGCGGCCATGGGCATCCTCTCGGCGCTCCTCGAGCGCGAACGCACCGGGCAGGGCCAGCACGTGGACACCTCGCTCTTCGAGGCGGCGCTGGCCTACACGGTGTGGGAATCGGCCACCTGGTTCGACACGGGGCAGGTGCCGGGGCCGGCCGGCTCCTCGCACCGGCTCGGCTCGCCCTACGCGGCTTTCCCCACGGCCGACGGCTTTCTCACGCTCGGCGCGGCCACCCAGTCGAACTGGGAGCGCCTCTGCCGTGCGATCAGCCGCCCGGAGCTGGCAGTCGACGAGCGCTTCACCAGCAATCTCGACCGCCTGCGCAACAAGCCGGATCTCTTCGCCGAGCTCGAGGCGATCTTCGCCACCGACACCACCGAAGCCTGGGTGGCGCGGCTGCGGTCCGAGGGCGTCCCATCGGGGCCGGTGCGCAACATCGCGCAGGCGCACGCGAGCCCCCAGGCCCGCGCGCGAGAGATGTCCGTCTCGCTCGGCGAGCATGACGGGCGCGAGCGGCGCGTGATCGGCACGCCCGTGAAGCTCTCGCGCACGCCCTGGCGCGTGAGCGGCCGGGTCGCCGCCTACGGGGAGGACGGCGAGGCGGTGCTGCGCGGGGCCGGCTTCTCGGACGCGGAGATCGCCTCGCTGCGCGAGGCCGGCGTGCTCTGCGGCGGCGCTTGACGACACCGGAAGCGATGACCGAAGACGATGCCGGCCGCGTGATCATCGTCGGCGCGGGACCCGTGGGCCTGGGTGCAGCGTTGGAGCTCGCGCGGTGCGGTGTGCGATCGGTGCTGATCGAGAAGCACGACACCACGTCGTGGCACCCCAAAACGCGGAACTTCAACACGCGGACGATGGAGATCGCCCGGGCGTGGGGGCCCGCCCTCTACAAGCGCCTCCGCAGCATCGACACCCCGCCAGGGTGGAAGAGCCCGATCCGGTTCCTGCGGACGGCGATCGGCGAGCAGTTCGGCCTCATCGAGTCGAAGGGCTTCGAAGGACCGGGGCCGGACGTGAGCCCGGCGTGGCCGGTCATGTCGTCCCAGGAGCTCATCGAAGCCATCCTGCTGGATGCCGTCCGGGCGACCGGGAGGGTCGACGTCCGGTTCGCGACGGAGGCGACGAAGCTCGTGCGGGGCGGGAGCCCGGGCGACGAGGGTACCGCGCTCGAGGTCAGGTCGCGGGCCACGGGAGGGCCCGAGACGCTCACGGGTCGTGCGTTGGTGGCGGCAGATGGTGCGGCGAGCCTGATCCGAGGAGAGCTCGGGATCGATCTCGAGGGCTCGAAGGATCTGTCGCACATCGTGAACTGCTACTTCCGGGCCGACATCGAGCCGCACCTCGGCGACCGCAAGGGCGTGCTGTTCTTCGTCTCCAGCGAGCACGCCAGCGGCGTGCTCCAGCCGCTGGACGGGGCGGGCCGCTGGTTGTGTCAGATCAGCGTGCGGCCGGAGGAGTGGTCGCTCGACGCGTTCACCCACGAGCGAGCTCGAGCGTGGATCCGCGCCGCGGTCGGGGTCGAGGGGCTCGATCCCGAGGTGCTGTCGCTCGGGCTCTGGAAGCTGAACGCCACCGTCGCCGAACGGTTCGTGCAAGGCCGGGTGCTGCTCTGCGGCGACGCGGCGCACCAGTTCCCGCCGACCGGTGGCCTCGGCGTGAACACCGGCCTTCAGGGCATGCACAACGCCATGTGGAAGCTCGCCTGGTTCGTGCTCGGCCGCGCCGGATGGTCGCTCGTCGAGACCTACGAGACCGAACGACGTGGGGTGGCCCAGCGGATCACGAGCCAGTCGCTGCAGAACTCGATCAACGTGGCGCTCATCGGCGCCGCCGCCATCAAGCGTGCTCAGGGCGCGCTCACCGCGGAGCAGGTGGTGACCGAATCGCGGCGCTACGGCAACCACCTCGGCGTCGAGTTCGGCACCGTCTATCAGTCGAGCGCCGTCGTCGCCGACGGCACGCAGCCGCCGTCCGTCGCCGACAGCTACTCGGACTACGTCCCCTCGGCCACGCCGGGTGCGCGTGCGCCGCACGTCTGGCTCGGACACCCCGGAGCACGGCTGTCGACGCTCGACCTGTTCGGTAGCGCGTTCACCTTGCTCGCCGGACCCGGAGGCGGCGCCTGGTGCACCGTTGCCGCGGAGGTCGAACGCGAGCTCGGCGTCCCGATCGATCGCTACCGCGTCGGCGCGCCCGGGCTCCGCGACCTCGGCGGCTTCACCGAGGCGTACGGCCTCGGCGAGGACGGCGCCGTGCTCGTCCGACCCGACGGGCACATCGCCTGGCGCAGCGCCACCGGACCGGGGAACGGCGCGGGCCTGCGCGACGCCGTCGAGTACATCCTTGCTTGCTAGAAGCAGCCCACGGGAAGTCAGATCCGGAAGCGCTCGAGAATGATCCTCGCGAAGGCGCGAAGATCACCGAGTCGGTCGCGCACGATCGAGTCGACGATGCTCGGATCCAGCTTCCGGTACTCGTGTACGGCGACGTTGCGAAAGCCGGTCATGCGGCGCATGCGATCGGCGAGCTCGTCGTCGAGGATCCCTGCCCGCTTCAGGAGCTCGAAGCTCGCCGCGAGCTCGTCGGGGACGCCGAGCCCCTCGCGCGCGACGACGTGCGCCGCCAGGTCGAGCATCGCCTGCACCGCCCGCTGGAGGTTCAGCACGATGATGTCCTGACGATCGAGCGCGTCGAGCCCGGCGCGCTGTCGCGCCGCGTCGATCCGAGCCAGGCTCCGTTCCAGGGTCTCGACCTTGGCCAGCACCAGGTCACGATCGACCATGGACCACCCGCTGCACCAGGGCGTTCTCCGCCTCGGCTCGGATGCGCTTCAGATCCTCGTAGCGGCCGGGCAGGGTGGCTTCGAAGTACGCCAGCGCCGGCGCGCTGGATCCGAATACGCAGCCTCCCGTTCGCAGTACCTGCCGAGCGAGGATCGGGGAGGCCGCACCGAGATCGACGAGGTCGACGTTCCTCCCCGTGATCTCCTCGAGCGCGGTCCGGGCGTCCAGGAGCTCGAGCGCATCCGGCCGGCGCCGGAAGAGCGCGGCGAGGTCCAGGTCGGAGTCGCGGTGCTTCGTCCCCGCGGCTTCGGACCCGAACACGAAGAGCGCATCGAGACCGAAGCGCTCGTCGAGCAACGCGACGACGCGGTCGAGGATGGCCCCGGTGAGCATGCGGCAGAAAGGATTACGCACGGACGCGGACGTCGCTACGAAGGTGCCGTGGCGTGCCGGTGCCGTCCGCCCCGCCGCTCGGTGCCGCGCCGCCCTGTGCAGGTCCGTGCAGACGCAACCCGCGTCATCTCCCGGCCCCCTTGCGGCCTTGGAGGGGTCGGGGGTTCGAGTCCCTCCCGGCGCGCCACGGGTAGCAGGCCGGGGGTCGCCCTCGCGCACGCCTCCCATCCCTAGGGTGCGGCCGCGGGCCGCCAGAACGGCACCGCCATGCCCTCCTCACACTCGACCGCGTAGGCCTCGACCGGCATGCCGATGCGCACGCTCTCGACCGGGCAGTCCGTGATGTTGCCCATCATGCGCACGCCTTCGTCGAGCTCGATCATCGCGACGACATAGGGAAGCTCGTCCTTGAACGGCGCCTCCCCGTTCTGCCGCACGATCGTGAAGGTGTGCACGACGCCGCGACCCGACGCCATCGCCCAATCCACGCCGCCGCCGCACGCCGTGCAGAGCAGGCGCGGGTAGAACTGCCGGTGACCGCAAGCGGCGCAGCGCTGGTAGAGCAGCTCGCCGCGCGCGGCCGCCTCGAAGAAGGCGCGATCGGGCGCCCGCGGTGCGAGCCGCACGCGATCCCAGCTGCGGCCGCGGACGACCTCCATCGCCATCACTCCCTCCCCAGCACGACGGCGCCGATGCACGAGAGCCAGCCGCCCGAGCCGACCGCGAGCGCGACCCTCGCGTCGGGTACCTGCGCGGCGCCGGCCTCGCCGCGCAGCTGGCGCACGGCCTCGGCGATCAGGAACAGGCCCCGCATGCCCGAGTGACACGCCGAGAGCCCGCCGCCGTCGGTGTTGAGCGGAAGGCGGCCGCCACGCCGCAGGTGTCCCTGCTCGACGAAGGCCCCGCCTTCGCCCTTCCTGCAGAAGCCGGCGTCCTCGAGCAGCACGAGCACGGTGATCGTGAAGCTGTCGTAGAACTGGATGGTGTCCACGTCGTCGGCGCGGACTCCTGCCCGCGCGAACGCCTCGGGGATGCAGGTGGCGCCCGCCGACGTGGTGTAGTCTCGCATCTGCGAGATGTTCCAGTGGGTCTGCGCGCCGGCCGCGCCGAGCACGCGCACGGCGACGTTGCGGAGATCGCGCGCGCGCTCCGCCGTGGTCATCACGAAGGCGCCACCGCCGTCGCTCACGATGCAGCAGTCGAGCAGGTGCAGCGGATCCGCGATCATCCGGCTCGAGAGCACGTCGGCGACCGCGATCGGATCGCGGTACATCGCCTTCGGGTTGAGCCCGGCGTACTCGCGAACGCCCACCGCGATCTCCGCGAGCTGCTCGGAGGTCGTGCCGAACTCGTGCATGTGGCGTTTCGCCACCATCGCGTAGCCGCCAACGATCGGGAGGCCGTAGGGCGCCGAGTAGAGATCCGCGCCCGACACCGCCGAGGAGGGGCCGCGAAAGCCGCCGGTGCCGAGCGTGCGCCCGCGGCGCGACAGGAAGTCCGAGCCGTAGGAGACGAGGACGGTGTCGCAGCAGCCGTCGCGGATCGCGGCGGCGGCGTGCTGGACGTGGAACTCGAAGGACGAGCCGCCGGTCATCGTGCCGTCGATGTAGCGGTGGTCGATGCCGAGGTACTCGGCCATCGACACCACTTCGGCGTGGCCAGCGTCCATGCCGGCGCAGAGGTAGCCGTCGATCGCGCGCTTCTCTAGGCCGCAGTCCGCGAGCGCGCGCTGGATCGCCTGCACGTGGTGGCCGATCGAGTCGAGGTGGGGGGCTTTCGGCGCGTCCGAGAGGCCGACACCGACGATCACGGGGTCCCGAGCGGCCATGCTTCCTCCAGGCTCGTCGGCGCAGGCTCCATCACGCGCCGCGCGCGATGCGGTAACGGATCGGCAGGTGCTTCAGGCCGACGACGAAGCTCGACTGGATCCACGCGGGCTCCCCTGCCAGCTCGACGTGCTCGAGGCGCCGCGCCAGCTCGGCGAAGAGCGCGCGCTGCGAGCGGCGCGCCAGGTGCGAGCCGAGACAGAAGTGCTCGCCGTGCCCGAAGCCCACGTGGGGGTTCGGATCGCGGTCGACGCGGAAGCAGAAGGGATCGTCGAAGACGTCCTCGTCGCGGTTGCCCGAGGCGTAGAAGAGGATCAGCCAGTCGCCCTTGCGGATCCGCTGGCCACCCACTTCGGTGTCGCAGGCCGCGCGGCGCCGCATGTAGTTCACGGGCGAGGCCCAGCGCACGACCTCCTCGACGGCGGGCTTCACGAGTCCCGGATCGCGGCGCAGCTTCGCGAGCTCGTCCGGATTCTGGAGGAGCGCGTGCATGCCGCCGGCCAGCGCGTTCTTCGTGGTGTCGTGGCCGGCTGTGAAGGTGATCAGGTAGTAACCGAAGGTCTCGAGGGGGCCCATCGGCTCGCCGTTCACCCGGCCGTTCGCCAGGACCGTGGCGAGGTCGTCGCGGGGGTTTCTGCGGCGGTCCTCGATGATGCCGGCGAAGAGCTGGTAGAGCTCGAGACCGAGCTCGCGGATCGCCTGCTCGCGGCTCTCGCCGGGGCGCTGGAGCTCCGTGTCCTCGAACGCGAAGATCTGGTTCGTGAGGCGCAGGATGCGCGGCTCCTCCGCGCGCGGCACACCGAGGATGGTGGAGAGGATGCGCAGCGGGTGCGCGGTGGCGACGTCGCGGGCGAAGTCGCACTCGCCTGCGCCGGTCCGGCCGGCGAGCCCGTCCACGAGTGCGCGGGCGCTGGCTTGCACGGCGGCGTCGATGCGGTCGAGCGCGCGCGGTGTGAACCAGGGCGAGGCTACCTTGCGGAAGCCCCGGTGCTCCGGCGGATCCATCTCGATGATGGTGCGCATCGCACCAATGCCCTCGCTGCGGTCGATCGTCTCGTGGGTACGTTGGTGCGTGATGCCCGTCTGGTTCAGGAACTTGTCGGGCTGCTTCGAGATCTCGCAGATGTGGGCGTGGCGCGTGATCGCCCAGAACGGCGGATAGTCGCGCGGCTCGCAACGGTGGACGGGAGAGTGCCTGCGCAGCGCCGTCCAGGACTCGTGCGGCGGCCCGTTGGCCGCGTAGGAGGCCGGGTCGATCAGGTCGAAGCCGTCGGTGAGTTTCATCGGGAGGGTCTCCTTCCTCGGGCATCGAGCCCGAGGGCGGGCACGAGCCGTCGCATCAGGAAGCCGCGAAGCGCGGCGTCGCTGCGGCGCGGCTCGGGCGCCGCGAGCAGCGAGAGCAGCAGGCGCAGCATCACCTCGACCGCTTCGTCCGCCGCTTCGTCGGACCAGCCCGCGGCCCGCACGAGGTCCTGCAAGGCATCGCGGCTCCAGTCGAGCGCCGGGCGGCGCGTGATGCCTGCCACCGCGCTGGCGTCGAGTGCCGCCTCGGTCCACATCGCGCCGAGGACGGGCTCTCGCGGGATCTCCTCGAGCACGAAGCACATCGCCTCGACGGCCATCTCCGCCGGTGCGCTCAGGCGGCGCAGCTGCGCGCCGAGACGCTTGCTGAGGTCGCGTCCGGCGTGCATCAGGGTCGCCTCGACCAGCGCCTGGCGGTCCGCGAAGTAGCGATAGACGGTGGGCCGGCTGACGCCCGCCTCCGCTGCGACCGCCGCCACGTTCGAGCCCGCCATGCCGTCGCGCGCGATGCAGCGGACCGCGGCCTCGAGCAGGCGCTCGCGCGCGGCGGCCTGCAGCGTCGGGGGATCGCCCGCCCAGGCCCGGGTTCGGCGGGCGCGGGGCGGCTGGCGGCGAAGGGAGCGGGCTGACATCGCGGCCGGCATCGTAGCATCGACATTACACTGTCAAGTCTCGTGTAAACCCGGGTCCCGCCTCCTTTGCGACGGAGCCGGGGACCTATGCCTCCACGCGCAGCGGCAGGTGCTTCGGGCCGCGCACCAGATACGAGTCGATGTACTCGACGTGCGGCTCCCGGCGCTCGAAGCGCGCGAAGCGGCCGAGCAGCTCCTCGAGGGCGACGCGCGCCTCCAGGCGCGCCAGCGAGGCCCCCAGACAGAAGTGGATGCCGAGCCCGAAGGCCAGGTGGCCCTGGGTGTTGCGCGACACGTCGAAGCGATCGGCCTCCGGGAACTGGTCGTCGTCGCGGTTGGCGGAGCCGATCAGCGGCATCAGCGTCGCTCCGGCCGGGATCTTCACGCCGGCGATCTCCACGTCCTGCGTGGCCTGGCGGAACAGGAACTGGATCGGACCGTCGTAACGCAGCGCCTCCTCCACCAGCGCGGGGATCCGGCTCGTGTCGCGCTGGACGCCCGCGAGCTGGTCGGGGTGCGCCATCAGCGCGAGCAGCGCGTTGCCGAGCAGATTCGTGGTGGTCTCGTTGCCGGCCACGAGCAGCAGCAGCGTGAACATCACCACCTCGATCGGCGTCAGACCGGCCTCGCCGTCCTCCGCGCGGATCAACGTGGAGATCAGATCCTCCTGGGGACGCCGGCGGCGCTCCTCGACCACGCCGGTGATGTAGGTGCTCAGCTCCGAGAAGCCCTGGAGCACGGTCTCGGGCCGCAGCGCGCCGGCGCCGCCCGTGGCGCCGGCCACCGCGCAGTCGGACCAACGTTTGAAGTCCGTGCTGCGCTCGGGCTCGACGCCGAGCAGCTCGGCGATCACCGTCACCGGCAGCGGCACGGAGAACTCCGTCACGAGGTCGAACTCGCTCTTGCCCTCCAGGGCGTCGAGCGACGCGCGCGCGATGGCGCGGATGCGCGTCTCGAGCTCGGCGATGCGGCGCGGCGTGAAGCCGCGATTCACCAGGTTGCGCATCGGTCCGTGCACGGGCGGATCGGAGGCGATCAGCGACCGCGAGCGCAGCAGGTCCGAGATGGAGATGGGCAGCGACTTCAGCAGCTCCACGAGGCGCGCGGCCTCCGCGCCGGAGATGCCCATGCCGGAGGTCGAGGCGCCGGTCGTGAAGCCACTCGTCATGGTGGTCTGCATGGCGATGGACGAGAAGAGCTCCGGGTGGCGCAACACGAAGGCGACGTCCGCGTAGCGGGAGACCGCGTAGGCGCCCGTCTTCTCCACCCGGAACACCGGGGCACGGCGTCGCAGCTCGGCGTAGGCCGGATAGGGATCGTTGCGGTGCTGCTCGCCAAAGGGGTCGAAATGGACCGCGGTCAAGGCTCCCTCCTGGCGGCTAGGCCGCGCCCTGGCGTGCGCGCAGGGTGACTCCGCGCGGCGTGAGCGCTCCGAGCACGACGGCGACGAGGAACAGCGCGGCCACGTCGCCGGGGAGGTGGCCGTGCTCCATGGGATCGACGCTGGCCTGCACGGCCATGATCCCCCCGTGGACCACGCTCGACCACACCGTGAACCAGATGAGGCTCAGGTGGGCGTCGGGCTGCCGCGAGGCCCGGAGCAGGAACACGCCGAGCGTGGCGTAGATGCCGATGATCATCTGCTCGTACTCGTGCTGGCTCGGTTGCCACCTCCAGCCGGACGGCCACACGAGCATCAGCGGATACACGAGCAGGAAGGCGACACCGAACACGACGAGCGCGATGCGCAGGAGTCGACCCCGGTCCGCCATGGCTGGAACCTCCCGTCCCGCTCCGTCGGCGCGGCCCGACGGCGTGGCGCTACGCTGCCGGTCCGGGCGCCGCGCGTCAATGGGTGAACGCCGAGGCGTCGGGCTCGGTAGCGGGGTGTTCCCATGACTCGATCCGTCCGCGGCGCGCTCGTGCTCGGGCTGCGGTCGCCGCGCTCGGCGGGATCGCGGCGCTGAACGTCGGCGGGCTGGTGCGGCTCGCCATGGCCCCCGGCGTTCCCTTCGACGCGGAGCCACCGCCGCCCGCGCCGGACTACGCGGACCCCGAGAGCTGGAGCGCGCTGCCGGAGCGCGACGACGCCGCGGATGCAGCGCCGGCGGGCGCGCCGGTGGTGGACCAGCGCCGTGCCGGCGGCGGAGACCGGGGCCCCCGGGAGGTACGCCGCCACGAGCCGGTCACCGGCACGAGAAAGGGGTTGCCCACGTCGGTGCCCGCGTGGATGCGCACGCCCGCGCAGGCGAGCGCCGCCACGACGCGCCGCGCGCTCTCCGTCGCCTGGCGCGCGAGCGCCCAGTGGCCGGCGTCGAGCCCCTCGTACCACGAGAAGCCGCGCGGATCCCAGCTCAGCGCGGAGTAGAAGCGCGGCAGGAGACGCATCACCGGCTCCGCCATCTGCTCGTCCACGCGGTCCATGCGCGTGGCGCGGTCGATCAGCGCGAGCGTCGGCGTGTGCGCGATCCCCTGGACGAGGGAGGTGCGCACGACGAGCTCGATGCGCTCCGCGTCGAGCGCCACCCAGTCCTCGACGCGGCGCCGCACGCGGTCGGCGGGGTCCAGGACCGGCTCCCGCGGCTCCGCGCGCTCGAGGCCGCGCAGGTGCTGGACGTCGTCGATCCCCGCGTCCTCGAAGCGGACCCGGTCG
>DATEDA010000096.1:0-61332 GCA_035286595.1 Burkholderiales bacterium | reverse complement strand
CCCGCGCCTGCGCCGCCATCGGCCGCGGTGGGGGGAACATGCCGCCGGTGTTGATTCCGATGCGCCGGATCCTGTAGCTCTTGCCGCCGATCGCTTTGGTCGCGATGTCCGCGCGGCTGCGGAACGCCGCGACGGCCTCGGTGATGAGGTCGTTCTCGGTTTGCCGGCGGAGCTCCGGCGAGACCGTGAACGTGACGCCCCCGAGCTGCAGCGACGACTGCAGCTTGCCGATCAGGCCCGCCATCGCCGCGAAGTCCTTCGATTCGAGGCGAACCTCGGCGCGTCCCCGCCAGCCGGTCAACTTGCTGTTGCGGTCGTAGACCGGGAAAGTCTGGTTGAAGCCGGAGCGCGCCTTCACGGTCTTGAAGTCGCCGGCCGTCTTCAGCGCGTCGGCAGTGAGGCGGTTGAGCTGATCGGCCACTTTGGCGGCGGACGCGTCGCTCGCCTCGGCATGCACGGAGGCGAGCATGAGATCGTTCTGGATCTCGCGCGAGACCTCGGCCTGGAGATCGACCTGGTTGAAGCGCGCCGGCTCCGGCTGGGGTTGGGGCTGGGCGAACGCCGCGCACGCGAAGAGGCCCGCGGCGAGCGCGAGGAAGGACCGGTAGTTCATGGCGATTCCTTTCGAGTTGGCAATGGAACGCCGCATCTAACGCGCGCGTCGCGCGAACGGGGTTAGGATGGCTCGGATGACTTGTTTCGGGTCGTATCTCGCCGCCTGGCTCCGCCGCTGCTGGTCGTGCGGCTCGCCGCTCGGGCCGCGCGACCGGAAGTGCTTGCGGTGCGGCGCCGGTCAACCCCGGGAAGTCTAGCGGACGAGGTGCGTCCCTATGCCAGGTTCCGCAGCTCGCGCAAGCCCACCGACAGCATGGCGAGATCCGGCGCCGGCGCGGCGCGCAGCTCGCCGAGCAGCCGCGAGGCGCGCTCCATCGTCTCGCGGCTCCGCGCCTCCCACGCCGCGACGAGCGCGCGGGGATCGTTGTCCGGCCCGTTCGCCAGGACGTTGCCGGCGAGCGTGCGCTGGAGCCCGGCGAGATCGTCGCGCATCGAGCCCTTGGCGAGCGTCTGCCAGTGGCTGTCGCCGGGCAGCTTGCTGATCCGGTCGCGGAGCCACGCCAGCCCGAGCTTCGACGACAGCTGGAAATAGACGCCCGCGACGGTCTCGACCGGACGGTGCGAGCTTTCCGCGATCTCCACGATGTCGAGCGCTGCGTACAGCGTGTCGAGCGCGGCGACGCGGAGCGCGATCTCCTGCGGCACCCCGGCCTGCGTCCAGCGGACCACTGCGATGTCGAGCTGGGACCGCGCCGGTGCGTCGAGGAGCTGCAGCAGGTACGCGTGCAGCGCTTCGACGCCCGGCTGGAACCGCTCCATCGTCTGCTCCATCGGCTCGGCGAGCCGCCGCGACCGCAGGAACCACGCGCTCGCCCGCACGATGAGGCGTCCCGCCTCGATCAGCATGTCCGCCTGGATCGAGTCGGCGACCTTGTTGTCGAGCGCCTCGATCGACTGCCACAGCGGCACGTAGCCGAACACCTCGCGGGTGAGGAGATAGGCGCGGACGATCTCGTCGGGCTTCGCCCCGGTCGTCTCCATCGCCCGGTGAACGAACGTCGAGCCGACGCGGTTCACCATGCTGTTCACAACGTGCGTGGCGATGATCTCGCGCCGCAGCGGATGCCGCGGCATGACGCCCGCGTATGCCTCGCGCAGCGCCTGCGGGAAGTAGCGGCCGAGCGCGGTGGCAATCCACTCGTCCTCGGGAAGAACGGCGGCGAGGAACTCGTCCTTGAGCCACATCTTCGAGTACGCGAGCAGCACCGCCCGCTCCGGCGCCGTCAGGCCGATCTTCTTCGTCCGGCGCTCGGCAATCTCCTCGTCGGGCGGCAGGAACTCGAGCGCGCGGTTGAGCCGCCCGCTCTTCTCGAGGAACTGCATGAAGCGTTGCTGCTGGTCGAGGAGCTGGGGCGCGATCCGGCCGCCGATCGACAGCGACTGGGTCTGGAAGTAGTTGTCGCGGAGCACCAGCGCGGCGACCTGGTCGGTCATCTGGGAGAGGAGCGTGTTCCGCTGCTTCTCGGTGAGCTCGCCGTCGGCGATCACGAGCCCGAGCAGGATCTTGATGTTGACCTCGTGGTCGGAAGTGTCCACGCCGGCGGAGTTGTCGATCGCGTCGGTGAAGATGCGCCCGCCCTTGAGCGCGTACTCGATGCGGCCGAGCTGCGTGCACCCCAGGTTGCCGCCCTCGGCGACGACCTTGCAGCGGAGCTCCATGCCGTTCACCCGGATCGCGTCGTTCGCGCGGTCGCCGACCTCGGCGTGGCTCTCCTTCGCGCTCTTCACGTAGGTGCCGATGCCGCCGTTGTACAGCAGGTCCACGGGCGCCTTGAGGATCGCGTTGATGAGCTCGCTGGGCGCGAGGCTCTCGGTCTCGATCCCGAGCGCGCGCCGCGCCTCGGGCGAGATCGAGATCGACTTCGCGGCCCGTGGCCAGACGCCGCCGCCTTGCGAGATCAGCATCGCGTTGTAGTCGCCCCACGACGAGCGCGGCAGCCCGAACAGGCGCTTGCGCTCGGCCCAGCTCGAAGCGGCGTCCGGATCCGGGTCGACGAACACGTGGCGGTGGTCGAACGCGGCGACCAGCCGGATGTGCTTCGACAGCAGCATGCCGTTGCCGAACACGTCGCCGGACATGTCGCCGATGCCGACGACGGTGAAGTCGGTCGTCTGGGTGTCGATCCCCAGCTCGCGGAAGTGCCGCTTCACCGACTCCCAGGCGCCGCGCGCCGTGATGCCCATCGCCTTGTGGTCGTAGCCGGCGGACCCGCCCGACGCGAACGCGTCGCCGAGCCAGAACCCGTACTCCTTCGACACCTCGTTCGCGTGGTCGGAGAAGGTCGCGGTGCCCTTGTCCGCGGCGACGACGAGGTACGGATCGTCGGCGTCGAGCCGGCGCACCTGCGGCGGCGGCGCGACCTTCCCGCCGACGAGGTTGTCGGTCAGGTCGAGCAGCCCCCGGAGGTAGTCCTTGTAGCAGGCGACGCCCTCTTTCAGGTACGCCTCGCGGTCGGCCGCGGGCGGCGCGCGCTTGAGCACGAACCCGCCTTTCGAGCCGACCGGCACGATGACGGTGTTCTTGACCATCTGGGCCTTCACCAGCCCGAGGACCTCGGTGCGGAAGTCCTCCGGCCGATCCGACCAGCGCAGGCCGCCGCGCGCGACCTTGCCGCCACGCAGGTGCACGCCCTCGAAGCGCGTCGAGTACACGCAGATCTCGAACATCGGCTTCGGCTCGGGCAGCCCGGGGACCTGCGACGGGTCGAACTTGAACGAGAGGAACGTTCGCCGCCGGCCGTCCGCGTCGCGCCGCCAGTAGTCAGTGCGGGTCGTCGCCAGGATCACCGCAAGGTACTGACGGAGCACCCGGTCCTCGTTGAGGTTGGCGACCCGGTCGAGCGCCTGCTCGATCGCGCTGACCTGCGCCGCGGCGCCGGCGTCGTCTGATTTCTCCGGATCGAGGCGCAGCTTGAAGAGATTCACCAGCATGCGCGCGATCACCGGGTTCGCGGCCATCGTCTGCTCGATGAAGCCCTGCGAGAGCGGGAACCCGGTCTGGCGGAGGTACTTCGCGTAGGCCCGCAGCACCACGATCTCGTCGGCGCTCAGACGCGACGCGAGGACGAGCCGGTTGAAATCGTCGCTCTCGAGCTCGCCGGTGAAGACGCGCCCGAAGGCCTCCTCGAAAATCGCGCCCACCGCGTCGATGTCGATCTCCGCGTCCCCGGCCACCAACCCAAAATCGTGGATCCAGATCGCATCACCCTCTTCGGGCGTCACGCGGTACGGCCGCTCCTCGAGCGCGCGCAGCCCCATGCGCTCGAGCATCGGCAGGCTGTCGGAGAGCGACACCGGACCGCCCTTGTGGAAGAGCTTGAATCGCAGGCGACCCGGTGCCGCCTCGAGCGGCTTGTACAGGTTCATCCCCAGGCCGCCGCCGCCGGCGGTCTTCGCCAGCATCTCGCAGTCGGGGACGGCGCTCCGCGCCGGGATGTCCTCGCGGTACGCGGCCGGAAACGCCGCGCCGAACCGGCGGTAGAGCTCGTTGCCGCGCGCTTCGCCAGCCGCTTCGACGAGCGCCTCGCGCAGCTCGTCCTCCCAGCGCCGCGCGGCGGCAACGAGCTGGCCCTCGAGCGAGCGCACGTCGTACGCCGGGATCTGGCCCGGCGTGGTGCGGACGGTGATCATGATCCGCGCGAGCACCGACTCCGAAAGGAACGCGTTGAAGTCGGACGAGGTGCCGTTGAACGCCTTCATCAGGATCGCCTGCCACTTCCTGCGCAGGTCGGTCGTGTAGTTCTCGCGCGGCGCGTAGATGAGGCAGGTGAGGAAGCGCTCGAACGGATCGCGACGCACGAAGAGGCGGGAGCGCTGCCGCTCGCCGAGGTGCAGGATGCCGAGCGCGACGTCGAACAGCTCGTCCTCGGAGATCTGGAACAGCTCGTCGCGCGGGTAGGTGTCGAGGATGCTCTCGAGCGTCTTCCAGGCGTGCCCGCCGGGCACGAATCCCGCGCGCGCCTGGACGTTCGTCACCTTCCGGCGCAGCAGCGGAATGTCGGCCGGGCGCGCGTGGTACGCAACGTGGGTGTAGAGCCCGAGGAAGCGGTGCTCGCCGCACACCTCGCCCCGATCGTCGTAGCGCTTGACGCCGATGTAATCGAGGTACCCCGGCCGGTGGACGGTCGAGCGCGAGTTCGACTTGGTGAGGACGAGGAGGTCCTTCACCCGCGCGTACGCCCGCACCTGCGGGGGAAGCTGCGAGAAGCTGGTCGCGATCTCGTCGCCCGGCTGCTCGCGCAAGATGCCGAGGCCCGATCCCGGGACGACCGCGAGCGCGTCGTCGCCGTCCTTCACGACCAGGTCGTGACAGCGGTAGCCGAGGAACGTGAAGTGGTTGTCGGCGAGCCACGCGAGGAACGCCCGCGCCTCGGCGAGGTCCAGCTGCCCGATCGGCGGCGGCCGGCGCTCGAGATCGGCGACGAGCTCGCGCACCTTGGCGATCATCTTCTTCCAGTCCTCGACCCCGGTGCGGACCTCGGCGAGGACGCGCTCGAGATCGACCGCGAGCGTCTCCATCAACGGCGGCTCGGTGATCCGGTCGACCTCGATGTGCATGAACGACTCGCGCAGCCCGGCGGGCGAGTCGTCCGGCAGGACCCCCGTGAGCGTGTGCTCGGCGCCCTGCCGGTTCACCCGCATTGTGGGGTGCACGATGAGGTGCAGCGTCAGCCCGTGCCGGTTGACCTCCATGGTCACCGAGCTCACCAGGAACGGCATGTCGTCGTTCACGATCTCGACGATCGTGTGGGTCGACTCCCAGCCATGCTCCTGCACGTTCGGGTTGAACACGCGGACCCGCGCCTGCCCGGGCGCGCGCCGTCGCGCGAAGTTCCAGTGCGAGAGCGCCGCGCCGTAGAGGTCGGCGGGCGAGCGCTCGGCGAGGTCCTCGGGGTCGACCTGCCGGTAGTACGCTCGGACGAACGCCTCGACCGGGCCTCTGGCTTCCGCCGGGAGCTTCTCGCGGACGAGGGCGAGGATCTGGTCCAGCCGTTCGGCGTGCGCCTTGTCGGTGCGTGCGGCCATGGCCTCCCCAGCGGCGTGTTCCTGGCTGGCGGGAGGCAGCTAGTCTAGCAGCCTCCCGCGACGCGCCGCCGCCCGGCGGGCCGCGGGTCGCTACACGCGCGCGACGACCAGCGGCACGAGCATCTCGTCCTCGCTCGTCCCGCCGTGCACGCCGATCTGCAGGTGGCGGCGCTCGCCGGGAACGTGGTCCCGGATCGCGTACCCGTCCTTCATGACGAGCGCGTAGTCGCCGATGCGGTCGGCGAGGCGCGGGTGGGGAGCGCCGGGGCCGAACCAGCCCTGCGCGAGGAGGTCCGCGCTCGGCGCGAGGCTGGCGCAGTGCGAGAGCCGGGTCTCGACGTAGTGCTCGAACGCGCGCTGCGCGCCCGGCTTCACGTAGCAGTAGGCGACCCGCGGTTCGCCGCACAGGGGCACGAGCAGCGTTTCGGCCAGCGCGGGATGATCATCGAGGTCGACCACCGTCTCGGGGCGGGTGTCGATGAAGCCGTGATCGGCCGTCGCAACCACCAGCGTGTCGGTACCGGCGATCTCCTCGAGCAGCCGGCCGAACGCCGCGTCGACCCGCGCGAGCTCGGCGTGCACCTCGCTCGAGCCGATGCCGTGAGCGTGGGCGAGCGAGTCGATCTCGGAGTAGTACGCATAGACGTAGCTGCGCTCGCGGGCGCCGCGGACGATGTCGCGCACCGCGGTGAAGATCTCGTCCACGCCGCCGTGCCCCACGCGCTGCGCGCGGCCGGAATGCGCGACGTTGAAGACCGAGTCGACGATCGCGAACGGCGAGACGACGAAGGCCTCCGCGTCGAGCCGGTCGGCGAACGGCGGGGTGCCGAGCAGCGCCTCCGGCGTGACGCCGCCGTCGACGGCGATCGGCGGCCCGCCGTGACGCGGCCGGAACGGCAGCACCGCCAGCACCGTGCCGAGCTCGCGGAAGTACATGTGCCAGCCGGTGAGCCCGTGCTGCTGGGGCGCGAGGCCGGTCATGAACGTCGTGATCGCGGTCGCGGTCGTGGTGGGGAACGTCGAGGTGATCGCCGCGCGCGCGTGGCGCCGGAGGGCGCCGCCGCCGAGCGTCCGTGCGAGGTAGCGCCAGCCCAGACCGTCGATGACGAGGAGACACAGGTTGCGGGCACCGGCGATCTCGTCGGGCGCGAGGTCGCGGAGCCGCGGGTAGCGCGCTCGCCCGCCGAACGCCGTCTCGATCGACGCCATCAGGTTGACGATGCTGCCGCCCTCGTAATCGGGCTTCATTCTTCTTGCAACGGGTCGGGTGCCAAGCGCGGCCGAGGTTACCATAGGGCGTACGCTGGACCGCCGCTGTGACAAAAGATCACGTTTCCACGCCGCGCCGTTCGGCCGGCGCTGTCGTCGTGCGGCGACATCCGGACGGCTGGCGCTACCTGCTGCTCCGGTCGTTCCGCTATTGGGATTTCCCGAAAGGCATCGTCGAGGCGGGCGAGGCGCCGCTCGCCGCCGCGATTCGCGAGGTCGAGGAGGAGACGGAGCTCGCCGACCTCGCGTTCCGGTGGGGCGAATCGTTCCACGAGACCGCACCCTACTCGAGCGGCAAGGTGGCGCGCTACTACGTCGCCGAGTCGGCGCGCGGGTCGGTGCGGCTGCCGGTGAGCCCGGAACTCGGCCGCGCCGAGCACGAGGAGTTCCGCTGGCTCGGCTTCGACGAGGCGCGCCGGCTCCTCGTGCCGCGCGTGCAGGCGGCGCTCGACTGGGCGCGCAAGCTGATCGAGCCGTCGCGGTGAGCCGGACGGCTCACCGATCCGGGTCGTCCTCGCCCTCGTCCTCGAAATCTTCGTCGCGGTCGCCGCCCTCGCGCTCGGCCGCCTCGTCGTACTCCTCCTGGGACAGCCCGTCCGCGTCCTGGAGCATCGCCGCGACCTCCTCCCGGAGCTCGCGATCGTCGAGGTCGGTGTCCCGGCCGATCATCTCCACTATGCGGTGGAAGATGTCCAGGTTGTTCATCGTCGTGAGGTTGTTCCCCTCGGTGCCGACGACGTAGAAGCTCTCGGGGAAGAGCTCGCCGAGGAGCGACACCTCGTCGGCTCCGATCGTGAGGTCCTCGAGCACGACAAGGGTGTCCAGGTCGATCGTCACGGCGCGGTCCTGTTGCGAAGTGCGAATTCTAGTCGCGACGCCGCCGGGGCGTGAAGTAGAACCGCGACACGACCGGCATGTGATCGGAGAGTTCCCGGCTCACCTCGCGGATGAACCGCTTGATCTCCGCGGCGGAGGGGTTGCCGGCCAGCAGCTTCGCGAGCGTCGTCCACCGGACCACCTTCGGATCGGCCTTCCTGAAGCCGCCGGCGCTGGCCGAGGCGACCTTGATGTCGAGGCGCGACCCGATGTCGTCCTTGCGCCTGTACATCAGGTGGCTGATCGCGTCGTCGTCGTTCACCTTGCGGAAGAACACCTTTCCGTCGGCTTCCAGATCGGCGAACGGCTGCCAGGTGTCGGCGCTCGGCGGCTCGTTCCAGTCGCCGACGATCAGGACGTCGGAGTCGACGTCCTGCGCGTCGCCTTCGAGCCAGCGGGCAAGCCACGCGGCCGCCTTCTGCCGCTGCTCCTTGTCGGTCACGCCGTCGCCCAGCTGGGACTTGAGGTGCACCCCCACGAGCTGGAAGTCGAACGATTCGTTCCGGACGTTGACCGGCAGGCCCGTGAAGTAGCCCCAGAGGGGAAGGCGGGGGAACGCATCCTTGCCCGCGCGCGTCACGACCTCGCGCTTGGCGACGATCTCGCGGATGTCGTCCTTCGCGCGCACCCATTCGGTGTCGTAGAGCATCGCGATGCGCTGATCGCCGCCCGAGGTCCCGTAGGCGACCTTGTAGAGGCCGACCCCGGTGTCGGAGAGCTCGAGCGCGAGCTCGTCGAGCGAGCCGGACTCGATCTCCTGCAGCACGATGATGTCGGCGTTGAGCGCCGAGAGCACCGTCACCATGTTGTCGACCCGCCGGGGATCGCGGCTGTTGAACCAGCGGATGTTCCAGGTGACGAGGTCCAGGTACCGGTCGGTGCCCCGGAACTGCTTGTCGACGATCGCGGCATCGATGCTCGCCGCGAGGTTGAAGGCCGCGGGGGTTCCCGCGCCGCCCGAGCTGGTTCCCATCGTTCCTCCTTGTCCAGGCCTGATCAGGGGCCCCGTTGTAACGCAACCGCGACCGCCGGGCGATCGGCTGTTCGAACTACGCGTCGCCCGCGTGGCGTATGCCTCGCGCGCGGCGGCCGTCGGACCGGTCCGTGCCATTGTGCTTTCCCGGCCGCCGGGACGCACCGGTAGGATCGACGCCATGCCGGGACCCAGTGCACGACTGCGCGCCGCGCTCGCGGCGTCGCTCCTGCTCGCCGCCACGACCGCGGCCGGCGCCGACGCGGCCGCGCCGGTCTCGAGCGCGGCCCGGCCGGTGTTCGAGCGCTCGAAGGACAAGCTGCTGCAGCTGCGCGCCATCCACAACGCCACCGGGTCGCAGGCGGCGATCGGCTCCGGGTTCGTGGCGAGCGCCGACGGCCTGGTGGTGTCGAACTATCACGTGGTCGCCAAGGTCGCGCTGGAGCCGGAGCTCTACGCGATGGAGTTCGTCCGGGGCGACGGGACGCGGGGTCCGCTCGCGCTCCTCGCCGTCGACGTCGTTCACGATCTCGCGGTGCTCCGGATCGACGCGCGCGGGCTGCCGTTCCTGAAGCTGCGCGACGGGCGGCTCCGCAAGGGCGACCGCGGGTACGCGATGGGCAACCCGCACGACCTCGGGCTGACGATCGTCGAAGGGACGTACAACGGCTACGTCGAGCACGCGTTGTACCCGCAGATCCACTTCACCGGCGCGATCAACGCCGGGATGAGCGGCGGGCCCGCGGTCGCGCAGGACGGCCGGGTGTTCGGCGTCAACGTCGCGCGGCTCGTGGGCAGCCAGCTCGTGAGCTTCCTCGTTCCGGGGGAGTTTGCGGCGAAGCTCCTCGACGCGGCGGCTGCGGGGGGCCCGCCGGAGCGGTTCCAGGACGAGGTGCGCGAGCAGCTCGTCGGACACCAGGCGACCCTCATGCAGCGCCTCCTCTCCACGCCCCTCCCGGTCGCGCGCTTCGGTCGCTACGAGGCGCCGGACAGCCCCGGCCCCTTCGTGCGGTGCTGGGGACGCGCCGACAACGAGGCGACGAGGCCCTACGAGATCGACGCGAAGATCTGCATACCCGAGTTTCGCCTCTTCGTGAGCGACGAGCTGCAGACCGGCGACTTGCGGTTCAGCCACACTGTCCTGCGGAGCCGCAGCCTCGGGGCGCTGCGCTTCGCCAGTCTCCTCGAGGAACGGTTCGGCGCGGACGGCTTCGACTACGCTAACCGGAAGGACCTCACCGGCTATCGCTGCCGCGATGACTTCGTGACCCGCGAGCTCGGCGCGGTCCGCGCGGTGCTGTGCGTCCGCGGCTACAAGCGGTTCGAGGGGCTCTACGACATGCGCCTCAAGGTGCTCACGCTCGACCATTCTTCCGAGGCGCTGGTGAGCACGCTCGCGCTCAACGGCGTCGGCTACGAGAGCGGGCTCGACTTCACCCGCCGGTACCTGGAGCGGATCACGTGGACGAAGTGATCTTCGTCGAAGTCCTCGGCCGCGCCGGCGACGTCGTCCAGCGCCACGCGGTCGCGCGCCTGCCGGCGACGATCGGCCGGGCCTACGACAATGACGTGATCCTCGACGATCCGTACGCCGCACCGCATCACCTGCGCCTGGAGCGGGGCGAGTCGGGCGAGCTCGTGCTGGTCGATCTCGACAGCCGCAACGGGCTCTTCGCGCTCGACCCGACCGCTCGTGTCGCCCGGGCGACGGCGCGCCCCGACGCGCGGTTTCGCGTCGGCCATACGCAGCTCAGGATCAGGCCGCGGAGCTATGCCGTCCCGGCCGAGCGCGACGACGTGGCACGCACCCCCTGGCACCGCAAGCCGGCCGCGCTCGCGGGCCTCTACGCCGCTGCCCTCGCCTGCGTCCTGCTGTACGGCTTCGCCTCGACCACCGAGCGGATCGAGCCGCTCAAGCTCGCCATGCCCGCCGTCTGGGCGACGCTCGGCCTGTGCGTGTGGGCGAGCACCTGGGCGTTCGCCGGGAAGGCGCTCGCCGCGCGCGGGAACTTCGTCGCTCACGCGAGCATCGCCATGGCGGCGCCCGTGCTCCTGCTCGTCGTCGCGACCCTGGGCGGATACGCCGCGTTCGCCTTCTCGTCGTCCGCGGTCGACGAGGGAACGATCGTGCCGATCGCCGCGGTGCTCGCCTGGACGCTGTACCGGCACCTGACGCTCGTGAGCCGCCAGCCGCGCCGGACGCTCGCGGTCGCCGCGTTCCTGATCGTCGTCGGGGTCTTCAGCGTGCTGTCGCTCGCCGACCACGCGAGCCAGAAGGACCAGCTCAGCCGGATGGCGTTCCTGAAAGAGATCAAGAGCCCGGCCGTGCGGCTCGTGCCCGGCGCCTCGCCCGAGGCGTTCTTCGCCGCGGCGCAGGACCTCAAGCCGAAGGTCGACGCGCTCCGGAAGGCGGACTAGCGCGGGCGCCCCTCGGGGGGCGCCCCGGGGACTTGCATTCGACCGGCGAGATGCCATTCAATCGGCATCCGTCCCAGCCTTGCGATCCCTCCATGCCGGACTCGCTCCGCAATCGATTCCTCGCGCTGCGCTCGGCGGCGCCCTTCTGGTCGCTGCGCTACCTCGAGGAGACCCGCGAGTCGCTCGCCGTCCGCCAGGACACGCTCGAGCCGCCGGGCCTCGCGATCGACCGCGGCGCGATGCTGACGGCGGTCACCGAGGGCGGCCACGGCTACTGCGCGACGAGCGATCTCTCCCGCGCCGGGCTGCAGGCGGCGCTCGATCGCGCGACGGCGTGGGCGGAGGCGACGCGCTCGGCGAGCGTCCATCGCTACGATCCGCGGCGGATGCTCGCGCCGAAGGGCGAGCGGCGCGCGGTGCCCGGCGACGCGCCCACCCGCTCGCGCCGCGAGCTCGCCGAGCTGCTCGCCGAGGAATGCCGCCGCGCGAAGACCGACGATCGGATCGTCGAGCGCTATGCCGGGGTCGAGCTCTGCGAGCTCGAGCAGTGCTATTTGACGAACACCGGCGGCGAGGTCCGGCAGCAGTTCCGGTACGCGATCCCGCACGCGCACGTGACCGCGAACCAGGGCGCCGAGACCCAGACCCGCAGCTTCCTCCACGCGCAGCAGGGCGGCTTCGAGCTCGCGCGCTCCGGCTTCGCGGGGGTCGGCGCGCGCCTCGCGGACGAGGCCCTGCAGCTGCTCGCCGCGCCGAATTGCCCGTCGGGCAAGATGGATCTCCTCCTCATGCCCGATCAGATGATGCTGCAGGTTCACGAGTCGGTCGGGCATCCCCTGGAGCTCGACCGCATCCTCGGCGACGAGCGCAACTACGCGGGCACGAGCTTCGTGACGCTCGACATGCTCGGCCGCTACGCCTATGGCTCGCCGCTCCTCAACGTCACCTACGACCCGTCGATTCCGGAGGAGCTCGCGAGCTTCGCCTTCGACGACGAGGGCCTGCCGGCCGAGAAGGTCTGGCTGATCCGCAACGGCATCCTGGAGCGGCCGCTCGGCGGCCAGCTGTCGCAGCTGCGCGCCGGCGTGCTCGGGGCGGCGGCCGCGCGCGCGTCGGGCTGGAACCGTCCGCCGATCGATCGCATGGCGAACCTCAACGTCGAGCCCGGCACGAGCAGCCTCGCGGACATGATCGCCGCGATCGAACGGGGCGTGCTGATGCGCACCAACGTCTCCTGGTCGATCGACGACTCGCGCAACAAGTTCCAGTTCGGCTGCGAGTGGGGCGAGCTCATCGAGAACGGGCGGATCAAGGGCGTGGTGAAGAATCCGAACTACCGCGGGATCTCCGCGACCTTCTGGCGCAGCCTCAAGGCGGTCGGCGACGCAACCACATTCGAGGTCCACGGCACGCTCTACTGCGGCAAGGGCGAGCCCAACCAGGCGATCAACGTGGGCCACGCCACGCCTGCGTGCCTGTTCTCGGGCGTCGACGTGTTCGGCGGCGAAGGCCAGTGAAGGACCACTTCCTCGGTCTGGCTGACCGGCTCAACGGGGAGCTGCGCGCGGGCGAGACGCTGCTCTGCTCGCTCGATGCCGAGCGGTCGGATTTCGTTCGCTTCAACCGCGGCCGGGTCCGCCAGGCGGGGAGCGTCCAGCAGCGATTTCTCTCGGTGCGCCTCGTGCGCGAGCGGCGGCAGGCGGCGGCGACGGTCGCGATCGCCGGCGACGGCGAGGATCTGGAGCTCGCGCGCGGGGTGTTCGCCCGGCTGCGCGGCGAGCTCGCGCAGCTTCCCGAGGATCCGTGGCTGCTCATCGCCGAAGATCCCGTCTCGACCGAAACGGTTCGCCGCGGCCGCCTCGCCGCCCCGGAGGAGCTCGTGCAACAGGTCGTCGCCGGCGCAGCAGGGCGCGACCTCGTCGGCTTTCTCGCCTCGGGGACGATCTACCGCGGCTTCGCCAACTCGTTCGGCCAGCGCAACTGGCACGAGGTCGACGGCTTCAACCTGGAATGGAGCCTCTTCCTTTCCGGCGACAAGGCGGTGAAGACCGGCTACGCGGGGATCGATTGGGAGGCCGCGGCCTTCCAGGCGAAGCTCGGGGCGGCGGCGGGCGAGCTCGCGCTCCTCGCGCTCCCGCCGCGGACCCTCGAGCCGGGAGAGTACCGCGCGTACCTCGGTCCGCGCGCGCTCGACGAGCTCGTCGGCCTCGTCGGCTGGGGCGGGTTCTCGGCGCGGGCGCGTGCGACCAAGCAGAGCCCGCTCCTCCGCATGGCGCATGGCGCGACGCTGTCGCCGAAGCTCACGCTGATCGAGAACACCGCCGAAGGCGTGGCGCCGCGCTTCCAGAACGACGGGTTCGTGAAGCCGCCGTCCGTCACCCTGATCGACAACGGCAGGCTCGGGGACCCGCTGGTATCGCCGCGCTCGGCGAAGGAATACGGCCTCCAGACCAACGCCGCGAACGCGCGCGAGAGCCCCGAATCGCTCGACATGGCGGCCGGCGACCTCGAGCCTTCCGAAGCGCTGGCGGCACTCGACACCGGCCTCCGGATCGGCAATCTGTGGTATCTGAACTTCTCGGACCGACCGGCCGGACGCATCACCGGGATGACGCGCTTCGCGACGTTCTGGGTGGAGGGCGGGCGGATCGTGGCCCCGGTCAGTCCGATGCGGTTCGACGATACGCTCTACCGCATGCTCGGCGACAATCTGGTGGACCTGACGCGGAGCCGCGAGCTGCTGCTCGACCCGTCGACCTACGGCCAGCGCTCGACCGCCAGTGCGCGGCTGCCGGGGGCATTGTTGCGGGCGCTGAAGTTCACTCTTTAGGAGGGCGCGATGGCTGACACGGTGCGCAAGGTGGACTACTTCTCGCTCTCGGTTTCCAACACGCCCGGGCAGACTTTCAAGGTGCTCGCCACGCTGGTGAGCGCGGGAATCAACCTGCTCGCCTGCACCGGATTTCCGCGCGGCCGCCGCGCCCAGATCGACGTGGTGCCGGACGACACGCGCAAGTTCAACGTGGCCGCGAGGAAAGCCAAACTCCGGTTCAATCCGAAGAAGACCGGCTTCCTGATCCAGGGCGACGACCGCCCCGGGGCGCTCGCCGACCATCTCAGGCGGCTCGCCGAGAAAGGCATCAACGTCACCGCCGTCGACGGCCTGTCGGCCGGCAAGGGCCGCTGGGGCGCGATCCTCTGGGTCAAGCCCAATGACCTCGCCAGGGCGGGGCGGCGGCTGCGCGCGAAGGCGAAGTAACCTGACGCCGACGCACGGCGCGCAACGCCATTCCTCGACTCGCCGCGCCGCCGAAAGCCCGGTGCGTCTCGGCTTGATCCGGCGCGGCGCGGCATATTAGGATGGCCGGACAAACGACAAATCCGCAGTATCCAGAGGAGAGCAACATGCGCGTGCCGATTCAGCGGCTTCTCGCCGGGCTGTTCATCGCGTCGCTCGGTCTGCAGGCCGCGGCGCAGGAGATCAAGATCGGGCTCGCGGGTCCGGTGACGGGGCCGCTCGCGTTTCTCGGGCAGCACATGAAGTGGGCCGGGGAGCTCGCGACCGACGAAATCAACCAGAAAGGCGGCGTCCTCGGGCGCAAGCTCGTGTTCCTGATGCAGGACAGCGCGTGTCGGCCCGCCGATGCGGTTGCCGCAGCGGAGCGGTTGCTCAACCAGGACAAGGTCGACGCGATGCTCGGCGACGTGTGCAGCGGGGCGACGATCGCGCTCATGCCCGTGCTCGAGAAGGCGCAGCGGCCGCTGATCGTGACGGTCTCGACGCACCCCGACATCACCCTGCGGTCGGGCTCTGGCGGGAACAAATGGGTGTTCCGTACGGTGCCGCACGACGCGATGATCGCGGCCGTCGTGGCGAAGCAGCTCAAGGGGGTGAAAACCCTCGCCATCGTCGCCGAGGACACCGACTACGGGCGCGGCGCCGTCAAGCTCCTCAAGGAACGGTTGCCGGCGGACGTCAAGATCATCTCGGAGGACTACTTCAAGCAGACCGAGACCGACTTCCTGCCGGTGCTGACGCGCATCCGCGCTTCGAAGCCCGACGCGATCGGCACCTACGTGCTCGACCAGGCGGCGCTCAATCTGATGAAGCAGTACACCCAGTTCGGGATGACGATGCCGCTCGTCGGCCGGCCGCCGCTCGGCTCCGGGGTGGTCGCGCCGGTCGTCTCGAGCGGCAAGTTCGACGGTTCGTGGACGGTCTACCCCTACTACGACAAGTACTCGAACCCGCAGAACGACGCGTTCACGAAGCCCTTCATCGAGCGCCACAAGCAGGGGCCGCACTACGCGGCCTACGGCGTCTACGAGGGGATCAACGTCCTCGCCGACGCGATCCGTCGCGCCGGCACGACCGACCCGAACGCGGTCCGCGAGGCGCTCGAGAAGGCGAACTACGCCGGCATCCTCGGGCCGATCCGATTCGACGCCAACCACCAGGCCACGAGCAACCTCATGTTGCTCCAGATCGACAGGGGCGCGGTGGTGGTGAAGGACCTGATCCCGGCGCAGTAGTCCTCCCGCCAGACCTTCGGACCGCCGGGTCGCCGCGCACGCCGCGAGGCGGCGGTTCATCGTGCTCACCGACCCGGTCTTTCTCGCCCAGCTCGCGGCGAACGGCGTCGCCGTGGGCCTCGGCTACGCGCTCGCGGCGATCGGACTTGCGCTCGTCTTCGGAATCCTCGGGCAGGTCAACTTCGCGCACGGGGAGCTGTACATGCTCGCCGCGTTCGTGCTGTTCTGGGCGACGGCGCAGCTCGGGCTGCCCTACGCCGCCGCCGCCCTGCTCACCGTGGCGCTCATGGCCGGCGCCGGCGCCGTGCTCGCCCAGGTCGTGATCGTGCCCAACCTCGACCGCAGCTTCGAGTCGGTGATCCTCGGCACGCTCGCCGTGGCGGTGATCCTGCAGAACGCGGTGCGGCTTACGTTCGGCGCGACGCCGCTCGACATCGCCTCGCCCCTGGAGGGCGTCACGTTCGACGTCGGCGGCGTGCTCCTGTTCGGGCAGCGGCTGCTCGTCTGCGCCGTCTTCGTGGTCGCGTACGCCGGGCTCGCGGCGTTGCTCCGGTTCAGCGCGATCGGTCGCGCGATGCGCGCGATGTCGCAGAACCGCGACGCCTGCGTGATGGTCGGCATCGACCCGCGCAGCGTGACGCGCTGGACGGGCGCGCTCGGCGCCGCGCTCGTGGGGCTCGCGGGCGTGGCGATTGCGCCGCTCTTCGACCTCTACCCGAACATGGGCACCGAGGTTGTCTTCAAGAGCTTCGCCGTGGTGATCATCGGCGGCATGGGCAACGTCGCCGGCGCGGCGCTCGCTGGCCTCGTGCTCGGGCTGGCCGAGAGCTTCGCCGGCGGGCTGGGCAGCGCGGTCCTGCGCGAAGGGATCGCGTTCACCGTGATGATCGCGATGCTGCTCGCGCGGCCGCAGGGTCTGTTCGGGCGCTCGGTGCGGGTATGAACCGGGCGCAGGCGATCCCGATGGTCGCGCTGCTGGCGCTCGCGCTGCCGCTCGTCGCCGGCTCGCCGTACGTGCTCCACGTCGCCATCATGACCGGCTTCTACGTCATCCTCGCTCAGTCGCTCAACCTAGTGCTGGGCTACGGCGGACTGCTCTCGCTCGCGACGCCGGCGTTCTTCGGCATGGGCGCGTACGTAGCGGCGATCCTCGCGCTGCGCTTCGGCTGGGACAGCGCGGCGACGTTCGCGCTCGCCGCCCTCGCCGGGGTCGCGACCGGGATCGCGATCGGCTTCCCGAGCCTGCGGGTGTCGCGGCACTCGTTCGTGATCGTCACGCTGTCGGCGACGCTGCTGCTGCAGCTCGTCGCGAACAACTGGGAGGACCTGACGCGCGGCTCGCTGGGGCTCACCAACCTCCCTCCGCCGCGCTTCCTCGGCGTGGCGGTGCGTGAGCGGGGTGAGTGGTACGTGCTGTCGGTCGTGGCGGCGGCCGCGGTGGTACTCGCCACGCACCTCGTCGTCGCCTCGAGGTTCGGTCGCGCGCTGGTGGCGACGCGGGAGAACGAACAGCTCGCGCTCGCCGCGGGGATCAACGTGTTCCGGACACGGCTGTTCGCCTTCTCGCTGTCCGGCGCGTTCGCGGGCCTCGCCGGCGCGCTCTACGCGCACTTCATCACCTACATCGATCCGGGCGTGTTCGGCTTCTCGGTTTCGGAGACGCTGCTCATCATGGTGATCCTCGGCGGGTCGGGCACGCTATGGGGCCCGGTCGGCGGTGCGGTCGTGTTCACCATCCTGCCCGAAGTGCTGCGGCTGACACCGGAAATCCGCTCGCTCGTCTACGGGATCATCCTGCTCGTCATCGTGCTCTACCGGCCGGCGGGGCTGGCGACCTGGCTGGGCCGGCGCCGCACGGCCGGGGCGGCGCCGCCGGCATGAGCCCGATCCTGCGCATCGAAGGCATCGTCAAGACCTACCGAGGCGTCACCGCCCTCGACGGCGTCACGCTCGAGGTCGCGGGCGGCTCGATCACCGGGCTGATCGGCCCGAACGGCTCGGGGAAAACGACGCTCTTCGACTGCATCAGCGGCTTCCAGCGGCGCGACGCCGGGCAGGCGTGGCTCAGCCCTGGCGGGCCGACGGCGGTGGAGCTCACGTCGCTCCCCGCGGTGCGCGTCGCGCGGGCGGGCGTGCGCAGAACTTTCCAGCAGCTCAAGGTGTTCGCGGGCCTGAGCGTGCGCGACAACCTGCTCACTGCGGCCCAGTCCGGGCCCGGGTACTCGGCGTTCGAAGAGGTGCTGCGCGTGCCGCAGGTCCGCCGCCACGAGCGCCTGATGCGCGAACGTGCGGCCGCGATGCTCGAAGAGTTCGCGCTCGCGGCGCACGCCGAGCAGCTCGCGGGCACCCTCTCCTACGGACAGAAGAAACTCCTCGAGCTCGCCATGGCGCTCATGACCGATCCAAAGGTGCTGCTGCTCGACGAGCCGGTAGCCGGCGTGAACCCGACGCTGATCGAGGCGCTCAAGCAACATCTCGTGCGCGTGCGCGACCGCGGCGTGACGCTTCTGATCGTCGAGCACAACCTGAAGCTCGTGTTCGACCTCTGCGAGCGGATCTTCGTGCTCGACGGCGGCCGGCTGCTGACGAGCGGCCCGCCGGACGAGGTCGCGCACGACCCGAGGGTCCTCGAGGCGTACCTGGGCGCCGGCGCCCGGAGAGAGGCGCTGCTGGATGGCTGAGCGGACGATCCTCGAAGTGGCGGGCGCGGTGGGTGGGTACGGGGACATGACAATCCTCCACGGCGTCGACCTCACGATCGCCCGCGGGAGCTGGACGACCATCATCGGGGCGAACGGCGCCGGCAAGTCCACGCTGCTGAAGCTGATCGCGGGAATCGTCCCGTGTCGCGAGGGGCGGGTGGTCTACGACGGGCGCGAGGTGTCGCGGGTCTCCGCGATCGAACGGTTGCAGGGCGGGATCGGGCTCGTGCCGCAGGGCCGGTGCAACTTCCCGCTGCTGTCGGTCGCGGACAACCTCCGGCTCGGCGCCTGGTCGCGGCGGCTCGTCGGCCCGGCGCTCACGGCCGAGGTGGAGGGCATGGCCGAGCGGTTCCCCCCGCTCAGGGAGCGCTGGGGCGTGGACGCCGGGAACCTGTCCGGCGGCGAGCAGCAGCTCCTGGAGATGGCGATGGTGCTGATGGCTCGGCCGCGGCTGCTCCTGCTCGACGAGCCCTCGCTCGGACTTGCACCCGGCCCGATGGAAACGGTGTTCGCGACGATCCGCGACCTCGTGCGCGACGGCATCACCGTCGTGATGGTGGAGCAGAACGCCCGCCAGGCGCTCGAGCGGTGCGATGTCGGCGTGGTGCTGGAGCTGGGGCGCGTGAGCCTGGTCGAGCCGGCCGGGCAGGTGCTCGGTCACCCGGAGATCCGGCGGACGTTTCTGGGCCTGTGATTCAGGCCGGCGGCGCGAGCGCGGCGAGCTCCCGACCGTACAGGATGCGATGGGGGTTGAGCACGGCCATCTGCGCGATGGCGTCATCCTTGACGCCTCGTCGCTTCAGCTCGGCGATGTACTCGCGCCAGCCGTCCGATACCGTAGTGTTCATCGCCTGCCCGAGGTCGGTGGTAAGGACGACGCCTTCCGGACCTACCGCCTCGATCACCTGCACGTACTGTTCATAGGAGAGGTGGTCCATCGCGATGTTCACGAACGCGAGCTCGGTGTAGGCGCCGTAGTCGCGCCAGAGCTTCACCAGCGTGTCGACCTCCTGGTTCGTCGCCTGGAACAGCGGGTGCGTCATCAGGATCCGCCGGATGCCGGCGGCGTGCGCGCGCCGCACGAGCGCCACGGTCTCGGTCTTGTTCAGGTGTCCGGTCGCGAGCGTGAGATCCGACTCGGCCACCATGCGCAGCATGCGCTCGACCCCGGCCATCACCTTCGGGTCGGCCTCGTCGAGACGGTAGCCGCCCCCGATCGGCACGAAGCGCGAGTACTTGCCCCTCACGCCCCAGGCCTCGGGCATCTCGCGCCGGCCGTACAGCGTGAGGTGCGCTTCCGTGGAGAGCGTGGGGAGCCACACGACGACGGGCCCCGGGTCCGGATCGGTCGCGCGGACGTCGCGCTTCCACGCCGAAAGCGCGGCCCGCACGCCGTGCTCGTCGACGCCACCGACGCTGAAGTTGAGCACCACTGCACCCACCAGGGCGACCTGGTCGTCAGGGCGTCGAACCTTGCTCACCCAGCCGGTGGTCGGCTGGAAGTGGTTCTTCATCACCGCGCCGAATCCCTCCCGCCGCCCTTCCTCGGCGAGCGTCTCCGCGCTGTAGCGTCGCTGCAGGTACTCGGGTCCGACATGCACGTGCATGTCGATCAGGAACTTGTCGTCGACTCTGGGTAGCGGCTCGGGCACTTCCTCTCCTTGTCTTGCGGCAGCAGAGCATGCCAGTGCGAAACTAGCGATACTCCAACGGAACCATCGCAGAAGGCGCGATGTTACCGAAGCCGAGGCAGCCATGACCGTCAAACCTCGCATTGCCCACTTCGCCGGCTCGAACGCGACGATCATGAACATCCCGCCGCTGGTCACGAGCAACAAGGCCCGCGAAAAGTACGGGCTTGCGCTTCTCACCAACGCCGACGGGAGCCCTCCCCGCTTCGACGTGCTCCGGCCGCAACGCCTCGCGGCGTCGGTCACGATCTATGTCGAGCAGTTCAGCGCCCACCCGCTCGAACGCGATGCCGCCGAGCTCTACGGACCGCCGGACGGCTACGTCGATCGGTCTGGCGCGTTCCATCGGGAGCGGCGCGCTGCGGACGACAAGCCGGTCTACGAGATCACCCTCCGGCCGGAGGATGGCCTCTATCCGCTGCCGTACATGGCCCGCCAGAACGACGGCCGTCCCTGGGAAGAGGACTGCGCACAGCCCGGCGCGCCCGCGTCCCTCGCCAGACAGCCCTTCTACCCCGACGGTTCGCGCGCGTTTGAAGAGATCGATCGGTTCGGGATCAGCGGCAAGGGCATCGGCAATCTGATCTCCGCGCGGGCGGACGTCGACTTCTACCGTTCCGTCCCTCCCTCCGGGTACACGAAAGGGCTTCCCGCCGACCACCGGACCGACGTCGGCGCAGGAGACATCGAACCCGAAGCGTTGGGACGGGACTTCTTTCCCTATCGGCCCCACCACCTGGCGGCGTCGCCGCCGCGCGCCGCGCTCGCCCGGATCACGAACATCGTACAGCGCGTGATGGCGACCGGGAACTACGCGGGCGCGATCTGGACGCAGGGCAGCCCGCGGATCGAAGAGACCGTCTACTGGCTCAACCTGCTGATCGACACGACCGTGCCGATCTGCGGCAACGCTTCGCAGCGCCTCCACGGCATGATCAGCAACGACGGCGACAAGAACCTCGTCGACTCCGTGGAGTACATCGCCTCACGGGTGTGGGCCGACGATCGCGGCCGCAACCGGGTCGGCGTGGTGCTGATCCAGGACCAGCGTGTTTTCGCCGCGCGCGACGTTCAGAAGGCGGATGCCAGGCCGGGCGGCTACGTGGCTACCGGAGGGCACGGCGGAATCCTGGGTGCGGTCGGGCACGAAGGTTCTCCAACGCTTACCCACGTCCCTACGCGCCGGCACACCTATGACTCGCTCGTCAACTTCACTCGCCTGCCCCGCGAAGTCGTCGGCGTGACGCGAAACGGCGCGGCCCTTCAGGTCGTCCAGGTGCCGCTCAAGGATCCGTCGGGCGAGCTGCTGGACAGTGCCATCCCGAGAGTCTCGATCGTCAAGGATGGAAACTACATTGCCGACGGCGAATCTCCGGAGCGCGAGGCTGACCTGCAGGCCCAGATCGCCCGGAATCTCGACGCGGATCCGTTGGCGGGATTCGTTGTGGAGGGTCATGCCCCGTTCGGGACGATGACTTCAGGTGCGCGCGCGGGGCTGATGCGGAAAGCCGTTCTGTGCGGCATGCCGGTCGTGGCAGTGGGGCGAGGCAACAATGAAGGATTCACCGCGCCGCACGGCTTGTTCCTCGGTGGACGAAACCTCACTGCGACCAAGGCCCGGCTGCTGCTAATGGCTTGCCTGATGCACCTCGGGAGCCTGCCCCCAGCTGCAGATCCGGATCGCCCCACCGAGGGTGAGCTCGCAGCGGTTCGAAATAGCCTTGCGGCCTACCAGGAGATCTTCGACTCCCACTGAGCGTCGCTGATCGGTCAACCTTCGACCGGTCCGGCGAAGCGGTCGATTCTCAGCTGCTTCTCGAAGGGCGCGCGTTCCCGGGCGAACTTCTCGTGCAAAAGCTTGTTGGCGGAGTAGCCGTCGAAATCCTCTTTGGACGCGATGCCGTAGATCATCGAATAGCCGCTCCAGCCGTTCGCGTCCTTCTCCGCGAGCCTGATCCGGCGGCACCAGAGGAAGCCCGGCTGACGCACCACCTCGGCGACGTGGCCGTCGTCCAGCCAGTCGATGACTTGCGCCTCGGCCTGCGGCGCGACCCAGAAGCGCACGATGAGAAAGAACCCGGGTTCTTTCATCGCGCGCTGTGGCCTACTCCGCCGCCCCCTTCGCCTTCAGCAGCTGCCACACCTTGTCGGGCGTGATCGGGATGTCGATGTGCGTCACCCCGAGATGCCGTAGCGCATCGACCACTGCATTGGCGATCGCCGGCGGCGCGCCGACCGTCGCCGACTCGCCCACGCCCTTGGCGCCGAGCGGGTGGTGCGGCGACGGGGTCACGGTCTTGTCGGTCTCCCAGTGCGGACACTCCATGGCGGTGGGCACGTAGTAGTCGAGGAAGCTCCCCCCGGAGATGTTGCCGTCCTCGTCGTAGCTGATCTCCTCGAACAGCGCCGGCCCGATCCCCTGCGCGAGGCCGCCGTGGATCTGCCCGTCGACGATCATCGGGTTGATGATGTTGCCGCAGTCGTCGACCGCGACGAAGCGCCGCACCTTGACCTCGCCCGTCCCGCGGTCGATGTCCACGACGCAGATGTAGCTGCCGAACGGGAAGGTGAGGTTGGGCGGATCGTAGTAGTGGACCGCCTCCATCCCCGCCTCCATTCCCTGCGGGTGGTTGGTGTAGGCCGCGAACGCGCACTCCTGGATGGTCTTCGCCTTCTGCGGCGCGCCTTTCACGAAGAACTTCCCGGTCTCCCACTCGAGATCGCTCGGGCTCACTTCGAGCAGGTGCGCGGCGAGCTTCCGCGCCTTGTCGCGGATCTTCCGCGCCGCCATCGCGCCCGCGGCGCCGGCGGTCGGCGTCGAGCGGCTCGCGTAGGTGCCGAGCCCGTACGGGGCGGTGTCGGTGTCGCCCTCCTCCACCTGGATGTCGCTCGCCGGGATGCCCAGCTCCTCCGCGATGATCTGCGCGTACGTCGTCTCGTGCCCCTGGCCCTGGCTCTTGGTGCCGAAGCGCGCGATCGCCTTGCCCGTGGGATGGACGCGGATCTCGGCCGAGTCGAACATCTTGAGGCCGAGGATGTCGAAGTCCTTCGACGGGCCGGCGCCGACCACTTCGGTGAAGCTGCAGATGCCGATGCCCATCAGTTCGCCGCGCTTGCGCTTCTCCGCCTGCTCCTTGCGCAGGCCCGCGTAGTCGACGATCTCCATCGCCTTCTTCAGCGCGGCGTGGTAGTTGCCGCTGTCGTACTCCCAGCCGAGCACCGACTTGTACGGGAACTGCTCCGGCTTGATGAAGTTCTTCATGCGCAGGTCGGCGGGGTCGATCCCCAGCTTCTGCGCGAGCGCGTCGGTCGCGCGCTCGATCGCGTGCACCGCCTCGGTGACGCGGAACGAGCAGCGGTAGGCAACGCCGCCCGGTGGCTTGTTCGTGTAGGCCGCATCGACCTCGCAGAATGCGTGCTTCAGGTCGTACGACCCGGTGCAGATCGAGAACAGGCCCGCGGGGAACTTCGACGGGTTGGCCGACGCGTTGGCGTAGCCGTGATCGGCCACCGTCTTGATCCGGAGCGCGGTCATGGTGCCGTCCTTCTTCGCGCCGAGCTCGACCTTCATGTGGTAGTCGCGCGCGAAGGAGTCCGCCTGCAGGTTCTCCATCCGGTCCTCGATCCACTTGATCGGCTTGCCGATCACGACCGACGCAGCGACCGCGATCACGTAGCCCGGATACACCGGCACCTTGCCGCCGAACCCCCCGCCGATGTCGGGCGAGATGATGCGGATCCTTTCCTCCGACAGGCCGACGTGCCCCGCCACAAGCGCGAACACCGTGCGCACGGCATGCGGCGCCTGCGTGGTCATGTAGACCGTGAGCTTGCCCTGGGCGGCGTCGAAGTCGGCGATGCAGCCGCAGGTCTCCATCGACGCGACGTGGATGCGCGGGAGGTAGATGTTCTCGCTCACCACCACTTCCGCCGCCGCGATCGCCTTGTCGGCGTCCGCGCGGTTGCCCGCCTCCCAGTGGAACGCGAGGTTCGTCTTCTGATCCTTCTTGTCGGTGCGCAGCACCGGCGCGCCGGGTGCGAGCGACTTGAACGGATCGATCAGCGGCGGAAGTGCTTCGTACTCGACGTCCACCGCGTCGGCGCCGTCGGCCGCGATGTACCGCTCGGTGGCGATCACCGCCGCCACCTCCTGCGCCTGGTACATCACCCGGTCGGTGGGCAGCACCATCTGGGTGTCGGACGAGATGGTGGGCATCCAGTGCAGGTTGTACTTGGCGAGCACCTCGCCCGTGATCACCGCGAGCACGCCCGGGATCTTCATGGCGCGGTCGGTGTTGATCGACTTGATCTTCGCGTGCGCATGCGGGCTGCGCACGATGTCCATGTACAGCATCCCGGGGAGCTGGATGTCGTCGACGTAGCGGCCCTGCCCGCGGATGAAGCGCGGGTCTTCCTTGCGCTTCATCGAATGGCCCATGCCGCAGATCTTGGCGTCGGTCTTGGGGGTCGTCATGGCGGAGCTCCTAGCGCAGCTTCTCGGCCGCGTACTGGACGGCCTTGACGATGTTGACGTAGCCGGTGCAGCGGCAGAGATTCCCCGAGATCGCCTCGCGGATCTCCTGCTCGCTCGGGCGCTTGTTCCGCTCGAGGAGCGCCACGCTCGTCATCATCATCCCCGGCGTGCAGTAGCCGCACTGCAGGCCGTGCTTCTCGGTGAAGCCCTCCTGGACGGCGTGGAGCTTGCCGCCCTGCTCGAGGCCCTCGACCGTCCGGATCTTGCAGCCGTCCGCCTGCACGGCGAGCACGGTGCACGACTTCACCGGCTCGCCGTCGAGGTGGACAGTGCAAGCGCCGCAGTGCGACGTGTCGCAGCCGATGTGGGTGCCGGTCAGCCGGAGGTTTTCGCGGATGAAGTGCACGAGCAGCAGGCGGGACTCGACCTCCGCCGCGTGCGCGGTGCCGTTCACGGTGATGTTGATGCGGTGCTTGGCCATTGGATCAGCGACCTCCCGCGCGCTCGGCGGCTTTGCGAAGCGCGCGCCCCGTCAGCACGCGCGCCATTTCCTTCTTGTACTCGACCGACCCGCGCCGATCGGCGCTCGGTGAGCTCTTCGCCGCGGCGAGCCGCGACGCCTCGGCGACCACCTGGTCGTCGAGCGCCTTGCCGGCGAGATACTTCGCGGCATCGGCAGCCTCGATCGGCGTCGCGCCGGCGTTGGTGAGCGCGACGGCAGCGCGCTCGATGCCGCCCTTCGCGTCGAGCGTGACCTGCACCGCCGCTGCCGCGGCCGCGAAGTCGCCGACCTTGCGCTTGAGCTTCAGATACGCCCCGCTGCTGCGAGCCGGCGGGATCGGGACGCGAACCTCCGTGAGGATCTCGTCCGGCGCGAGCGCAGTGCTGTAGATCCCCTTGTAGAACTGGTTGGCGGGAATCGTGCGCTCGCCCTTCGGACCGCGCACGACCAGGGTGGCGCCCAGCGCGATCATGATCGCCGGCAGATCGTTGCCCGGGTCGCCGTTCGCGAGGTTTCCGCCCACCGTCGCGCGATTTCGAACCAGCGGATCGGCGATCAGCACCACAGCGTCCCGAAGGATCGGGTACTTGGCGGCGATGAGCTCCGAGCGCTCGAGCGTCGCCTGCCGCGTGCCGCCGCCGATCTTGAGCGTCCCGCCCTCTTCCTTGACGTACTCGAGCCCCGGAATGCGCCCGATGTCGACGAGGTGCGCGACGGAGCCGAGGCGGAGCTTGAGCACGGGCAGGAGGCTCATGCCGCCCGAGAGCACCTTGGCGGTATCGCCGTGGCGCGCGAGCAGCGCCACTGCCTCGTCGAGCGTCCCCGGCCGGTGGTAGTCGAAGGGTGCAGGAATCATGGGTTCCTCCTTTGCACGGGGTGCAGAACCTTACCCTCAATCCACGAAGCGCAGCAACCGCTCCAGCGACTCGAGATTGTGCCCCGCTTCGAAGTGATCGACGTACGGCAGCGCAGCACGCATGCCGGCCGCGGTCGGCTCGTAACGCGCGTCGCCCATGAGGGGATTCAGCCAGACGATCGTCCGCGCGCGCTCGTGCAGCGCCCGCATCGCGCCGACGAGCAGCGCCGTGTCGCCCAGATCCAGGCCGTCGCTCACGATCACGACCGTCGTGTCGCGGCCGACGAGGCTCGCATGGAGGGCGACGAACTCGGTCAGGCAAGCGCCGATCCGCGTCCCGCCCGACCAGTCGGGCACGTCGGCCGCGAGCCGTTCGAGGGACCGGAGGATCCTCGCCGGCGCGACGTCGCGGGTCACGCGGGTGAGCAACGTGTTGAAAGCGAAGATCTCCACCCGCCGGATGACGCGCCGCAGCGCGAATGCGAAGGCGAGGTGGAACCGGGTGTAGGGGTCCATGGACCCGCTCGTGTCGTAGAGCAGCACGACGCGGGGCTCCTCGAGCGCGCGGCTCCGGCGCGCGAGGCGGGCGAGGTCGCCGGCGGTTCCAAGCGCATGCCGGAAGCTGCGGCGCAGGTCCACGATCCCTCGGCCGCGGGTGGGGACCAGGCGCCGGCTGCGCCGCGCGGCAAGCCTGAGAGCAAGGCGCGCCAGCAGCCGCTCCATGGCGGCGAGCTCGCTCTCCGAGATCCGGTCGAAGGGCTTGCGGCGCAGGAGCTGCGCGGCGCTGTATCCCGGTTCGTCGCCCGTGGGCCGCTCCGGCTCGGGCGCCTCGAGGCGCACGCGCTCGCCGTCCCAACGCCAATGCATGGGGCCACGACGCTCGCGCGGGTATGTCGGGGGCGGGATCGGCACGTCGAGCGCCGCCGCGCCACCCCAGTGCTCGTCGAACAGGCGGTCGAAGGTCGCCCAGGCCGCGCGCGGGACCTTGAACGCGATGCGGAGCCCACGATGCACCTCGGCACGGTCCAGCAGGTCGACGAGCGTGAGCGCGCTCGCGGCGTCGATCTCGTCGCCGAGCCCCGCCCGGATGCCGTGCTCGCGCAGCGCGCCCGCAAACGTCGCGAGATGCTCCGCGATGCCGTGCGCGGCACCCGCGCGAGCGTCACTCCCGACCGGATGCATGGGCCACGAGCTCCGCGACCGCGTCCTCGTCCGTCAGCCTCACATCGTGTTCGTCCTTGAGGAGGCAACCGAGCGTCGCACGCACCACTTCCTCGTCGAGCCGGTCCTGGCGCAACCGCATCAGCGCCTGCGCCCAGTCGATCGACTCGGCGACGCCCGGGAGCTTGCGCAGGTCGCGCTTGCGCAGCTCCTGCACGAATCGCGCGATGGCGAGGGCAAGGTGCTCGCCCAGGCCGGGCACCCTGCTCCGCAGGATGCGCAGCTCCTTGTCCAGGCTCGGATGCTCGATGTACAGGTACAGGCAGCGCCGCCGCAGCGCGTCACCGATCTCCCGGGTGCGGTTCGAGGTGAGCACCACGTACGGGGCGTGCTGCGCCTTGATCGTCCCGAGCTCGGGAACGGTGACCTGGAAATCCGACAGCACCTCGAGCAGGAACGCCTCGAACCCGTCGTCCGCCCGGTCGACCTCGTCGATCAGGAGCACCGGCGGTCCATCCCGGCGCGTGATCGCCTGTAGCAGCGGGCGCTCGAGCAGGTACTCGCGCCCGAAGATGAGCTCCTCGAGCGCTTTGGGATCGTGGGTTTCCCGCTCCGCGATCCGCAGCCGCAGGAGCTGGCGCTGGTAGTTCCACTCGTAGAGCGCGGTATTGGCGTCGAGCCCCTCGTAGCACTGCAGCCGGATGAGCTCCGTCCCCAGCACCCGCGCCATCATCTTGGCGAGCTCGGTCTTGCCGACGCCGGCCTCGCCCTCGACGAGCAGCGGCTTTCGCATCTCCTTCGCGAGGTACACGGCCGTGGCGATCGCCGGCTCGACGACGTAGCCGTCGCGCTCCATCGCCGCCTGCAGCGCGCGGATCTCTTCGTTCACGCGCTGTGCGCCGGCGCCGGGTAGCGCGCGGGATCGGCGAGGAACTTGGTGCGGCAGCCGGCGCAGCAGAAGTAGACCATCCGGCCTTTGACCTCCGCGGAGTGACGGGCGCTGGCGATCGCCACCGTCATCCCGCAGACCGGGTCGCTCGCCTCGCGCGGTGCTTGCGCCGGCGCTTCCTTCGGTTCCGCCGCAGGCCGGGCCGCGCGCCGCCGCCGCTCCACGATCTGGGCCATGACGCTGAGCGCGATCTCCTCGGGCGTCCGCGCGCCGATGTCCAGTCCCGCCGGCGCAACGATCCCGTCGAGCACGCCGCGCGGGACGCCGCGTGCGGCGAGCGCGTCGCGCAGCTCTGCGAACCGCTTCCGGCTGGCGATCACGCCGAGATAGGCGGGGTTGAGCGGAGCCACCGCTTCGATCGCGTCCAGATCCCGCTCGTCCATCGTCGCGACGAGCACGCAAGCACCCTGCGGGACGGCATCCGGCGAGATCTCCGGAATCACGCGCGTCGCCTCGGGGAAGTCCGCGCCGTCGGCCTCGGGATCGACGACGTCGACGCGGCAACCCATGGCGTGGGCGATGCGCACCAGGGTGCGCGCGGCGGGCGGGGTGCCGAACACCACCACGCGCGGAACGGGCAGCACGGGCTCGACGTATAGATCCACGGTCCCTCCACTTTTGCAGGTCATCGGAAGCGCGACCAGGCCCGGACGCTGCTCGGTCGCCGGATCGGGCGAGAGACTGAGCAGCCGGGGCTCCCCGTCGGCGATGGCGCGCAGCGACTCGCGCAGCAGGGTCGAGCGCGTGCAGCCTCCGCCCACCCAGCCGTGCACCTCGCCGCTTCGAGTCACCAAGGCGGTGTCGCCAACGCGCGCGGAGCTCGGCGGCTCGCGTCGCACGACCGTGACGAGGGCGAACCCCTCGCCGCGCGCGGCGAGCCGGGAAGCGAGCTCGAGCAGCTCGGGTCGCATGGTCAGCTTGCTGCCAGCTGCGCCTTGACCCGCTCGTAGTCCTCGGGCACGTCGAGGTCGGCAAGCGCGGCAGCGGGCCACGGGACGAGCGTCGCGTCCGGATGGCGCCGCCGCATGCGCTTGCCGCAGCCCTTGCCCTCGGGACCCGCGAGCTCGGCGAAGAGCGATCGGTCGAACAGCGTCGGCGGCGCTTGCACCCCGTCGTATTCGGACAGGATCAAGGAGGCATCGCCGGTCCGATAGCGGTCGACGAGCGTCGTAATCATCTCTGCGCTCACGAACGGCATGTCGGCGAGCAGCACGACGCCGGCGGCGACGCCGGGCGGCAGCGCCTCGACCCCAGCGCAGACCGAGCTGCTCATCCCTTCCGCGTGCCGAGGATTCACGACGAACTGGCAGGGCATCGAGACGAGCGCAGCGCGTACCGCGTCGGCCTCGTGTCCCAGGACGACGACGAGCGGATCGAGACCGGCCCGCTGCGCGGTCCGGACGGCGCGCCGCACGACCGTTTCCCCGCTCAGGTCGAACAGCAGCTTGTTGCGACCCATACGGCGCGACGAGCCCGCGGCGAGGACGACCCCGGCGACGGGCCCGGACCGATCAGGCCGCATCAAACCCTCCACGTCCGCCCTTGAACACCCCGTCCTCCTCGCGACGCTTCAGTCGGGGACCGAAGCTAAGCACATTTTGGGGCAGTTCGTGATCTCGGCCGCCGCGCACCGCTCGGTCAGCGAAACGGCGAATGGGAATAAGGGCGAGCAGGCGCACGTTTGCATTTATTTTGCTCGTTGGCTCTTTTTGTCGAGAGCGTTTACAGCTTCAACCGTCCACGCGAGGGCCGGGAATCACAATGCTTTGATTTTATCGCGATGTCATCTCGCGGCACGCTTCTTGCAGATCCGTCTTCTGTTTCCGCCGCTTGCGCAGGCTCCGGCGATGGGTGCCGGGCTGCTGGTTCACTCAATAACTACACGACCCGGAGACATGCCATGAAGCGTTCATCATTTGCTTTCCTGCTGTTCGCCGCGACGATGCTGGTCGCCGCCCCGGCGAGTCACGCGGTGGTGCTCCATTTCAAGACCCACATGGATGGGCCGAGCGAGTTCCCCGCGGTCCCATCGCCGGGCATTGGCTTTGCGACGGTCGACATCGACACGATCCTCCACACCATGGACGTACACGCCGACTGGTCCGGCCTGGTCGGGACAACTACCGTCGCGCACATTCACTGTTGCGTGGCCCCTGATGCCGCGGTGCCGACCGCGGGCGTAGCCACAACAACACCGACCTTTCCCGGGTTCCCCGCTGGTGTGACGGCCGGAACCTACGATGCGAGTTTCGACCTCACTATGGCCTCATCGTTTAATCCCGCTTTCGTTACTGCGCACGGCGGTACGGTCGCGGGGGCCGAGGACGCGTTCATCGACGGATTGCTCGCCGGTCAGGCCTACTTCAACATCCACACCACCTTCCGTGCGGGAGGCGAGATTCGCGGCTTCCTGGTCCCGGAGCCCGGGATCATCGGTCTCCTCGGATTGGGCCTCGGCGCGGCATTCATGGCGACGCGCCGGAGGCGCGGCTGAACGCTGCATTCCCCAGAAGCGAGAACGCCCCGTGAGGGGCGTTCTCGTCGAGGAGTGATGCCCCGGCGCGCCTAGTCGGGGTCGCGCGCTCCGGCGGCCGCGAGGTCCCCTATCTTGGTGTCCCGGCCGGAATGCCGAGTCGCGTCGGCTAGCCTTGGCGAACGTGCGGGAAGAAGGTGTGATACACGACGAGTACCGCGCTCGCGCCGACCAGGGTCACGATGAGGCCGAACACATCGAGCCCGGTCGCTTCCGGCGACGTCAGCGCACGGAAGAGCAAGCCGGCAAGGACCGCGCCGCCGATGCCGAGACCGAGATCCCTGAGCAGCCCCTCGCCCGACCTGATGATGACCTTGCTGGCGAGGAAGCCCGCCACGAGGCCGACGATGATCCACGTTTCGATTGACATCACGATCTCCCGGTTGGAAAGCTGTTGGCGCCGAAGTGCGTTCCGGCGCTCTCCAGTCGATCACGCATATTGAACGACGCAGCCCAGCACGTACGCGGACAAGTCCTCCGCCGAGACCTCCGCGCTTTGATCGATCCCCTTCTCCCGCCAGCGCACCGTACAGGAGCGTCGCGGCGTGGAATGCGGCCCGATGCGGCATTCACCTGCCGGGACGCGCCGGTGTGCACCCTCTACGGTGATCACGACCATCGCTCCCGACGTGTAAGCAAGCCGGAAACCCATTTCCCACGCGCCTGATCCACCCGACCTCATTGGGTGGCGACCAGGCTGAGGACCGGGCGCCACACGAAGCTCGTCACGACTCCCCCCAACTGCGCCCTCGCCTCGACGCAAAGACGCGTCCTCGCCTCCGGGGCCGTAGCGCCCGTGGCCTCTAGATCGGGCCCGCTCGCCTGCGCTTTCGCGACGGATCGCAGGGCGCGATCGAGAGGGCTCGCCGTCAGCGGGTAGGTCTTGGCGTGGGCGACGTAGCGACCGCGTTCGTCGCAAGAGACCGTGCCGGCGAGCGCGTAGCGTCCGGCGGTGCCGGTGATTCTTTCGACCACGCGCATTGCGAACCCCAGAGATGGGACATTGGCCCGGGGTCGCTAATCGGGGGCTGGAGAGGAGGGAGCTGCAGCGCCTCTGTGAACCACTCACTATACGCGATCGGCAACGAGCGGCGGGCTTCTTTCCCCCCACGCCGCCCAGAATTCCTCGCCGCGCCGGATCACGCGAAAGCGCAGAACAGTGGTCGGGTCCGCTCCCCGCACCGTGGAGGCCTTGTCCTCCGGTAATCTGCCCTGGAGGCGGTCACCATAGACGAGCAAGCCCTCCGCCGTGCCCTGCGCCAAAGCGAGGCGGCAATGCTCGAGCCGCTCCTTGCCGCCCGGTTTGTCCGACCAGGGACGCGAGCCATTTACATTCGGGGCCCAGAGAAGGTAGCTGCAGGTGCCGTCGGAGGTCTGGACGTCATCGGCCCACATCGTCATGATCACCGCGCCGTCAGAACGCCGGACGCCGCCCCAGCTCCAGCTCGGGTTGCGAAGGATCACCCCTTGGGTCTCGAGCGCCTTGCGTCGCGAAACCAAGTGCGTATCGTCGGCTGACCGCGTGCGCGCGACGCGACGCCCGACAGCCCGCTTCGGCCGCCGAGACAGCACTTCATCGCACGACGCGAGGACGGCTACCTTGCCGAGCGCTTCGGCGTTGGCGCGCAGCTGTCTGACCTCCGGAGTGGTCAGCCGCTCGATCCTGTCTCTAGTCCAATCCATTGTCTTGGCACCGGAGTGAGTTGACGCCGCGCGGGAGGGCTGGCGTCGGCACCTCCCTGATCGCTTGCGCGCAGGCCGGGTCGTCGACTCGTCCCGTCGTACGAGTGTAGTTCCGAAGCCGCCGGCCCTCGGTACGCCAGCGCACATAGCGCGAGGGGAATCGACCTATACTGGTGGGAGATGGCTGATCCGCCTCTGACCGTCGAGCCCTAGGTCATGCCCAACGTCCATAACCCCGCAGAAAACCGCCTTCTTGCGGTCTTGCCGGGGATCGAGCGCGAACGCGTGTACCCCCAGTTGGAACTGACCCAGATGCCTCTCGGCGACGTCCTTTACGAGTCGGGCAGCCAGCTGGATCACGTCTACTTCCCGGCGACCTCCACCATCGTGTCCCTGCTCTACGTCATGGCGGATGGCGCGTCAGCCGAGATCGCCGTGGTGGGCACCGAGGGAATGGTCGGCGTCGCCCTCTTCATGGGCGGCGAGACTACGCCGAGCCGGGCCGTCGTGCAGAGCGCCGGCTTTGCCTATCGGCTGTCGGGGCTCCTGCTGAAGGAGGAATTCCGTCGCGCCGGGGCGATGCAGCATCTGCTGCTGCGCTATACCCAGGCGCTGCTGACACAGATGGCGCAGACGGCGGTCTGCAACCGGCATCACTCGCTGGATCAACAGCTCTGTCGCTGGCTGTTGCTGAGCCTCGATCGCCTGCCCTCGAACGAGCTCACGATGACGCAGGAGCTGATCGCCAACATGCTGGGAGTGCGCCGCGAAGGCGTCACCGAGGCCGCAGGCAAGCTGCAAGCCGCCGGCGTGATTCGCTACCGCCGCGGCAACATCACGGTGCTCGACCGGCCGGCGCTGGAGGCCCACGTTTGCGAGTGCTACCAGGTCGTCAAGAGAGAATTCGACCGGCTGCTCCCCGACGTGGCCGCAGCATGATTGTCCCGGCTTCGCCGAAAAATAAACCCCAGGACGCCGCTGATTGAGCGCGTAAGATGAGATTGCTCCGATTCGGGGCGTTCCGTCAGGCGGCATCAATCATGAGAAGCATGAGAACACCGTTGACGCTCGCCATGGCGGGATCGCCCAGCGCCGCACTCGCTCGATCCGCCTCGGATAGGGCGGTCTCCCTGCACTGGGACCGAGCGAGCCGGCGCATCATCCATGACGCGCAGGAGAAAATCGCTCTCGTGCAAGCCGACCTGCCGCAGGACGACGCCGGGGTCTCGGCGTAGCGGCGGCACCTGGCGTGTTACGGGGCAGCAAGAAAGCGGTCGCTGCTCGCTTGCCAAGCGCGTTTTCGCCCCCATATAGCGTCATCGAATTCGCTTCGGGTCTGTCCGCAGTATCACCTTCGGGCGCCACTTCGGGTCTTCTCCCAACGGCAATTTGATGCCCCGCACACTCCCGCGCGAGGCAACGCCAGATCCGGAGGACTCATGTCTACTGGCACCGTCAAGTTCTTCAACGCAACCAAAGGCTTCGGCTTCATTCGCCCTGACGACGGCTCGAAGGATGTGTTCGTCCACATCTCGGCCGTGGAACGTGCCGGGCTCGGCAGCATCAGCGAGAGCCAGAAACTCTCGTACGACGTCGAGCAGGGAAACGACGGCAAGTCGTCCGCCGTCAACCTCAAAGCGGCCTGAGAAAGCTCTGGTCGATTCCCCGTTCATGTCGCTCGCCGCGGCATGAACGGGCTGCAGTGAGCTCCCGCCCGAGGTTCTCCGGGGGAGTAGTGGGTTTCCTTCGCGCCCCGGTAGCACCCGCAAGACGCTGCTTCCAAGCCGGCGCGGTCGTGATGTCGCCGCGCTCGTCGCAGGTCCGTACGTACGCTGGCGTACAGATCTTCGTGATGGGGCGCGGATAATGAATGGGGAGGAGATCCATTTGAGACTCACTTCCCTCAAGCTTGCGGCGACCGGTTTCCTGTCTTTCCTCGTCGCCGCTTGCGCGCTGCAGCCGCCGCCTTCACCAGTGGAACGCCCGACTACGGCGGCACTCGCGACCCCGGTTGCCGAGCGCGGGGTCTACCTGGTGCCGGTCGATGCTCGAGCCCTCCCCCCTCAGGCCAAGGTTCTGCCCCAGGACGATAGCGGCCCGGGCCTGGGCAAAGATGCTGTCCACCGGTCCGCTTTCGGTGTTCGTGCCCTGCAGCGAGCGAGGCACAGCTACGCCGTGGGAGATGTCACCGCCGCCCGCCGAAGCCTGATCGAGGCGACCGCCGTCCTAGCGAACACGGCAGTGAGCATGGAAGCCCCGGGCCGCGGGGAGACGTGGGTGTTGGTGAAAGATCTGCGTCGGCTGCGGCTCGTCGAGGGCGGCACGAGCGCCGTCACCCTCCATGGCCTGGATGACGCGGAAGCCCGCGCGAGCGCGCTGGCTGTGCGGTATCCGGATGGCCGCGGCGCGCCGCCGACGCCGCGGGACTGAGTCGAACTCGAGATCTACTGGCCGCCGATCGACACGGTGAAGTTGGCCGTCTCTTCCTTGTACGACGAGGGGAGGTACACGAGCTCGAGGCGGATCTCCTTCAGCTTCTTCGCCTTCAGGGCCTCGGCGGGGAAGTCCACGTCCACCATCTGGGTCGCCTCCTGCCCCGGGTCCAGCCGCTCGGCTCCGCCGTAGCTGGAGAACTTGAGGGTCGGTTCGATCCGCTTCTCCTCGACCTTGATCGGTTGCCCCTGGGCATCGATGAACTGGATCTTGCCGCCGACCAGGCGGACGCTTTGATCCTTGGAGCTATTGGTCAGCTTGAGCTTCCCGGTGAGCTTCGCCATGGAGACGACGTTGCCGGAGTCCTTCTCGACCCGCTCGGTCACCTTCATCTCCGTGACCTCGCCCGTCATGATCCCGGCCTTCGCCAGCACCGAGGTGGGCGTCACCGTATAGACCTTGTCCTCAATCACGACTGTCGGCCCCGACGGCGGCGGGGAACAGCCAAGCACCATCGCGGCCACCGCCGCACTCACGGTCATCGAACCTGCTCGCCTCCACATGACTCTCTCCTCGCGAAGGCCCGGGGCTGACCCGCTCTCGGTGCCGCCCGGCGAAAACAGCTGCGGGCGCCCGAGATTCGACCATCGCCGTGAGCAGTATCGGCGCGCCTCCGGGCGCGCTCTGTACGTTGGCGTACATACATCGAAAGATCGCGGCGCACGGAGCGCCAGGGCTGCGGCCCCATCGCGACGAGACCCGTTGACGGCGACGCCGGTCACAAACGCGCATAATCGCCGGGCCACGTCCGGATGCGCATCCTCTCAGGAGAACTCCCATGCCCAAGGGCCAGCAGCGAAGCAATCGCGAAGCCAAGAAACCGAAGCAACAGAAGAAGCCGGCCCCTCCGGCCGCGCCATTTCGCGGCGGGCCGTTCAAGACGCCCGCTGACGTGCCCGGCGGGAAAACCTGATGAGCGACGATCTTCCGCGACGCGGAAGATCGTCGTGAATCGGCGCGAGGGAAGGGGTGGAACCCCTCCCTTCTCACCGCTAGGCGCGCTTGAGCACGCGCACGAGGAACAGCACGACCACCGCGCCTATGGTCGCCACGATCAAGGCACCGATCAACCCGCCTCCGGCGGACAGGCCCAGCTGACGAAACAGAAACCCGCCGACCACCGCGCCGACCACGCCCAGCAAGATGTCGCCGACAGGACCGTAGCCGCCGCCTCGCATGAATTGCCCCGCCAGCCATCCGGCGGCGAGACCGATCAGAATGAACCAGAGAATTTCCATAGCGTCTCTTCCTTTCCAGGTCAAAAGCCCGGTAGTGCTACCGACTGCAACATCGCCGCATCGCTCACGGCGTCGGTTGGAGGGTAATCCGATGTCGGACCGGGATCGGTGCGCTAGCGAACAGACGGCCCTGGCGGAGACGGACATCATTGAAATGGGTGCTCATTCCCTCCCTCGTGAGTATCTGTTGTCCTTGAGCACCTGTTGTCCCCGGCCCGGAATCGGCTCTCCCCGTTCCGGGCCTTTCCTTGGCTACACTCGTCCGGCCCATGCGAAAGAATCGTGTGCGCTATGGACGCTAGCGTACGGAGCGTCCTGGAGGAAGCGGGGATGATGCTAACGGGTGTTTAGCTCCTCCCTGATGAACACCTAAAGTGTTTGGCCCGGTCACGGCACCCCCGTACCGGGTCTTTTCTTGGACCCTCTAGGAGACTCCGGTGTCATCCACGAGGCGCGTCCCCGCCACGAACAATCTGATCGCGGCGTTGCCCCGCAAGGATCGCGAGCATCTGCTCGCGGGCTGCGAGCGGGTCGAGCTCGCTTTCGCCGATGTGCTCTCCGAGCCCGGGGACCGGATCCGGCACGTCTACTTCCCCGACGACGGTTTCATCTCGCTGTTGACGCCGCGCGACGGCTGCGCGAGCCTGGAGGTGGGGCTCGTCGGCAGCGAGGGCATGCTCGGAATCACGCTGATGCTGGGCGTCGACGTCTCACCCTTGCGCGCATTGGTCCAGGGCGCGGGCGCCGCGATGCGGATGGATGCTGCGCCGTTCCTCCGCGAGCTCGCCGATAGCGCTGCCCTGCAGCGCGAGCTGAACCGCTACCTCTACGTCTCGATGGCGCAGCTCGCGCAAACAGCGGCGTGTACGCACTTCCACCTACTGGAGGCACGGCTCGCCCGCTGGCTGCTGATGACCCACGACCGGGCGCACGCGGACGAGTTCCATCTGACCCACGAGCTGCTCGCCCAAATGCTCGGCGTCCGCCGGGTCGGCGTGACCAAGGCGGCGGGGGGGCTGCAGCGGCGAAAGCTGATTCGCTACCGCCGCGGCAACATCACGGTTCTCGCCCGGCGCGGCCTGGAGGCCGCCGCCTGCGGGTGTTACCGATCCGCGCAGAACGTGTACGACCGCATCCTCGGCTAGAGCGGCAGTGACGTGCTCGCTTCAGATCACGTCGCCATGGCAGTGGGGAGCAGGCGATCGCATTCCCGCTTGACCACCTCGTAGCACTCGCAGGCCCGGGCCTCCAGGCCCGGCCGATCCAGCACCGTGATGCGGCCACGGCTGTAGCGGATGAGGCCTGCGCCCTGCAACTTCCCGGCGGCCTCCGTGACCCCTTCGCGGCGCACCCCGAGCATGTTGGCAATCAACTCCTGCGTCATGGTGAGCCTGTTCGAGGGCAACCGATCGAGGCTGAGCAGCAGCCAGCGGCAGAGCTGCTGGTCGACCGAATGATGCCGGTTGCAGACCGCCGTCTGCGCCATCTGCGTCAGTAACGCCTGGGTATAGCGCAGCAACAGATGCTGCGTCGGCCCGGCACGAATGAACTCGCGCTTCAGCAGCTGCCCCGAAAGCCGGAACGCCGAGCCGGCGCTCTGTACGATGGCGCGGCTCGGTGTGGTCTCACCTCCCATGAAGAGGGCAACTCCCACCATTCCCTCGTTGCCGACCACGGCGATCTCGGCGGACGCGCCATCCGCCATGACGTAGAGCAGGGACACGATCGCCGTCGTCGGGAAGTACACGTAGTCCTGCCGGCTGCCGGATTCGTAGACAACCTCGCCGAGCGCCATCGCGACCGGCTCGAGGTGGGGACACAGCCGTTCGCGTTCGCCCGCCGGCAGGACTGCCAGGAGCTGGTTCGTCTCGGGAATTTGCGGCGCAGCCGTTGCTCGCATACCCACTCGATGTTCGATACCGGCAGAGACAGTCTAACGCCGTCCGTACGCCAGCGCACGGACGTATCATCGTTGCCATGAAAGCCCTCGTCGTGCGCTGGGACGGCAGCCAGAAGCGGGCCCACCGGAACGACCGCGTGGCGACGGATCCGACATGAAGCTGAGTCCGCGAGATCTGGACGAGCTCGCCGGCCTGACGCTCGAGCATTACAACCAGCGTGCCGAGGATTTCCGGCAAGGCACACAGGATCATGACGTCAGCCAGAACATCGCAGCGCTGCTGCAACATATCGAAGGCGAACCACCCTTCACCATACTCGACCTCGGTTGCGGGCCAGGGCGCGATCTCAAGGTGCTTGCCGGCCTCGGTCACATCGCGGTGGGCCTGGAGGGCGCCGCCCGCTTCGCCGAGATGGCGCGTGCCGACAGCGGCTGCGAGGTATGGCAGCAGGACTTCCTCAAGCTCGACCTGCCGGATGAGCGGTTCGACGGCGTCTTCGCCAACGCCGCGCTGTTTCACGTCCCCAGCCAGGAGTTGCCGCGCGTGCTGCTGGAATTGCACGCCACGCTGAAGCCGGGCGGGGTGCTGTTCAGCTCGAACCCGCACGGTCACAACGAGGAAGGCTGGAACCGCGGACGCTACGGCGCGTACCACGATCTCGAAACCTGGCGCCGCTACGTCTCGGCCGCGGGATTCCTCGAACTTACCCACTATTACCGCCCTGCCGGCTTGCCGCGTGAACGGCAGCCCTGGCTGGCGAGCGTCTGGCGGAGGCTCGCGTGAAGATCGAATCGCTGCTGCTGGCCGTGACTCGCGTCACGACGATGCTCGGGCAGCAGCACCTGACCAACGCGACCGGCTTCTTCTTCGCGCGGGATGACCGGCTGTTCCTCGTGACGAGCCGACACGTGGTGTTGGACGAGGCGAGCGATCATCACCCGGACCGGCTGGAGATCGAGCTGCACGTGGCGCCGGAGAACGTGGCCATGACGAGGCAGTTCTCCATTCCGCTATACCGGGACCGGAAGTCGGTCTGGCGGGAGGGGCGCGACTCGACAGGCGCGATCGACGTCGTGGCCCTGGAGCTCGAGCGCCCGGCCCTGCCGGAGACGCTTCTCTATCACGCGTTCACGCCCGCTCACCTGGTGAAGCAGCTCGACCAGATCGAAGTGGGAACTTCGGTGCTCATCGCCGGTTTTCCGCTCGGCTTTCACGACACGCTGCATCGCCTGCCGGTCGCGCGGCAGGCGGTCATCGCCTCGGCGTTCGGGATCCGGTTCCAGGGCAACGGCTACTTCCTGACGGACGCGCGGATGCACCGCGGCACGAGCGGCGCACCGGTCGTCGCGCGCGAACCGACCCAACGCGCCGGTCGGGTGGAGCTGCCGTGGAAGCTGCTCGGCGTCCACGCCGGCCGGATGGACGTCACCAGCCGCGACGTCGAGCAGGACGAACGGCTCGACCTGAATTGCGCCTGGTACGCCGACGTGCTCCTGACCCTCACGCAGGACGCTGCGATCGAGCGCGCCAGCGGATAGCGGCGGGGGCGGAAGGCCCGACCCAGTCGCCGGCCTCACCCGAGGATCACGCGCACCTTGTGGACTCGACCATCATCCACGAGCGGCACTCGCGTCGGGCCCGCCGGCAGCGCACTGCCGTCCAGCTCGGCGTGAGCCACTCCACGGCAGACTCCGTTGGGGTTCTCGATCGCGATCTCGTACCGCGCCGAGCGATACTTGAACACGATCTCGAAGCGCGGCCACGCCCTGGGGATGCAGGGCGCGACGCAGAGGATCGCTCCCTCCAGGCGCAACCCGAGGATCGACTCGATCCCGACCCGGTAGAGCCACCCGGCCGAGCCCGTGTACCAGGTCCATCCGCCGCGCCCGACGTGCGGCGCGACCGAATAGACGTCCGCGGCGACGACGTAGGGCTCGACCTTGTAGCGCTGCACGTCCGCCCGCGTGCTCGTGCGGTTGATCGGGTTCATGAGCGAGAACAGCTCGGCGGACTTGTCGCCGTCGCCGAGGGCGGCGACGGCGATCGCCGACCAAGCGACGGCGTGGGTGTATTGGCCCCCGTTTTCCCGGATGCCGGGCGGATAGCCCTTGATGTATCCGGGATCGAGCGACGTCCGATCGAAGGGCGGGGTGAAGAGCAGGGCGAGACCGTCACTGCGACGGACGAGCTGCTCGTCCACGGCGGCCATGGCACGCGCGGCACGCGCCGGCTCCGCCGCCCCGGAGATCACGCTCCAGGATTGCGCGATCGAATCGATCCGGCATTCGTCGCTCGTGGACGAACCGAGCGGCGTTCCGTCGTCGAAGTAGCCGCGCCGGTACCAATCACCGTCCCAGCCGTCCTGCTCGAGCGAGACGCGGAGCCGAGCGGCGTGCGACCGCCACTTCGCGGCCCGCGCCGCTTCGCCGCGAGCCTTCGCCAACGGCGCGAACGCCGCCAGCGTCGCATGCAGGAACCAGCCGAGCCAGACGCTCTCCCCCTTGCCCAGCTCGCCGACCCGGTTCATGCCGTCGTTCCAGTCGCCAGTGCCGATCAGCGGCAAGCCGTGCTCCCCGACCGCGAGACTCCGGTCGAGCCCGCGCGCGCAGTGCTCGAAGAGCGGTGCGCTCTCTTCCGCGAGCATGGGCTGGAAGTAGGCGTCGTGCTCGTCCGGCCCGAGCTGCTGACCCTCGAGAAACGGCACGGGCTCGTCCAGCACCGCGATGTCGCCGGTCGTCTCGACATAGTGTGCGGCGGCGTACGCGAGCCATATCCGATCGTCGGAGATGCGTGTCCGCACGCCCTGGCCGGACGGCGTCAGCCACCAGTGCTGGACATCTCCTTCGACGAACTGCCGGGCCGCGGCACGCAGGAGATGCGCACGCGTCAGCGCCGGTCGCGACAGGGCGAGCGCCATTCCGTCCTGGAGCTGGTCGCGGAAGCCGTAAGCGCCGCTCGCCTGGTAGAACGCCGAGCGCGCCCACACGCGACAGGCGAGCGTCTGATAGAGGAGCCAGCGGTTCAGCATGAGGTCCATCGAGCGGTCCGGCGTCTTGACCTGCACCGTGCCGAGCACATCGTCCCAATGCGCGACGACTTCGCGCAGGACCGCATCGAGATCGGCGACCCGGTAGCGAGCAATCAGGGATTGCGCGTCGGCCGCGGTTGCCGCCTCGCCGAGGAGGAAGACGAGCTCCACCGTGGCGCCCGGCTTGAGCTCGACCGGCGCCTGAAGGGCGCCGCAGGGATCGAGGCCGGCACCGACCCGCCGCGAGAGGGGCGTCTCCCCGGCGAGCGCGGCGGGATTGTCGAGCGTGCCGTTCCGCCCCAGGAATTCCCGCCGGTCGCCGGTCCAGGCGATCTGCCGTCCCCCCAGGTCCGCGAAGGCGACGTGGGAACCGAACGTGATGTTCCAGGGGTTGCGCGCGAACATCGCGCCGGTCTCCGCATCGATTTCCGTCACGACCGAGAGCGCGGAGGCGCCGCGGGACGGGCCGAGCACCCACTCGACGTAGGCCGTGACCGCAAGCCGCCGGGTTCGCCCCGAGGTGTTCCGGATCGTCAGCCGCGAGATCTTGATCGGCTCGTCGAGCGGCACGTACTGGAGGAGATCGAGCGCGATACCGTGTGCGGCGTGCTCGAATCGGCTGTATCCCTGGCCGTGCCTGGCGACGTAGGGCGCGGCCTCGTCGCGGATCGGCAGGGCCGTCGGTCCCCACAGCTCGCCGGTGTCCTCGTCGCGCAGATAGAGGACCTCGCCCGGCCGGTCGGTGACTGCATCGTTCGACCAGGGCGTGAGCTGGTTCTCGCGGCTCGCGCCCGACCAGGTGTAGCCGCCGCCCTCGACCGCGACCTGGAAGCCGAACGCGGGATTGGCGATGACGTTGATCCACGGCGCGGGGATCGACCGCCCGGCGCCGAGGATCGTCACGTACTCCCGCCCGTCCGCGGCGAATCCGCCGAGCCCGTTGAAGAACTCGAGGTCCGGCGCCACCGGAACGTCAGGCGATGCGCCCGCGGACGGCAAGCGCTGCGCGGGCGGCGCCACGGTGTCCGCTTCCTGTACCCGGACGAGCTGTTCCGCGAGCGTTCCCCGTCGTCCGACCAGCACCGCCCGGGCCGTTGCGAGCAGCAGGGCGCGGGTCGCCGCCGGAATGAGGTCCGCACGCAGGACGAACGCCGAGCCGCGCGCGAGGTCCGCGCCGATCTGCAGTCGGGACTGGCTCGTCCGGACCTGCGTCTCCAGGGCGATCTGGAGATCCTGGATATAGGACGATCCCCGCTCGTTCAGGATCACGAGATCGACGGCGAGCTGCTTCAGCCGCCAGTACTCGTGGGCCCGCAGCAACTGGCGGACGATGGCGACGTCCTCGATGTCGTCGATCCGCACGAGGACGATCGGGAGGTCGCCGGAGATGCCCTGCGCCCAGAGCGCCGGCGGCCCGCCGCCGCCGCGGCGGATGGCGTCCGACGACGGACGGAGCGTGGGATCGGCGTAGAGCACGTAGCCGGCGAGACGCTGAAAGAGGGCCGCCTGCTCCGCGTCGATGCCGAGGTAGCTCAACTGCACTTGCGCCTGGGTCCACGCCAACGTGGCCGCGCGGTCGAAGGCGGTCGTGTCCTGATGCTTGTCGATCAGGTCCAGGGCCTCGCCACGGGACGAAGCGACGACCGTCCAGAACGCGATGCGCGCCGCCCTGCCCGGCGGTACCCGCACGCGGCGGCGCAGCGCGAAAACGGGATCCAGGACCGTGCCGACGGTATTCGAAAGCGGCCGGCCGTCCATCACCGCGATCGGCGCTCGGGACTCGCGCCCGCGGCCGAGGAACCGGGCCCGGTCGGTTTCGATCTCCGGCTCGCCCACCGCCTCCCCTTCGACGACGGCGAGATGCGCCACCCAGACCTCGGGCTCGCCGGGCGATCGGCGCCGTCGCGTCGCGAGGACCGCGCCCTGTTTGTGGAGATATTCCGTTTGCACGAAGAGCTTGGAGAAGGCCGGGTGCGCCGTGTCGGCGGCGGGCGGCGCCAGCACGAGCTCGGCGTACGAGGTGAGCTCGATGTCCCGGGTCCGGCTCCCCGCATTCGCCACGGAGACGCGGCGAACCTCGGCGTTGTCCTCCGGCGAGACGAGGACCTCGAGCAGCGTGGTGATCGGTCCGTCGTGGCGGACGAACTCGGCGCGATCCTCGGTGAACGTGACGTCATAGCGGTCCGGCTCGACGCCGGTCGGCTGGTAGCCCGCAGACCACACGTCGCCGCTCTGCACGTCGCGCAGGAAAACGTAGGCGCCCCAGTCGTCGCGGGTGGCGTCTTCGCGCCAGCGCGTGATTCCGAGATCGCCACAGCGGCTGTACCCGGACCCGGCGCCCGTCAGCATTACCGCATACCGGCCGTTCGAGAGCAGGTGCACTTGCGGCGTGGCGTCGTGCGGGGAGCGGAGCCGTCGCACCGCCGGGAGCTCCAGCTCGCGGACCGTCGCCGCGGTGGCGACTTCCTCCGCCCTGGGATGAGCCACCGCGACGTCGCGCGGCGTGCGCTCCTGCAGCAGCAGCTCCGTCGCCTGCACGATCGGCTCGGCATGGAACCGCGCCCGCATCGCGCCGTCCAGGAGAGCATTGGCGATCGCGACCACGGTCATGCCCTGATGGTGCGCCATGAAGGCGCGGACGATCGCAACGTCCTTCCCCTCCGGCAGCCGCGTGGGCGTGTAGTCGAGGGCCTCGTAGAAGCCGTAGCGGCCGCGCGCGCCGGCGGTGGCAAGCCGGGCGAAGTTTCGCGCCGCCGCTCCCGGATCGACCATGGCCGCGAGCGCCGTCGCATAGGGTGCGACGACGGCGTTCTCGCCGAGACCGCGTTTCAGACCCAGTCCCGGGACGCCGAAGTTCGAATACTGGTAGGTGTGCTCCAGGTCGCGGACGTTATAGGCGGACTCGGAAATCCCCCAGGGCACGTCGAGCGTGGCGCCATAGCTCACCTGCCGGCGGACGACGAGGCGGCTCGTCTCCTCGAGCAGGCTGCCGGCCGGTGCGCGCATCACGAGCGACGGCATCAGGTACTCGAACATCGATCCCGACCAGGAGATCAGTGCCGCGCCGCGTCCGGTCGGGGTGACGGCGCGCCCGAGCCGGAACCAGTGCCGCGAAGGGACGTCGCCCTTGGCGATCGCCACGAAGCTCGCCAGGCGCGCTTCGGATGCGAGGAGATCGTAGCAGCTCGGGTCGAGCGTGCCGTCCGCGACCCGGTAACCGATTGCGAGGAGTCTGCGGTCCGGGTCGAGGAGAAAGCCGAAGTCCATCGCGCCGGCCATCGTCCGCGCCGCAGCCTCCAGCGCCGCAAGGCGCCGTTCCAGGACGCGGGCGGCGTCGACGGCCGGGGCAACGTCCCGACGGTGACTCTCGATCGACGCGAGCGTCGCCTCGGCCCAGAACAGCATCTCGGTGCCGGCTTCGTCGCCGCGTTCGCTCGCGAGCGTGCGCGCAATGTCGGCCATCGTCGCGGCGTGCGGCGCGGCCTCCGCCAGTCGCGCACCGATGTCCGCCGGCGGCATCGGCGCCCGGCGGAGCGCGGCCGCCAGCGCATCGAGCGCATCGTCGAGCTGGTGCCGCGTGATCGTCTGCGTCCGCCGGTCGTCGGGAAGCCCCCCCAAGGATTCGCGCGTCAGTTGGAGGGCGTCTTCGATGCCGGCAAGCACTTCAGGGCCGGCCGCCGGACGGCCGATCCATTCCCGGCAGGCATTCGCAAGCGCGATCAGATGCCCGGCCAGGTTGCCGCTGTCCACCGACGAGACGTACTGCGGATCGAGCGGTCGGAGATCCCGCGTGTCGTACCAGTTGTAGAAGTGCCCGCGGAACCGCTGCAAGCCGCCCATCGTCGCGAGCGTCGCTTCCAGCCGGTCGACGGTCTCGATCGTCCCCACCCAGCCGAAGTCGCGGGCGCTGACCGCGGAGAGGAGGTAGACGCCGAGATTGGTGGGCGAGGTCCGGTGCGCGACGATCGGCTTCGGGTCTTCCTGGAAGTTGTCCGGCGGGAGCATGTGATCCGTCGACGTCACGAAGGTCTCGAAGAAGCGCCAGGTGCGGCGCGCAACCAGGCGCAGGGCATCGGCGTCCGCAGCCGAAACCGCCACGCGGCCAGCGACGAGCGGCGAGAGGCTCGTCCATCGGGCAATGGCGGGCGACGCGACCCAGGCGATGATGAACGGCGCCGCCACCGGCCAGGCGTCGCTCCCCATCCACCAGACGACGGCGGCAGCGACGATGCCTAGGGCGACGCCACCGCTCATCTGCCGATAGAACCCGGCGAGGTCGAGCCGCGGACCGACCTGCGCCTGAGCCGCCGTGACCCAGTCGAGCAGATGCCGGTGGCTCACGAACAGGCGATAGAGCGTTCGTCCGATCGCATCGAGCATCAGCCACGCCTGATGCGCGAGAAAGACGGCGAGCAGCGCGGTCTGGGACAGCGCGAGCCGGACGTCCGCGCCGAGCGCGCGCAGGTGGCTGCGTGTCGTGACCCGGGCGCGTCGCGGCACGATCCCGGCGAGGACGGGTAGCAGCGTCGACAGCGCGATCGTCGACAGGATGAAGCCCGTCCAGACGACCGCAGCCTGCAGGGGCAGTGTCCACCCCGCGACCAGCGCGACGAGACTCGCCGGCGCCGAGAGCGACCGCCGCAGGTTGTCGAGCATCTTCCACCGGCCGATCAGCGGCAGTGCACCCGTACTCCGGTCGTCGGGCGAGGCACCGCCCCGACCGAGAATCCACGGTAGCAGCTGCCAGTCGCCACGCGCCCAGCGGTGCTGACGTCCGGCCGCCACGTCGTAGCGCGACGGAAACTCCTCGACCACCTCGATGTCGGATGCGAGGCCGGCGCGAGCGAAGGTCCCCTCGAAGAGATCGTGACTGAGCAACGCGCTCTCGGGCACGCGAGCGTCGAGCGCGGCTTCGAAGGCATCCACGTCGTAGATGCCCTTGCCGGTATAGGAGCCCTCGCCGAACAGATCCTGGTACACGTCGGACACGGCGGCGGAGTAGGGGTCGATGCCGCTCATGCTGGAGGAGATGCGCTGGAAGAGCGACCCCTCGCGGCCGACCGGCAGCGAAGGCGTGACGCGCGGCTGCAGCACCCCGTATCCCTCGACCACTCTTCGCGTGACGGCATCGAACCGCGGCCGGTTGAGCGCATGCGCCATCTTCCCGACCAGCCGGCGCGCGGTTTCGCGCGGCATCCGCGTATCGGCGTCGAGCGTGATGACGTAGCGGACGCCGGCGGGCGGTGCCGGGAGCCGCTCGCCGACCCCCACGAAGGTCGTATCGGTCGCACCGCGGAGCAGCCGGTTCAACTCGTGGAGCTTGCCGCGCTTGCGTTCCCACCCCATCCACCGGTGCTGCCCTTCGTTCCACACCCGCCGGCGATGAAAGAGGAGGAAGCGGTCCCCACCGGCGGCCGGTCCGTAGCGGCGATTCAGGCGGGCGATGCCCGCGGCGGCGGCGGCGAGGAGCGCGTCGTCTCCTTCGACGGTCTCGGTCGCGGCGTCGGTCCAGTCCGAGAGGAGCGCGAAGTGGAGCTCGCCTTCCGGACTCGCAAGATGGTGGATCTCCAGACGCTCGATCTGCTCTTCCAGCGCGGCCGGCGTGGTGAGCAGGATGGGGACGGCGACCACCGTGCGGAGGCTCGGAGGCACCCCGTCGCGAAGCTCCAGGCCCGGCAGGATCGTCGCGCCGAACCCTCTGGTCACGGCGCGGTTCACGACCGCCATCGCCGCATCGATCGACGGGATCAGCCCGAGGGCCGCTAAGACGCCGAGCCACCACGCGCTGGTTCCCGCGTCCGCCAGTGCGGCGAGCGGCGCGGCGACAACGATCGCGGCGACCGTCATGACACCGCCGATATAGCCGCGGATGCCGATCATGGCGCTGAAGCGACCGGGCCAAGTGCGCAGCGGCGCGCGAAACCCGATCGTCGCCTCGAACGCGCCGCGCCCGCCGGCGATCAGGTGGTAACCGGGATCGCGCTTGCGGCGATCGGGATCATCGCCCTCTTCCGGCTGCTGGAGCGCCGGGTCGTTCGCGGCCGCCAGCGCCTCACGCGCAATCTCCAGCTCCGAGAGTCTCGAGCCGCGCGCCAGCGTCTCGATCGCGCTGCGGTAGAGGTTCCGCGTCGGAAAATCCATGCGCGCGAAGTCGCTGCCGGGCCGCAGCGTGTCGTCGATGAGACTGACGTCCTCGACGAGCCCCGACCAGTCGACGTCCGAGATGAGGCGCATGCTCGTGATCACGTTGCGGACCGTCACGTTCGTGGCACCCTGTCGCTGGTGCTCGTCGTGCACGATCGCGTCGGCGGTCTTGCCCTGCGCCGCCAGGCGCTCCTCGAGCCACAGCAGCGCCGGCGTGACCTTCGGGTCCTGGTCCCGCAGCCGTTGCACGAGCTGGACGGCGAAAGCCGCGGGCAGGGGAGCTTCTTCGTAGTGTTGGAGGCTCGGGGCGATCGACTCCGCCGGAGGCGCGTCCACGCCGAGAAGCCGGTCGGCCAGGGCGTCGGCTTCCTCGCGGGCCGCGCGGCCCGCCACGATGCGCCTGGCCCCGCGCCGGAGATTCTCCACGAGCACGATCCGCAGCGTGATCGCAACCGCCCATAGCTCCCCGATGGTCAGCGGCTGAACGCGCTGGTAGGCGCGCACGAACCGGCGCAGCATCTCCGGGTCGAAGCGGCTGTCGGTATGCGCGACGAAGGCCCAGGCGACGCCGAAGACCCGCGGATAGCCGGCGAACGGTCCGTCGGCGAGCTTCGGCAGTTGCCGGTAGTAGCCGGGCGGCAGATCGTCGCGGATCTCGCGGATCTGCTCCTCGACGAGGTGGTAGTTGTCGAGCAGCCACTCGGCGGCCGGCGTGATCGCTCGGCCCTCCCCGACCGCGCGTGCGATGGCGCGATAGGCGTCGAGCAGGATCGATTCATTCTCCTTCAGCCGGACGGCGAGCGACCGCCCGCTCGCCGGGCCTGCGGTGACCGGCTGTGCCGCCGCGAGGCTCTCGGCATGCTGCTCGAGACGCTCGATGCTGAAGAGCTCCTCGCGGATGGACTCTTCGTTGTCCCATGGTGCGGCCTGCGACGCGCGCCCGAACGCGCGGAGAATCACCGATCTCAATCGGGCCTTGCGACCCCTGATCTTCACGCCACCACGGTGCGCAGGATGAGGTGGTCGGCTACTGCGCCGCGGGCGCGGATGCGATGATGGCCGGCCGGACGGGCGGCGTGGCACGGCTCAAATGCTCACCGGGTTCCGGTCGGCGCAGGCATGACTGGAAGCCGGCGGGACATCATGCCGGCGAGAACGTAGCGTCTTTCGACCACGCGCATAGCGGGCCCCTAGGGATGGTCGTCGGCCCGGGGTCGCTAATCGGGGGCGTGAGAGGTGGGAAGTGCCAGCGCCTCTATCGATGACTCACTATACGCGGGTCGGCTTTCGCTTGCGTGGCCTTGCCCGTGCCGAGGCAGCCCGGCTTCCGCAGACGCTTGCGTTCTCCCGCATGGTCGGGATCCGGCACGGTGCACCATGGCTCGGCGCGCAGTGCGCTCACGGCTTCGCCGCCTCCGCCGCCTTCCCCCTGACCTCGGCTCCCGCCCAGCCCTCGATGTAAGTGACGAGCGAGGTCATGTCGTTCGCGGCGCCGCCCTGCGCGCGGGCATAGTGCCAGAGCTGGCGCGACGCGCCGCCGACCCACATCGGCACCCCGAGCGCCTGGCATTCCTCGATCGCGAGCGCGATGTCCTTGCACACGCTGGCGATCGGGAAGCCGAACGCGAACGTCCGCGGGAGCACCCATTTCGGGAACTTGTCCTCGGTGGCGCCGTTCCTGCCGCTGCCGGCGTTGATCACCGCGAGCATCGCGTCGGCGTCGAGCCCGCCCTTGACGCCCGCGACCAGTGCCTCGCATGTGATCGCGAACGCGGTGGAGGACAGGAGGTTGTTGATCAGCTTCATCAGCTGGCCCTGCCCCGCGCGATCGCCGACGATGAATACCTTGCCGAAGATCTCGAGGAGCGGGCGGACGCCGGCCACCGCCTCCGCCCGGCCCGCGGCCATGACTGCGAGCGTGCCCTTCTGCGCCCCGGCCGCGCCGCCGGACACCGGCGCGTCGACCGCCTCGATCCCGCGGGCGGCGAGCGCGGCGGCCACTTCCCGCTCCACGACCGAACCGGTCGTGGACAGATCGACGAACGTGCGTACCGCGCGCCCGCGGGCGATGCCGTTGTCGCCGAGCGCGACCTCGCGCACGATCGCCGGTGTGGGCAGGCTCACGAACACCGTGTGCGCGGCGTCCGCGACCTCGCGCGCGCTCGCCGCCTCGGCGGCGCCGGCCGCGGTGAGCCTTCGCACGGCATCACGATCGAGGTCGTGGACGACGAGGGCGTGGCCGCGATCGAGCAGCCGCTGCGACATCGGCGCACCCATCACGCCGAGGCCGATAAAACCGATCTTCCCGCCTGCCACGAGTCCTCCTAGAGTCGTGAAGCGCCGTCGTCCCGCGATCAGGCGGCCGGCGCGACGTCGAGCCGCACCACGATCCCTTCCAGATCCCGGGCGGGCGGCGGATAGCGCCGCAGCACTTCGGGGTCATGACCAGGGACGACGTGATCGGGCGAGTCCGCGAACGCGAAGAGCCGCCCCCACCCCTGGATCATGTCGCCGACGCTGAACACCGTCGGGTAGGGACGCCGCTCCAGCATGTTCTCGTAGTAATGGCTCGCGTCGGAGGCGACGACCACCCAGCCGCGCCGCGTGTGGACCCGGACGAACTGCAAACCCATGGTGTGGCCGCCCACCAGATGCACCGAGATCCCGGACGCGATCTCCGCGTCGCCGTCGTAGAACGCGACCCGCCCCTTGTAGACCTCCCGCACCATGCCGACCACGTTCTCCACGTCGAACGAGTGGCGCAGGAAGTCGGCGCACATGTGCCGCCCGGTCGCAAACTGCAGCTCGCGGTCCTGGATGTGGAACGTCGCCGCCGGAAAGAGATCGAAGTTGCCGACGTGGTCGTAGTGCAGGTGCGTGATGATCACGTCCCGCACCTTGGCCGCGTCGGCCTGCAGCAGCGCGAGGCCCTGGGTGGGGCAGCGGACGTGGTCGCGCTTGCGCCGCGCGGCCGCTTCCGCGTTGAACCCGGTGTCGATCACGAACGTGCGCTCGGCGCTCCGCGCGAGCCACACGAAGTAGTCCATCGGCATCGGCCCGTCGTGCGGGTCGCCGCCGATGAAGTTGGCGCTTCGCAGCCGCGCGTGGTGCGCGTACTTGATCGCGTACAGCTCGTAGGCAGGAATGGTCATGATCTCCCTTTCACGGCGCCGCCGACCAGCCGCCGTCGACCGAGAGCGTGGCGCCGGTGATCGCCGACCCCGCCGCGGAGCACAGGAACACGACGCACGCGGCGACCTCGCCCGGCATGACGAAGCGACCGGACGGCTGGCGCGACTCGAGGAGCGCCGCGATCGCCGCCTCGCGCGTGCCGCCGGCGGTCTTCATCCGGTCGGCGATCTGCCGCTCGCTGTGCGGCGTGAGCACCCAGCCCGGCTGCACCGCATTGCAGGTGACCCCGGTGCGCGCGAGCTCCAGCGCCACGGTGCGCGTGAGGCCGACGATGGCGTGCTTGGCGGTCACGTAGTCCACCCGGTGCTCGCAGCCGCGCGTGCTGTAGATCGATGCCAGGTTGACGATCCGCCCCCAGTTGCGGTTCCTCATCCCGGGCACCGCGAGGCGCGTCGTGTGAAACACCGCCGACACGTTCACCGCGAGCGCACGCTCCCACTCGGCGACCGGGAACTCCTCGATCGGATGGAAGTGGCGGACCACGGCGTTGTTGACCAGGATGTCGACGTCTCCGATCGCCGCCGCCGCGGCGAACATTCGCTCGATCTCGTCCACGTTTCCCACGTCGGCGCGGACATAGACGCACCTTACTTTCCTCGCCGCGATCCGCTCTCGGAGCCCGCCCGTCGCCGCGGATTCCGCCGGACCGTTCAGCACGATGTTGCAGCCCTCCTCGGCCAGCCCCTCGGCGATGGCGAAACCGATGCCGCCGTCCGAGCCGGTGATGAGAGCGCTTCTGCCGGCGAGCGACTTCATCGAGCGATCATCTCAGGGCCCGCGGCAGCCACAGCGCGACCTCGGGCCACACGAGCAGGAGCAGCACGCAGACGACCTGAATCACCATGAACTGCGCCATGCCGCGGTAGATCATCCCCAACCCCCATTGCGGCATCACGTTCTTCAGGTAGTACGCCGACATGGCGACCGGCGGACTGAGGAAGGCCGTCTGAAGGTTCACCGCCACCGCGACGCCGAACCACAGCAGGAGCTCCTGCTTGGGCAAGCCGATGTCGAGCGTTTCGACCACCGGCAGGAAGATCGGCAGGAAGACGAGCACGATCGCCGGCCATTCGAACGGCCACCCCAGCAGGAAGATGATGGCCATGATCAGCAGCAGCTTGCCCATGTCCGGAAGCGGGATCGCCGTGACCGCGCCCTTGATGAGCGCGGCCGCACCGAGCTGGTTGAACACCGCGCCGAACACGTTGGACCCGACGACGAGGAACAGCACCATGCTCGAGGTGACGACGGTCGAGATCGCGGCGTTCCTCAGCGCCTGAGGCGTGAGCTTGCGATAGGCCAGCGCGAGCAGCGTCGCGCCCAGCGCGCCGCACGAGGCCGCCTCGGTCGCGGTCGCGAGGCCGGCGATCATCGTGCCGAGCGTCGCCCCGATCAGCACGCTGAGCGGGACCACGCCGGCCGTGAACTCGTAGGCGAGCTTGCGGACATCGCCGACGCGCTCGCCGACGGGCACCGGCGGGCCGAGGCTCGGGTTGAAGAAGCTGCGGGCGAGACAGTAGCCGATGTAGAGCGCGGCGAGCAGGAGGCCGGGGCCGAGCGCGGCGCTGTAGAGGTAGTTGACCGGCACGCCGAGCAGCGGACCCATCACGAGCAGCATCACGCTGGGGGGAATCAGGATGCCGAGGCTGCCGCCCGCGGCGATCGCGCCGGCCGAGAGTCGCGCGTCGTAGCCCGCCTTGACCATCATCGGTCCGGCGATGATGCCGAGCACGGTCACGGCGGCGCCGATGATGCCGGTCGCCATCGCGAACAGCGTCGCGGTGAGCAGCACCGTCAGATACAGGGAGCCGCGAACCGGCGCGAGGATGTGTCGCAGCGTCTCGAAGAGCCGGTTCATCAGCCCGGCCTGCTCGCTCATGAACCCCATGAAGATGAACAGCGGCACCGCCGGCAGGACGTCGTCCTTCATCGCGCCGAAGATCTGGAGATAGGCGAGGTTGAAGGTCGCATCCAGCCCCAGGCCGAGCGAGCCGAAGACCAGCGCGATGTACAGCAGCGTGAAGGAGATCGGCACCCCGACGAAGACGATCCCGATCATGCTCGCCAGCATGATCACGCCGAGGAGTTCCTGACCGGTCAGATCAGCACCTTGTCATGGCGCACCAGTTCCTTGCCCGTGGTCGCGGCCCACAAGGCCTTCAGCAGCTCCGCGACGCCCTGGGCGAACATCAGCGCCGCCGCCAGCGGGATCACCGCACGGAACGGCCAGACGACCGGACGCCACAGGCTCAGCGTGGAGCGCTCGTCGATCGAGTACGCGTACGCCAGGTCGTCGACGGAGATCGCGAAGATCAAGCCCATGACGGGCAGGAACAGGAAGACATAGGCGATGCTGTCGATGATGCCTTTGGTGCGGGCGGAGAAGCCGCTGAAGAAGATGTCGGTGCGCACGTGCGCCCCCTTGAGCATGGCGTACGCCGAGCCGAGCATGAAGAGCGAGCCGTACGCCATCACCGTGACGTCGGCCGCCCAGACAGTCGGGCTCCCCAGCACGTAGCGCATGATCACCTCGGCCACATTGGCGAGGATCAAGGGCACGAGCAGGAGCGCGACGAGGTGAACAAACGAGCCGGTGAACCGATCGATCACCTCAATCGCGCGTAAGGCGAGGCTGCGCAAGCTTACTTCTTGCCCGGCCAGTAGTAGTCGGCGGTGAAGTTGTAAGGCGGGGCCGTGGCGCGCCGGGACGGCACCACCTGCGAAGCGTAGGCGCGCTGCGACTCGTACACCTTGCGGAAGAAGGGATTCTTCGCCGACTCCTCCTTGGCAATGCCGTCCCAGGCCTCGAGCATCTTCCGCAGGATGTCGTCGGGCGTGCGATGGATCGTCACGCCGTGCTTGGTGGTGAGCTCGACCATGGCCGCCGCGTCGAGCCGGTTGCGCCGGTTCTGGGAGCGCAGCGTGGCCTCGATCGCGGCCGCCTGCACGATCGCCTGCAGGTCGGGGCCGAGCGAGTTCCAGACGTCGCCGTTGATGAGGATCTCGAGCAGCGAGAGATCGTGCAGCGACTGCGTGTAGAAGTGCTTCCAGACCGTATGGAACCCGATCAGCATGTCGTCGCTCGGGCCGACCCATTCGGCGCAGTCGATGACCCCGCGCTCTCCGGCTGGGAGGATCTCGGTGCCCGGGATGTTGACCGTCGCCATGCCGGACTTGGAGAACACCTCGGCGGAGATCCCGGTCTGGCGGCACTTGAGCCCCTTCAGGTCGGCCCAGCTCTTCACCGGGCGCTTGAACCAGCCCATGGCCTGGGGCCCGGCGGAGGTCATCGGAATCGGCACCACGTTCTGCTTGAGCACGACCTGGAAGAACTCGCGGTACAGCTCGAGCCCGCCGCCGTCGTAGAGCCAGCCCATGTAGTCGAAGCCGTCCATGCCGAACGGGCCGCCGGGCGTGACCCCGAAGAGCGCCGCCGCGCGGTTCTTGCCCACCCAGTAGGCCGACGACGAGTGCGCGCCGTCGAGCACTTTCTTGTGGGTGGCGTCGAGCACGTCGAAGGCCGGCACGACCGAGCCGGTCGCGAGCGCCACGACCTCGAGCCGCCCGCCCGACATCACCTTTACCCGCTCGGCGAAGAACGTCAGGTTGTCCGCGAACGTTCCCTTCGGGGGAAACGCGGACTGGATGCGCAGCTTGGTCTGCGCGTGCGCCGGGTCGGGCAGCGCGGCCGCGGTCGCGAGCAGGCACGCGAGCAAGAATCTCTTCATGGTCTCTCCTCCTTGCGGTGATGTCCGTGTTGTTGTCGGATCGAATGCCAGCTTAACCGCGGTAGCGATGGGCCCGCGTATAGCGATTTTCGATCCCGTGCGGCGCAGCAACCTATAGCTCGTCACGGCGCGGCCGACTTTACTCCGCCGGCGCGTTGTGGAACGATCCCCGCGACAGGGGGAGAAGCGCGTGAACCTCAGGCAGCTCGAGTACTTCGTCGCGGTGGCCGAATGCCGCTCGATCCTCAAGGCGGCGCAGTCGATCCACATCTCGCAGCCGTCGGTCAGCGTGCAGATCAAGGCGCTCGAGGACGAGCTCGGCGTGCCGCTCTTCGAGCGGCGGCGCGACGGCGTGATCCTGACGCCCGAGGGCGAGGAGTTCCTGCTGCACGCGCGGGCCGTGCTGCGGACGGTCGACGTCGCGAAGACCAGCCTGCAGGCGTTCCAGTCGACCCCGACCGGTCACGTGGTCGTGGGCATCCCCGGCTCGCTCGCCTCGCTGCTGACCGTGGAGCTGGTCGAGCGCGCGCGGGCGCAGCTCCCGAACGTGCAACTGCGGGTGGTGGGTGGGCTCTCGGGCCACACGCGCCAGTGGATCCTCGACGGCCGCATGGACTTCGGGCTCGTCCACGACGCCGAGCCGGGGGCCGGGATCGACATCGAGCGCGTGTTCGTCGAAGAGCTCTTCCTCGCCACGCGCGACCCGCACCTCATCCGGCACCTGCTCACGCCCGCGGGCGAGATTCCGATGCGGGCGCTCGCCGGACTGCCGCTCGTGCTCCCGGGCACCGACTACAACATCCGCCGCGGCGTGGAGCGCGTGGCGGCCGAGACGGGCGTGCAGCTGACCGTGATCGCCGAGCTCGATGCCACCGAGCAGATGAACGAGATGGTGAACCGCTGCGGCTGCTTCACCGTGCTGTCGCTCGCCGCGCTGCACAGCGAACATCGCAACTGGCAGCTGGCCGCGATCCGCATCGTCCAGCCGACGGTCAGCCGGACGGTCTCGATGGCGCATGCGAGCGATCGCCCGCTCTCGCGCGCCGCGCGCGAGGTGCAGGCCGTCCTGAGCGGGATCCTGCGGGCCAAGCTCTCAGAGGGCTGGTGGCGACCGGCGATCTCCGAGGTCGTGTCGGTCCCGACCGCGCTCAGGGCATAGGCCGCCCGTCATGGCTCCGAACGCGGCGGTGACGGCGCGGCTGGCGCAGTTCGTGGCCGATTCGCAGTGGGCGGACGTGCCCGAGGGCGTTCGCCATCAAGCCAAGCGGACGCTCCTCAATAGCCTCGGGGCCGCGTTCGGCGGCTGCCGCGACGCCGCGGTCGGCCATGCGCTCGCCGTCCTGCAGCCCTTCTCCGGGCCGGCGGAGGCGACGGTCATCGGCCGGAGCGAGCGCGCCGACGCGCTCACGGCAGCGTTCGTCAACGCCGTCAGCGCGAACGTGCTCGACTTCGACGACACGCATCATCCGACCATCATCCATCCCGCGGCGCCGGTCGCGCCGGCGCTCCTCGCGTTGGCCGAGCGGAGGCCCTGCAGCGGCCGGCAGTTCCTGCACGCACTGATCCTCGGCGTCGAGGCGGAGTGCCGGGTCGGTAACGCGGTCGCGCCGTGGCACTACGCACACGGCTGGCACATCACGAGCACGTGCGGGGTGATCGGCGCCGCGGTGGCGGTCGGCAAGCTGCTCGCGCTCGATGCGCAACGGCTGGTCTGGGCGATCGGCCTCGGCGCGAACCAGGCGTGCGGGCTGGTGGAAAGCCTCGGCAGCATGGCGAAAAGCGTGAGCGTCGGCAACGCGCCGCGCAACGGGATCGTCGCGGCACTGCTTGCGGAGCGCGGGTTCACCGCCGCCGCCACGACCCTCGAGGGCGAGCGCGGCTTCGCGCGGGTCATGGGGCAGAACGCGGATCTGTCGGCGATCGACCGCGATCTCGGGGCCGTCTGGGAGAGCGCGAAGAACACGTACAAGCCCTATCCGTGCGGGATCGTGCTGCATCCGGTCATCGATGCGCTGCTCGAGCTCCGCGCCCGCCATGATCTCCGCCCCGAGAGCGTGGAGCGCGTGACGGTGCGAGGACACCCGCTGCTTAGCCAGCGTACCGACCGGGCGCGGCCGCGCGCGGGGCGGGAGGCGAGCGTGAGCCTCCAGCACACGGTGGCGGTGTGCCTCATCTACGGGCGGGCCGGCGTCGCGGAGTACAGCGATGCGCGCGTGGCCGAGCCGGCCGTGCAGGCGCTCGGCGATCGGGTCGAGGTGCAGGAGGACCCGTCGATTCCGGTCGAGGCCGCCGCCGTGTCGCTGCGCACCCGCGACGGCCGCACGCTCGCCCTCGAGGTCGCGCACGCGCTCGGCAGCCTCGGCCGCCCGATGACCGACGCACAGATCGAGGGGAAGGTACGGGAGCACGCCGCGATCGCCGCACCGGGCGCCGTCGTCGATCGCCTGATCGACGCGGTGTGGGCCCTGGATCGTGCCGACGACGCGGCCGAGGTCGCGCGGCTGTCGGCTTCTCACCCGAACGCCTGAGAGAGACGCGCGGAACACGCGACATGCGCGGGATTGATTTTCCTATCCGTTTGAGGTCGATTCGTTTCGCCGCGGAGCGCTGCGTTGCGTTTCGATCAGGCGCCGGCGGCCGCCGCGCCCACGCCGGCGCTCCGCGCGCCGAGATGGGAGGCAAGGTGAGCGCTCAGATCACGCGCATCGTCGCCGACCCCGTCGATGAGGGTCGATTTCCGACGCCGCAGGAACGGCAGGCCCAGAACGTACAGGCCGGGCGCTTCCGTCACGACGCCGCCATCGTGGCGAATGTTGCCCTTGCGGTCGAGGACCGGGACGTCCAGCCAGGAGTAGTCGGGGCGAAACCCGGTCGCCCAGACGATCGTCCTGATCCCGCCGCGACCGAAATCGAGCCCGAGCGGCGGCGATGCTTCGACGCGCGTCGGCTCGGGGCGATGCGGAGGATCGACCGCGTCGCTCAGGCCGTGTTCCGCGGCCCACTCGTCGATCGTGTTCAGCAGTCGATTCTGCTTGAGGTCGGCCAGCTCGCACAGATTGCGCAACGATCCCGAGAACTGGGCCTTGCCGTCCCGAATGCCGGCCAGTCGGCCCACGAGCTTCACCCCGAGCGACGTGAGGGCGTTCAGATCGACGTTCCGGCGGTCGGCATAGCCCGCGAGCTGGAACGAGGGCAGGCTGCGGGCGCGGTTCAGGTTTTCGACCTCGTCGTAGCGCTCATCGTTCAGGCCCGTGGCGTCCACCCACCAGTAGATGTCCCTGCCGCGGTACATCCGGGGAGCGCGCACGTGCTCGCCCACGGCCAGCGTCACGGGACGTCCGGAGCGGTGGATCTCGTCGGCGATCTGCGCGCCCGAGGCGGCCGCGCCGACGACCAGCGCGCCCCCCGCCTCGAGGCTCTCCGGGTTGCGGTACTGAACGGTGGTGAGCTGGGTAATGCCCGGCGGCACCGCTTCCGAGAGCTTCGGCACATGCGCGATGTTGAACGCGCCGGTGGCAAGCACGACCGCCTTGCAGTGCCAGGTGCCCTGCCCGGCGACGACCTCGTAGCCATCGACCGTGCGCCCGACGGAAGCGACCGGGCAGTGCGTCCGCAGGGGAGCCGACACCGCCTTCGCGTAGCGCTCGATGAACGCGATGGTCTCGCCCAGCGTCCGGAAGCCGTCCGGATCGTCGCCCTCGTACCCTTGGCCCGGCAGGCGGCTTTGCCAGTTCGGCGTGAGCAAGGTGAGCGCATCCCAGCGCTCGGTGCGCCAGGTGTTGGCGATCTCGCCGCGCTCGAGGACCACGTGGTCGATCGAGCGCCTGGCGAGCCACCAGCTCATGGCGAGCCCGGCCTGGCCCGCGCCGATTACGACGGCTGCGGTGCGCACGCGGCGCGGCGCCTCGTGCGAGCCGAAGCGGCGCTACGCCACCTCGACCGTGACGTTGGTCGGGTTGGTGATGATGTCGTAGACCGCGGAGCGCTTCTGCGACTGCGCGACGATCGCCTTGATGTCGTCGGGCGACGCGTCGGCGTCAATCTTGTAGGTCACTTTTATGCCGTCAAAGCCATTGCGCACATCCTCATCGACGCCGAGGATGCCGCGAATGTCCATCCCGGCCTCGAGGGTCGCCGACACGGAGCGCAACTGGATCTTGCGCGCCTGGGCGACAGCCGCGACGCCGGCGGTCAGGCAGCTTGCGAGACCAGCCAGGACGATCTCCACCGGGGTGGCCGCCCTGTCTTCGGCTGCGAACACCTCGGGATGGTCGGCGTCGAAGGCGAACTTTGACTTGTGCTTCTGCTCGGCGCCCAGGCCGTAGAAGCCCTCGACGGTGGAGCGGCTGTGCGTGCCGTTGATCCACTCGACTGTCGCGCGCCACTTGAACTTTGCCGCTTCCGGTGCGTTCTTGAGCGCTTCCTGCGCGCCGAACAGCGCATCGACGTTGACGCCGTTATTGACGGGCTTGTCGGTCTTTGCTGTCGCCATGGGTTCCTCCTGGGAAGGTTCGAGGGTACGTGAAAAGTATAGCAGTGCGATCAAGACGGCCTTAATGACTCGCAGGCATTTGCATATTCGATCAGATGGCGCGGGATCACACCGCTCCGCTCAAACCGCGCGTCCAGACGTGCCCGCTCGAGCGGTAGAACCGAAGCGTCGCCTCCCGCGCTCCGTCCGTGCCGGAACGCCTCGGCCGCCGAGGGCGTTCGCGTCCGATGCTGCGCTTGGACGGGAGGCATGTTAGCGGCTGCGTGTATCCCCGGAATTTCGCCTTCCGCCCGAATTGTTATTGATTTGTATCCGGGGTTGGCCTGATCCGGGAGCGTTTGTCCGCAACGCGCGCACGCGCCGGGCAGTGAGCATGGGCCCGCCTGGATTCGAACCAGGGACCAAGTTCGGGGCCCGCCCAGGAGCGATCCTTTAATCAATGACTTGCGAGGACGCCCGTTGCGTCTTCTTCAGTGCAGGACCGTGCGCAACTCACTCCCGCAAGACTCCCGCAAACTTCGGTGGTGCGGACATACATGGACGATTCGAAAGTGCGAACGGCTGGAGCTACCTTGTCCGGCGCCATCGCGAAATCCCCGACCAAGGCACGCGGCAAGGACTGAAGGACCCCGCGGGGATCACCTCGCTCGAGTTGGTCCTCAGTCGATGCGGGCCCCGACTGCGCCCATCGCCCTACGCCGCCAAGCCACTGCCGGTTGGGGCCACGACCCGCGCAGTCGGCTCGCCCTCGCACGGGCCGCTGCATCGTTACCGTCGAGTACGTCCAAGATCGAGGCTCGCGACTGATCGTTCCGCGGCCCGCTCGGCGGCGGGATGCGGATGGCGCTGCCGGCTCTGCGTTGCTGGCTCGCTCGCCTGCCGCGAGTTGCCATCGCGCGCAGCCGTCTGCGCGCCCTCCCCGTTCACGTCTCGGGATGCCAACGGCTCGCGGATGAGTCCGGCCTCACGCGCCCGACGGCAGCGTTCACGCATCGCGCCGACGGGATTGGAACGGAGCGCCAACCCCTTTTTCTGAAGGTACGCATCCATCGCTCGATAGGCCTCCGCCTCCATGTCGGCCCGCCCGTCGCAGGTCCTGTGGTCGTGTCGCCCCGACCGGAACTGTAGAACGTGGACGAACTCGTGCACGAGCACGCTTTCCGCCCATACCGGACCGCGCGCGAGGGCGGCCCCGGTGATCACAACAAGGTCGGGCCGGGTTGGCGAGACCTGCCCATGAGTCCGGGTGTCAACGTGCTCACCCGAGCGCGCGACGGCGATCGCGGGCAGCCGGTCGCAGGCACCGCTTCCGCGGCAGAAGCCCGGGTAACCCGCCGCCTGGACGGCGAAGATGAAGAGCGCGGCGACGGTCGCGGTGTCGATCATGAGCAGTGCGAGAGGAGCGCGCCGCGTCTTGCCGGGTCCGCGGCGGCGACCATCGCGTCCTCGTGCGGCAGCGTCGCTGCGAAACGGCCGACTTCCTCCAGCGCAGCGCGAAGGGTTGCAGTGACGTGTCTTCTGATCCGCGTATCGTCGTTAATCCTCATCTTCAGCTCTCGTGAAGTCTCGTTGCACGCTGCGTCCGCTGGATCGCGGACGCGGTGTAGCGCCACGTTAGCGGTGGGCGCGCGCGGCGCCGATCGGGGACTTCCCGAGACGGCGCGAGAGATGTCCTGAGGGCAGGGGCGCGGTGCCGCCGACGCGGCTAGGGGTTTCCCTGAGTAGCCGGCTCGTGTTCGCACCGATTGCCGGGATTGGTTCGCTCAGCGAGAACCGCGGCGCCATGTCCGAAGCGCAGCGCAACGTCGAACTGATCCTCGCAGTCCGCGAACTCACGCGCGCCGGGCCGCGGGTGTCGTCGCCCCGTCGGAATCGCGTAGCGGCCGGCCGACCGTGACGGAAATCACCGGGCGAGGTCGCTCCTAAGGATTCTCCTGATACCACCGCGGGCTGGCACCGATTGTCGCTGACGTCGCCGCGCGGAGAATCGGCCCGCCATGAGCCAAGTCCGCCTCAAGAGTCCGGGCACCGCGACCTGGGATTCGATCGCGCCGCTGCTCGCCGAGCTGGCGCCAGGCGACGCCGCGCGGCACGGCGCGCGCGGCCCCGACGGCGTTCGGCGCCTCTGGGCGGCACGCGGCATCGAGGGATTTCCCTCGCCCGCTCCCCTCCGAGGACCTGCCGGCCCTGGCCGACGAGCCGGTGGCCCAGCTCGCGTTGGACTGAGCCGACCCGAATCTCTAGAGGAGTAGTTGAAAATGGCGCACGCCGTTCAATCCCCGTCCGCACCCCAAGGTCATCGTCCGCATGCGGTCGCGGCTCCGCCAGCAGATTCCTTGCCGGGGCGTTTCGAACGCGCGCGCCATCGCGTCGAGCTCGACCGCCTCGGCTGGCCGCTCGCGGAGCACTTCGACGTGAGCGCCGAGAGCGGCGCGCCGTCGAACGGCTTTCTGCTCGAGCTGATGGACGGCCGCTCGATCGTCGGCGAAGTCGAGCGGTTCCTGCTCGCGGAGACGGTGCTGGAATTCCGCGCCGACTACGCGGCGACGAGCCACGTCGTACCGTTCTCCGAGATCAAGTCGCTGCGGCTGCGCCAGCCGCTCGTCCTCAAGCCGCACAAGTCGCTCGCCGGCCTCAAGCTCGAGGGGGCGCTGGGCGATCGCGACTTCCTGGTGACGTTCGTCGGCGGGACCACCCTCGGCGGGCGGGCCCGCGCGGTCATGGAGGACCGACACGGCCTGTTCATCTACCACCTCTATGACGGCGGCAAGGTGTTCGCGGTCTTCGTCCCGCGCTCGGCCGTCACGGCGGAGCGGATCGGCGCGCGGCTGGGCCAGGTCCTGGTGGCGAAGGAGC
>DATEDA010000095.1:0-19251 GCA_035286595.1 Burkholderiales bacterium | reverse complement strand
GAGGCGGCCGCGTGAGCCGCGGAGCAGGGGCCCCACGCTTGCGTGGCGGAGTGAGCCGGGAATTCGGGAACGGTGCCTGCGCACCGTTCCCACCGGCGAACGCCAGGGTCGATGCAGCGACCCTGGCAGCGACCGGCGAATCGGGGCCAGCCGCCGACACCGCGGCGCAGACGGCTGCACTGCGTGACGGAGGCGGCGCGTGACCGCCGGGATCGTGCTGCTCGCGCACGGCAGCCGCGACCCGGAGTGGTCGACGCCGTTCGAGCGCCTCGCGCAGCGGGTGCGTGATCGGCGCCAGGCGGTGGGCGTCGCGGTGGCGTATCTCGAGATCGCCCCGCCGACGCTCGGCGAGGCGGTCGCGTCGCTGGTCGCGGCCGGCGCCGCCGAGATCGTGGTGGTGCCGCTCTTCCTCGCGCCCGGCGGGCACGTGCGCCGCGACCTGCCGCAGATGATCGACGCGGTGCGGGCCCGCTACCCCGGCGTGACGGTGCGCGTGCTGCCGACCATCGGCGAAGCGGACGCGCTTCTCGACGCGCTGGCGGCGTGGATCGCCGATGAGTCGCGGTAGCGCGGCTGCGGGCTGGCGAAGCGCACGCGATTTGGCTACCATCGCGCCCCGTGAAGCGCACCACCTTTCCGACCCCGCAGGACGCGGAAGCGGCCTTCTACGAGGCGCTCGAGCGCGCGGACCTGGAGGCGATGATGCAGGTGTGGGCCGAGGACGAGGAGGTCGTCTGCATCCACCCGACCGGCGCGCGGCTGACCGGCTACGAGCAGGTGCGGGAGAGCTGGTCGCAGATCTTCAACTCGCGGCAGCGGCTGCAGGTCCATCTGTCGAACCAGGTGTACGTCCACGGCATGATGCTCTCGATCCACAGCCTCCACGAGAACATCCTCGTCGCGGGCGAGGCGAAGCCCCGTGCGCCGGTCGTGGCGACCAACGTGTACCTGCGCACGAGCAACGGCTGGCGGATGCTCGTTCACCACGCGTCGCCGGCGCCGTCCGCGCCGCCGGCCGCCGGGAGCGACGGTCCGAAGGTGTTGCACTAGCATCGCGAGCGAGCGCATTGAGGGCCGAGAGCAAGGGGATCGAGCACGAGCTGCAGCATCGCGCGATGGCCGACGTTGTTCGGATCGCCGCGGAGCCGTATCGGGCGCCGTGGTGGCTCCCGGGCGGCAACGCCCAGACGATCTACGCGGCGCTCTTCGCGCGCCTCCCGCGCCCGAGTGTGCGGCGTGAACGCTGGGAGACGCCCGACGGGGACTTCGTCGACGTGGATCGAGTGGACGGGCCGCCGGAGGCGCCGCTGCTCGCGCTCTTCCACGGCCTCGAGGGCGGCACGGCGAGCCACTACGCTCGCGCGATGCTGGCCGCGGCCCACGCGAGCGGCTGGCGGGCGGCGTTGCCGCACTTTCGCGGTTGCGGCGGCGAGCTGAATCGGCTCCCGCGCGCCTACCACTCGGGCGACTCCGCCGAGATCGACTGGATGCTGCGGCGCCTGGCCGGGGAGGGAGGACCGTCGCCCCTCTATGCGATGGGCGTGTCCCTGGGCGGAAATGCGCTGCTCAAATGGCTGGGCGAGCGCGGTGGCGCGGCGCGCACGGTCGTGCGCGCGGCGGCCTCGGTGTCCGCCCCGCTCGATCTCACGGCGGCGGGTGACTCCTTGGGGCGCGGATTCAACCTGGTCTACACGCGCAACTTCCTCGCGACCCTGAAGCGCAAGAGCGCCGCCAAGCTCGCGCGTTTCCCGGGGCTCTTCGATGGCGAGCGGGTCGCGCGCGCGCGCACGCTGCGCGAGTTCGACGATGTCGTGACCGCCCCGCTCCACGGTTTTCGCGACGCCGCGGACTACTGGGCGCGCGCGAGCTCGAAGCCGTGGCTGCACGGGATCGAGGTGCCGACGCTGGTGCTCAACGCCGCCAACGACCCGTTTCTCCCGGGTGAGCATTTGCCCCGGGCCGACGAGGTCGCGTCGTGCGTGGTGCTGGAGTGCCCGGCGACCGGCGGGCACGTCGGGTTCGTGAGCGGCCCGTTTCCGGGCCGCTACGACTGGCTGCCGCGGCGGGTGCTTGCGTTCCTCGAAGCTGCGGACCAATGAGCCGCGTCGCACCCGAGATCTTCAAGGCGTACGACATCCGCGGGATCGTCGGCCGGAGCCTCACCGTCGAGGCGGTCGAGCTCATCGGCCGTGCGCTGGGCACCGAGGTGCGCAACGCGGGCGGCACCGCGATCGCGATCGGTCGCGACGGGCGTCTCTCGGGGCCGGAGCTCGCGGAGGTGCTCGCGCGCGGGCTGCTCGCGAGCGGCGTCGACGTGCACGACGTCGGCATGGTGACCACACCGATGGCGTACTTCGCCGCCTACCACCTCCGCTGCGACAGCGCGGTCGCGGTCACCGGCAGCCACAACCCGCCCGAGTACAACGGCCTGAAGATGGTCATCGCCGGCACGACGCTGTCGGGCGAGGCGATCCAGGGCGTGCGCGCGCGCATCGAGCGCGGCGAGTTCGCCGCCGGGCAGGGGACGTACCGCACGGCGGATGTCCGCGAGGCGTATCTCGCGCGAATCGCCGGTGACGTGCGGCTCGCGCGGCCGGTGCCGGTCGTCGTGGACTGCGGCAACGGCGTGGCGGGGAGCATCGCGCCCGAGCTCTACCGGCGTCTCGGCTGCCGCGTCACCGAGCTCTACTGCGAAGTGGACGGCACGTTCCCGAACCACCATCCGGACCCGACCCAGCCCGAGAACCTGCGGGACCTCATCGCACGGGTTGCGGCCTCGGACGCCGAGCTCGGCCTCGCCTTCGACGGCGACGGCGACCGCCTCGGGGTGGTGACGAAAAGCGGCCGGATCATCTACGCCGACCGCCAGCTCATGCTGTTCGCCGCGGACGTGCTGCGACGCGTCCCGGGCGGCGAGATCATCTACGACGTGAAGTGCACGCGAAACCTCGCGCCGTGGATCCGCAGCCACGGCGGCCGGCCGGTGCTGTGGAAGACCGGGCACTCGCTCATCAAGGCGAAGCTCCGGGAGCTCGGCGCGCCGCTCGCCGGCGAGATGAGCGGCCACATCTTCTTCACGGAGCGCTGGTATGGCTTCGACGACGGGGTGTACGCGGGCGCGCGGCTGCTCGAGATCCTCGCCCGGGGCGGGGATCCAAGCGGCGAGCTCGAGCGCCTCCCCGACTCGGTGACGACCCCCGAGCTGCACTGGGCCCTCGCCGAGGGCGAGCCGCACCGGCTGATCGCCGAGCTGCAACGCACCGCCCGGTTCCCGGACGCATCCGAGGTGATCACGCTCGACGGCCTGCGGGTCGAATATGCGGACGGCTTCGGGCTCGCGCGCGCCTCGAACACGACGCCGGTGATCGTGCTGCGCTTCGAGGCTGAGGACGCCGCGGGCCTCACGCGGATCCAGGCGGACTTCCGTCGGGTGCTGCTCGCCGCGAAGCCCGGGGCGACGCTGCCGTTCTAGGGCACTGGAAAAGCAAAAGGCCCGGGATCCCCGGGCCTCTGGGCGAAAGCGGTCTACTGCTTCTTGCGCGACGCGACCTGCGACTCCTCTTCACGCCGGGCCGGCTCCCGGTTCGCCCGCTCGAACCGGCGCAGCAGATCGTTGCCGCGCTTCACCGCGTCGCCGAGCGCGAGCATCGGCGGCTTCGCGCCGGCGAACGCCTGCTCGAGCTCCTCGTCCACGATCGCGCGGATCGCGAGGTGGTTGCCGAGCCGGATGCCGCGCGAATACGGCGCCGGCGCGCCCTTGTTCAGCAGCTCGCGCAGCGCGACGTCGGTGCCCGGGTTCCGGTCGTAGAAGCCCGACTTCTTGGTGAGATCGTAGGCGGCGCGCGTGAGCGGGAGGTAGCCCGTCTGCTGGTGCCAGTCCGCCTGCACCGCAGGGTGCGAGAGGAAGGCGAAGAACCTCGCCACGCCCTTCTGGTCGGCGGCGCTCTTGCCATTCAGCGCCCACAGGCTCGCGCCCCCGATCAGCGTGTGATAGGGCGCCTGGTTGATGTCCTCGTAGTGCGGCAGCGGCAGCACGGCGAACTCGAACTTCGCGTTCCGCGTGATGTTCCCGTACGAGGCGGACGACGCCGTGAGCATCGCGCACTCGCCCTTGGTGAACCGGGCCTCGCCCTCGTCGCGGCGCCCCGAGTAGTTGAAGATCTGGCCCCGCGTCCACGCGGTCATCAGCGAGATGTGGCGGATCGCGAGCCGGGTGTTGAAGGTCAGCTTGGCGTCGAGCCCGTCGTAGCCGTTGTTGCGCGACGCGAACTCCTCGTTGTGCCAGGCGAGCGTGTTCTCGAGCATGACCCACGACGGCCAGGTGGTCGTCAGCCCGCAGTTGTGGGGATCCTTCTCCCGCACCTCGAGCAGGGCCTCCTGGAGCTGGTACCAGGTCTTGAGCGGCGCCTGCGCCTTGCCCGCCGTCTTGAGCGCGTTCCGGTTGACGTAGAGCACCGGGGTCGAGGTGTTGAACGGCAACGAGAAGAGGTTGCCCCTGGCGTCGGAGTAGAAGCTCGCGACCACGGGCACGAAGGCGCTCGGATCGTACTTCTCGCCCGTCTCGCGCATGAGCTGGTGGACCGGCTTCACCGCGCGCTTCGCGGCCATCATGTTTGCGGTGCCGACCTCGTAGACCTGCAGGATGTGCGGCCCCTTGCCTGCGGCCTGCGCGGCCATGCCGGCGGAGAGCGTCTCGTCGTAGCTGCCCTTGTAGACCGGTACGACCTGGTACTGCTTCTGCGACGTGTTGAAGCGATCGACGATGACCTTCAGCTGGTCCCCGAGGGTCCCGTCCATCGCGTGCCAGAACTGGATGTCGGTCGCGGCGCGGGCGGCAGGGCTGGCGAGCAGGGCGACGGCGACGACGCCGATCAGGCGCGAGAGTTTCATGGGAGTTCCTCCAGCCGCGAAGCGTTGCGGCGGCGTTCGATGTTGTGGTGCGGCGATTATAGGCCCCGGCTGGAGGCCGTCCGCAACGGGCCTACCGCAGGGTTGAGGAAAACGTCACGGCAATGCCGCCGTCATAGTCGGCAGGGGGGGGCGTTGCTGCGCCGCGTGATCCCCGGAGCTAAGATGGCGGCGTTCGTGCCCACCGTCTCGGTCATGCGTCCGTATCGCGTCTTGATCTGTCTCCTCGCCGTCGGCCTGGTATCGAGCTGCGCGACGCCCGGCCCGCCGCTCCCGCCGCCGCCCACGATCGACGAGATCGTCCGGCTCAGCGCCGCGGGCGTACCGGCGGACGACATCATCGAGCGGATGCGGGATGCTCGAGCGGTGTACCGTCTCCCCGCGTCCGAGCTCGCGAAGCTCAACGGCCAGGGCGTGCCGGACAAGGTCATCGACTACATGCAGCGCACGTACATCGAGTCCGAGCGCTACGACGAGTATCTGCGCACCCGCGACCTGTACCTCTGGTACGGGTGGCCGTCCTACCATGGCGTCTATCCGTACGGCTACTGGTACCCGTACCCGGGCTGGCGGCCGCTCTAGCAAATGGACCGACGCGCGACCCTGCGTGCGCTCGGCGCACTCGCCGCCGGTCTCGCGGCGGGGCGCCAGGCAGGAGCCCAGACGATGACGCTCGAAACGCGGCCGATCCCGCGCAGCGGTGAACGGATCCCCAGCGTCGGCCTGGGCACCTGGCAGAGCTTCGACGTGCCGCGCGACGGGCCCGACCGCGCCGCGGCGAAGGACGCGCTCCGCACGCTCGTCGCGCGCGGCGGCACGGTCGTCGACTCGTCGCCCATGTACGGCGCTGCCGAGGAAGCGGTCGGCACGTTCGCCGCGGAGCTCGGGCTGGGCGGGAAGCTCTTCGTCGCGACCAAGGTCTGGACGACCGGGCGCGAGGCAGGGCTCAGGCAGATGGAGGCGTCGCTGAAGAAGCTCCGCGTCCAGCGTCTCGATCTGATCCAGGTCCACAACCTCGTCGACACCGACACGCACCTCGCGACGCTCGCCGGGTGGAAGAAGGACGGCCGGGTCCGCTATCTGGGGGTGACGCACTACCACGCCGGCGCCTACCCGGCGCTCGAGGCGGCGATCAGGAAGCACCGGCCCGAGTTCGTGCAGTTCAACTACTCGCTGGCGGAGCGCGAGGCCGAGCAGCGGATGCTCGAGGTTGCGCAAGGCGCGGGCGTGGCGGTGATCGTCAACCGCCCGTTCGCCGAGGGCGCGATGTTCGCGCGCGTGAAGGGCAAGCCGCTTCCCGAGTGGGCCGGCGAGATCGGCTGCGCGAGCTGGGCGCAGGTGTTCCTGAAGTTCATCCTCGGCCATCCGGCGGTGACGTGCGTCATCCCGGGGACGCGCAACCCGCAGCACGTGGCCGACAACCTCGGAGCGATGCGGGGGAAGATCCCGGACGCGGCGATGCGGAAGCGGATCGCCGCCTATTACGACGCGCTCTAGCGGCGCTCCGAGCTCGCCGTCGCCGGCGAGCGCTCCGGCGCTTCCCAACCGCCGCCGAGCGCCCGGTAGAGGGCGACCGACGCGGCGAGGCGGGCGAGTCGGATCTGGGCGAGCAGGTCCTGCGCCTGGAACAGCGTCCGCTGCGCGTCGAGCACCGACAGCAGGTCGTCGACGCCCTCGCGGTAGCGGATCTCCGCCAGGCGCAGCGTCCGCTGCGCGCCCTCGCGCACCTGCGTCTGCAGCTGCTCCTGGACCGCGGTGCGGTTCGCCGCGACCAGCGCGTTCTCCACGTCGGTCAGCGCGGCGAGGATGCTCCGGCGATAGGTCTCGACCAGCTCGCGCTCGCGCGCGGCGGCGAAGTCGACCTGCCCGCGCAGCCGCCCCCCGTCGAAGATCGGCTGCAGCAGCGACGCCGCGATCGAGTAGAGCAGCGTCGGCGAGCTGCCGATCGACAGCAGCGCGTCGCTCGCGAGCCCGGCGGACCCGGTGAGCCGGATGCTCGGCAGGAGCGCCGCGCGCGCGGCGGCGACGTCAGCGTTCGCGGCCGCGAGCTCGGCCTCCGCGGCGGCGATGTCGGGCCGGCGCACCAGCACGCCGGCCGGCAGCGCGGGCTCGACGCCCGGCACCGGGAGCTCCGCCACCGAGCGGCCGGCGACGTCGAACCCCTCGGGCGGCCGACCGACGAGCACGGCGAGCGCGTTCAGCGTCTGACGCTCCAGGAGCTCGAGCGGCGGGATGATTGCGCGCGCCTGGAGCACCGCCGTCTGCTGCCGCACCAGGTCAAGCTGCGAGGTGACGCCGTGGCGGGCGCGTGAGTCGACCACGCCGAGAATGCGCTCGGCGATCGCCACCGTCTCGCGGGCGATCGCCAGCCGGGCGCGGAAGGTCAGGACGTCGAAGTAGGTCGTCGCGACGCTGGCAACGAGCGTCAGCCGCACGGTCTCGTAGTCGAAGCGCGTCGCCTGCAGCGACTCGTCCGCGGAGCGCTTGATCGAGGCGTTGCGGCCCCACAGGTCGAGCTCGTAGCTCGCGCTCAGGGCGACGTCGGTCGACTTGCCGGTCGTCGTCGGACCGCCTCTGGGACGGGAACCGGCCTGCCCGGTGCCCGCGTCCAGGTCGAGCGTCGGGAAGAGCGAAGCGCCGGCGATCTGCAGCGCCGCCTCGGCCTGCCGGATGCGCTCGGACGCGATCGCGAGGTCGGGATTTCCCGCGAGCGCCTGCGCGACCAGGCCGGCGAGCTCCGCGGAGCCGAACGCCCGCCACCAGTCGAGCACGAGCGGCTGGACGTCCGCCGGCGCGGGCTCGTTCCAGGCCGCCGGCATGTCGATGCCGCGCGGCGGCGGCGTGCTCGTGACCGCGCACCCGGCGAGCACGAGGGCGGTCAAACCGGTGGCGAGACGACGCGGCTCGGACACGGGCGCTTCCCTCACTCGGCCGCGAGCGCGACCACCGGATCGAGCCGGGCCGCCTTGCGCGCCGGCATGAAGCCGAACACGAGTCCGGTCGCGAACGCGCACCCGAAAGCGAGCAGCACCGGTCCGGCCGAGTACTCGATCGGTGTGCCGAAGGCCGCGATGATCGCCGCCGCCGCGAGCCCGACGGCGACGCCGATCAGGCCGCCGATCAGCGACACCACCAGCGCCTCGGTCAGGAACTGCTGCAGGATGTTGCGCATCCGCGCACCGGTGGCCATGCGGATGCCGATCTCGCGCGTGCGCTCGGTCACGCTCACCAGCATGATGTTCATGACGCCGATGCCGCCCACGAGCAGCGCGATCGCGGCGATCGAGCCGAGCAGGATCGTCAGCGTGTTCTGCGTCTCCGTGGCGGTCTCGATGATCGACGCCATGTTGCGGATCTGGAAGTCGGTCGTGCGATGGCGGGCGAGCAGCAGCGCGTTCACCTCGTCCTGGGTGGCGTCGATGCGCGCGACGTCCTCGACTCCAACGGTGATCAGGCGGACGTGCCGCTGTCCGAAGAGCCGGAGGCTGCCGGTCGTGAGCGGCACGAACGCGATGTCGTCCTGGTCGGTGCCCCATGGCGAGGCGCCGCGCGCCGCCATCACGCCGACGACCTGGAATACGACGTTGTTGACCAGCACGTGCTTGCCTACCGGGTCGACATCGGGAGGGAAGATCGCGTCGGCGACGGTCCGGCCGAGCACGATCACCGTGCTGTAGGTGCGCACGTCCGACGGCGGGAAGAACGTCCCCTGCACGGCCGACCAGTTGCGCGCGAGCGGATAGTTGGCGGTCGTGGCGCTCGCCGAGGTCTGGTAGTCGGAGGTGCCATAGCGGATGGTGACGCTCCCGGAGAGCTCCGGCACCGCGACCAGCACGTTCGGCAGCTCGGCAATCGCTTCCGCGTCGGCCGGAACCAGCGTCGCGATGGCGCCGCCCGCGCCGTAGCCCCGCTGCGTGGGCGACCACGGCCGGACGATCAGCAGGTTGGTGCCCATCCCGCTGATCCGGTCCAGCACCGAGCGCTTGGCGCCGTCCCCGACCGCGAGCATCGCGATCACCGACGCGACGCCGATGACGATTCCGAGGAGCGTGAGCACCGTCCGGAACAGGTTCGCGCGCAGCGCCCGCACCGCCGTCTTCGCCGCCTCGATCGCGTCGGTGACGAGTGCGCCGCCGTCCGTGCGCGACGCCTCGGTCGGCTGCGCCGCCGGCACCGACGGGCCCGGCCCGGTGTCGCCGACGATCAGCCCGTCCTTCAGCTCGATGATGCGGCGCGCGTGGCGTGCGACCTCCCGGGCGTGCGTGATCAGGATGATCGTGTGTCCGCGCTGCGACAGCTCTTCCAGGAGGCGCATTACCTCCTCGCCGCTCGCGCTGTCGAGCGCGCCGGTCGGCTCGTCGGCGAGGATGATGCTGCCCCCGTTCATGAGCGCGCGCGCGATCGAAACCCGCTGCTGCTGCCCGCCCGAGAGCTCGCTCGGCCGGTGGCCGAGCCGGTCGCTCAGGCCGAGCGACGCGAGCAGCGTCGCCGCGCGGTCGCGCCGCGCGTGACCCGGAATTCCCGAGTAGATGGCCGGGACCTCGACGTTCTCGGCCGCGGTCGCGGTGGCGATCAGGTTGTAGCTCTGGAACACGAACCCGAACGCCTCGCGCCGCAGCCGCGCGAGCTCGTCGGGCCCGAGCCCCGATACGTCCTCGCCCATGAAGCGGTAGGTGCCGCTGGTCGGGCGGTCGAGGCATCCGAGGATGTTCATGAGCGTCGACTTCCCCGACCCCGAGGCGCCCATGACGGCGACGAACTCGCCGGGGTAGATCGCCAGCGAGATGCCGTGGAGGACCTCGACGGCGAGCGCGCCGGTGCGGTAGGTCTTGGTCACGCCCTCGAGCTCGATCGCCGGCGCGAGCGGCGGTCGGGCGAGCGGGCCGATGGCGAGCTCGGGCTTCATGTCACCGGAGCCGCGGCGTTCCCGGAGGCAGGGTCGCGGGCCGCGCCCGAGCAGCCCCGGGACGCGAGCCGATCGCGACCCGCTCGCCCGGCTCGAGCCCGGCGAGGATCTGCGCCGAGACGCGGTTCATCGCGCCGACCTGGACCTCGCGGTCCGCGACGGTCCCGTCGTCCGCAACGACGCTCACCAGCGCGCGCCCGTTCGCGAATAGCGCGCGCGGATCCAGCGCCGCGGAAACGCGCGGCGCGCCCTTGCGCGCGTCGGTCGCCTTCGGATCGGCGGCCTCGCGCGCCCCCCCGGCCGGCGGCCCGCGGCCGGACCGGCCGACGGGGCGCAGCGCCGCGACCGGCGCGAAGACCGTGTCCTTCGCCCCCGCCACGACGAAGAACACCTGCGCGGTCATCTGCGTCATCAGGTCCCGGTTGGGGTTCGGGACGTCGAACAGCGAGTCGTAGAGCACCACGTTGTTGACGACCTTGGGCGTCGGCATGATCTGGCGGAGCTTGCCGTACCAGCGGCGGTCGCTGCCGCCCAGCGTGGTGAAGTAGACGTCCATGCCGATCCGCAGCCGCGAGACGTCGGCCTCCGACACCTGCGTTTCCACGGTCATCGTCGAGAGATCCGCGATCCGCAGGACGATCGGCGCCTGCTGGTTCGCGTTGAGCGTCTGGCCCTGCTTCACCGCCTGCGAGACGACCGTCCCCGACATCGGGGCGTAGATCTTGGTGTAGCCGAGGTTCGCCTCGTCGCCGCGCAGCGTCGACTCGGTCTGCTGGATCTGCGCCTTGATCGCGTCGATCTGCGCGGCCGCAGAGCGCGCCGCCGCCTCGGCCTGGTGGAACGCCTCGGCGGTCGTCGCGTCCTCGCGCATCAGGTTCTCCTGCCGCGCGAACTGCTGCCGGGCGAGCTCGAGCTGCGCCTGGCGGTCGACGAGGAGCGCCTGGAGGTTGCGAAGCTGCGCGCGCCCGGCGTCCACGCGGGTGCGGTAGACCGTCGGGTCGATCTCGGCGAGCAGATCGCCGGCCTTGACGGTCTGGCCGATCTGCACGTTCACCACCTTGAGCTGCCCCGACACCTGCGTGCCGACGTCGACGAAGTCGCGGGGCTGGAGGGTCCCGGTGGCGCTCACGGTGTCTTCGACGTCGCCGCGCTGGACGACCGCGGTCAGGTACTCGCCGGCTGGGGTGCCGCCTGCCAGCCACGTGCGCCACGCGTAGTAACCGCCCACGACGAGCGCCGCGCCGAAGGCGAGCAGGATGGCGAGGCGGCCGAACCGGATCCGGGCGGGGCGGGCCCGCCGGGCGGCCGGCGCGACCTCGGGCCGGGTGGGGACCTCAATCGTGTCCATGTCCATGGCCCGGAAGTGTCGCTTGAGACTGAGGAACGATTGAGGAAAATTTGTGCAAGCGGGCGCCCAGATGCAACGAATTGCGACGGTCCGGCCGTCCACAAAGCTTGCGCGATTCGGGGGTAGGCTTCGCAGCGTGAAGGACGATACCAGGGATGTGCCGGCGATCGGAGCGCCGGCGGCACCGCCAGGCACGCCGCCGGGCCGGCGCTCGCGGTTCGACCGCCTGCGGGTCAAGCTGTTCCTCGCGATCGCCGGCGCGAACGCGGCGCTCGCCGTGGCGGCGTATCTCCTCTTCAGCTGGAGCTTCGACCGTGGCCTGGTCGAATACATCTACCGGACCGACCAAGGGCGCCTCGACGGGCTCGTCGCCACGCTCGCCGCGGGCTACGGACGCGAGCGGGGGTGGGGCTGGCTCGTCGACGACCGCGTCCGGTGGAGCGACTTCACGCGCGATGCGCTCGGCGTGCCGCGCTCGTCGCGCCGCCCGGCCGGCACGGAAGGCGAGCGGCCGCCCGCTCAGGTGCCGGCGCCGGCGGGGGAGTACCCGCTCACGTTCGACCTGCGGCTGCTGCTGTTCGACGCCGCGCGCCGGCTCCTGATCGGGCGTGCGGAGCTCGCGCCGGACGCAGTCCTCAAGCCGATCGAATGGGACGGGCGCGTCGTCGGGTATCTCGGGTATATCCCGCGGCCGCAGCGCGTCGTGGCGATCGAACGGGCGCTCTCCGAGCAGCAGAATCTGCGGTTCGCGGCGATCGCACTCGGCATGCTCGTCGTCGCGCTCGCGCTCGGCGCCGGGCTCGCGCACTGGCTCACACGGCGCACGCGCGCGCTCGCGCGCGGGACCGCCGCGCTCATTCAGGGCGACTACGACGTGCGGCTCGAGGCCGCCGGCCACGACGAGCTCGCGCAGCTCGCGCGCGACTTCAACGACCTCGCCGCGACGCTCGCTGCGAACCGCCGCGCGCGGCAGCAGTGGATCGCGGACATCGCCCACGAGCTGCGGACGCCGCTCGCCGTGCTGCGCGGCGAGATCGAGGCGCTGCAGGACGGCGTACGGCCGCTCGGGCAGGCGAGCCTCGGCTCGCTCGCCCAGGAGGTGGCGCAGCTCGCCCGGCTCGTCGAGGACCTGCATCTCCTCTCGCTCTCCGACCTGGGTGCGCTCGACCATCACAAGGAGCCGCTCGACCTTGCCGAGTCGATCGAGGACATCGTCGACGCGCAGCGACGCGCGCTCGCCGAGCGCGGCCTTCAGGTGGACCTGCGGCTCGAGCGCGACGCGCGCATCCTCGGCGACGGGACGCGGCTCGGGCAGGTCTTCGGCAACCTGATGCAGAACACCCTGCGGTACACGGATGCACCGGGCCGGCTCGCGATCGCGCTGCGGCGAACCGGTGACCGCGTGGTGGTCGATTGGCAGGATTCGAGCCCCGGGGTGCCGGAGGCGGACCTGCCGCGGCTCACCGAACGCCTCTTCCGCGTCGATGTCTCGCGCAACCGCGCCGGCGGCGGCTCCGGGCTCGGGCTCGCGATCGCCAGCGCCATCGTGGAGGCGCACGACGGCAAGCTCGTCGCTCGCGCGAGCCCGCTGGGCGGGCTGTGGTGGGAGATCTCGTTCCCGGCCATGGCAGCGCGCGGCGCCCATGGCTGACCGCATCCTCGTCGTCGAGGACGAGCAGAAGCTCGCCGAGCTCCTGCGCGACTACCTCGTGCAGGAAGGCTACGAGGTGTTTCTCCTCGACCGGGGCGACGCGGTCGAGGACTGGATGCGCGGGCACGGCGCCGACCTCGTGCTGCTCGACCTGATGCTGCCGGGCAAGAGCGGGCTCGACGTCTGCAAGGCGCTCCGCGCGTTCTCGGATGCGTCGATCGTCATGGTGACCGCCCGCGTCGAGGAGATCGACCGGCTGCTCGGGCTCGAGCTCGGCGCCGACGACTACATCTGCAAGCCCTTCAGCCCGCGCGAGGTGGTGGCGCGGGTGAAAGCGGTGCTGCGGCGCGCGAAGCGCAAGGACGCACCCGCGGAGACCGGCCTCGCGCTCGACGAGGCCGGGCTCCAGGCGAGCATCGGCGGGAAGGACCTGGAGCTGACGGCCGTGGAGTTCCAGCTGCTCAAGGTGCTGGCGGCGCGGCCCGGGCGGATCTACTCGCGCGACCAGCTGATGGACGCGATGTACCGCGACGAACGGGTGGTCTCGGACCGGACGGTCGACAGCCACGTGAAGAAGCTGCGGAAGAAGATCGCCGACGCGCTGCCCGAGCGGGAGATCATCCACTCGGTCTACGGGGTGGGGTACAAGTACGAATGGTGATCCCGCTCCCGCGCCGCCGGCTCGGCGCTTGCGTGCGGAGTCGCCGCCGGCGCGCGTTCCGCGGCGCCTGCAGGGTGGGGTCTCGGGTAGCGATGGCTGCCACGCGCCCGCCCTGGTCAGTGAACGTTCACGCGTGGGCGCGGGGCCAGCGCCGCACCGTGCCACTCGTCGCACATGCTGGCGCAGACCTCGCGGATCATGGGGTCGACTTGCGGATGGCGGGCGAGGCACTCGAGGTGCGCGGCGACGCACGCGGCAATGCGCGGGCAGGGCGTGCGGTGGTACGCGGTCATGAGATACAGCGCCGCGCCGAGGACGATCTCGGCGCGGCTCAGTTCCGGATCGAGCTCGGGCTTGGCGCTTGAGTTCACAGCCAGTTCTCCTGAGACGGCTTGCTGGCTGGGCCCGGCGGGCCTGGCTGGGCGGGGGCGGGTCGCGGCGCGACGCGCGGGGAGTCACGCGGTCAGGATCAGCTTCCCGTTCTGCGTGACGCGCAGCCGGTACTCGCGCCCGTGGTGCTCGATCACGAGCTCGTTGCCCCCGCCGAGGAGCTGTTCGCTCCGGATCCGGCGCGTGGGAGAGGCGACCGGAGCGGTGGGCTCGGGACTCGGGACGGGGCTCGGGGGGCCTGGAGACCGGGGCGGCATTCCAGTGAACGATAACTATTCTCATTTGACTGGTCAAGAGGGGAACGACAGAAAAAAATCATCTATCTCATAGACCTGTGAAAAGTAGCCGCTAACTGATCGGACGATTGTCTTTCCAATTTCGAGGGCATGACCGACAATCCGTCGCGCTCGACCCTCCGCAGGTCCGGGCCCGAACCTTGGCCAAGCGCTTCGTCATCGCCCAGATCAAGCACGAGACGAACACGTTCTCGCCCATCGGGACGCCGCTCGCGGCGTTCGGGCACGGAAACGGGCCGCTTCACGGCGAGGACGCGAGCCGCGCGCTCACGGGCACCAACTCCCCGTTCGCCGCCTTTCTCGACGTCGCCGTGCGGGAGGGCGCGGAAGCCGTCACGCCGATCGCCGCCGAGTCCTGGCCCTCGAACCGGGCCTCGCGGGAAACGTTCGAGGCGCTGGTGCGCCCCGTGGAAGACGCGGTGCGGCGCGGCTGCGACGCGGTGCTGCTCGACCTTCACGGCGCGATGGTGGTCGAGGGCGCGGACGACGCCGAGGGCGAGATCCTGCGCCGCGTGCGCCGCATCGCGCCGCAGGTCCCGCTCGCGGTGACGTTCGACTACCACACGAACCTCTCGCCGGAGACGGTCGCAGCCGCAACCGTGATCACCGGCTACAAGACCTACCCGCACGTCGACATGTACGAGGCGGGCCGGCTCGCGGGCGAGATCCTCGCGCGAAGCTTGCGCGGCGAGGTGGCGCCGGTGATGGCCTGGGGCTGGCTGCCGCTGATCCCGTCGATCATGCGCCACGCGCCCGAGGACGGGCCGTCGGGCGACATCGTCGCGCTGGCGCGCGAGGCCGAACGCGAGGGCCGCGTCCTCGCCGCGACGCTGCTGCCGGCCTTCGCCCATGCGGACACGCCGTACACGGGTTGCTCCGCGGTGGTCGTCGGTGATGCCCGCCGTGGGGGAATCGCGGCGGCGCAGGCCGTCTGCGACGCGATGCTGAAGATCGCGTGGGACCGCCGACAGGAGTACGTCTACCGCCCTGCGCCCCTCGCGGAGTCGGTCGCGCGGGCGAAACGGCTCGGGGAACAGCATCCCGCCGGGCCGGTGCTCCTCGTCGACCACTGCGACAACTGCGGCTCCGGCGGCGCGCAGGACGTGATGAAGGTGGTCGGGGAGATCGTGCGCCAGGGCCTCGACGACGTCGCGATCGCGCCGATCCGGGACCCGCAGGCGGTGGCGCAGATGGTCGAGGCGGGCGTGGGCGCGAACGTGACGCTCGCGCTCGGCGGCAAGACCGACATGCCCTCGATCGGGCTCGCCGGCCGGCCGCTCGAGCTCGCCGGCCGCGTGGCCGCGATCACCGACGGCGAGATCGTGTTCGCCGGGCCGATGTACACCGGCGTGCGCTCCCATCTCGGCCGCACCGCCGTGCTCGACACCGGCCGCGCGCGCATCGTCGTGACCGAGCGGCACCACGAGCCGTTCGACCTCGTGATCTTCCGTCACTGCGGCATCGAGCCGACCCGGGTCCGCTACATCATGCTCAAGTCCCGCATCCACTACCGCGCCGGGTTCAAGCCGATCGCCTCGCACATCGTCGAGTGCCAGGGGGAGGGCGTGACGAACGCCGACCTGGCGGTCTACCGGTACGAGAAGCTGCGGCGGCCAGTCTTCCCGCTCGACCCGCTCTAGGCACGCGGTACACTCGCGCGCCGACGGCGAAACCGACGAATGGCCACCGTCCCGTACAACCTGCTCATCGACATCGGCAACACGTTCGTCAAGTGGGGCCGCTACCGCGCGGCCGCGTCGGGCGCGGCGGCCGACCATTGCCTCGAGTCGGGCCACGCGCTGCTCGCGGAGATCCCCGAGCTCGCCGCGGCGTGGCGGCGGCTGCGCGCGCCGCAGCACGTCGTGATCTCCAACGTCGCCGGCACGCGGGTGCGGTCGACGATCATCCGCGTGCTCGAGACCTGGCCCGATGCTCCGCCCGTGCACTGGCTCCTGGCGCAGCCCGAGCAGTGCGGGGTGCGAAACGGCTACCGCAACCCCGAGCAGCTCGGCTCGGACCGCTGGGCGGCAATGATCGGCGCGCGCTCGCTCGTCGGCGCGCACGCCGTGCTCGTGGTGGTGTGCGGGACCGCGACCACGATCGACTTCGTCGATGCCGGCGGCGCATTCACCGGCGGCGTGATCCTGCCCGGCGTGGGCCTCATGATCCGGTCGCTGCACGAGGGGACCGCGGCTCTTCCCGACGCGGACGGGCAGTACGTGGACCATCCGCAGCAGACGGTCGACGCCATCGTCAGCGGCTGCCAGCACGCGCTCGCGGGCGCAGTCGAGCGGCTGTACCGGCTGCAGCACGCGACCCATCCGGAGATCGTGTGCCTGCTTTCCGGCGGCGCCGCGAAAGCGCTCGCGCCGCGGCTCACCGTCCCGTTCCGGCTGCACGAGAATCTCGTGCTCGAGGGCCTGCACCGCATCGCGCAGTCGCTGCGCTAGACGCGCCCGGCCCGCGGGACCCTGCTAGTATCAACCGCTGTTCCTGTCCTCAGTCGTGCGACCGTGCGCACCTCGAGCTTTGCCGTCCTCAGGCTCCTCACGGAGGAGCGGTTCCGCTCGGGCGCCGAGATCGGCGCCGCGCTGGGGCTCTCGCGATCGATGGTCTGGCGCGCGGTGCGCGAGCTCGAGGCGCGCGGCCTCAAGGTGTTCGGGGTTCGCGGGCGGGGCTATCGCCTGCGGCTGCCGTTCGATGCCCTCGACGCGGACGCGATCGGACGCCGTCTCGGGCGCCGCCACGCCGGTCTCCGCCTCCAGCTCCTCGATGAATGCGACTCGACCAACAGCGAGCTCGCTGCGCGCGCGGCAGCGGGGGCGCCGTCGGGCACGGCACTGGCGTGCGAGCTTCAGCGCGCCGGCCGCGGCCGGCGCGGCGCGAGCTGGTACTCGGGGCTGGGGACGAGCGTGACCTTCTCGCTGCTGTGGCGGTTCGACCGTGGCGCCGCGGCGCTCGGCGGACTGTCGCTCGCCGCCGGCGTCGCCTGCATCCGCGCCTTCCGGGCGCTCGGCCTGGACGAGGTGGCGCTGAAGTGGCCCAACGATCTCGTCCGCGGCGACGGCAAGCTCGGCGGCATCCTCATCGAGCTCGCCGGCGACGCGCTCGGCCCCACTACCGCGGTGATCGGGATCGGCGTGAACGTGCGGGTCCCCGAGAACGCGAGGCGGTCGATCGGACAGCCGGTCGCCGACCTCGCGCGCGAGGCGGCGCCATCCCGCAACCGCCTCCTCGGCGAGCTCCTCGCCGCGCTGGCCGACGCGCTGCCGGTCTTCGCGGGGCAGGGGTTCGGCGCGTTTCGCGACGAATGGCTGCGGCATCACGCCTATCATGGCCGCCGCGTGCGGCTGCTCGTGCCGCCGCGGCGCACGGTCGAGGGCACCGCGACCGGGGTCGCCGAGGATGGCGCGCTCCTCGTCGCGACGCGCGGCGGCGTCGAGCGCTTCCATTCCGCCGAAGTCAGTCTGCGAAGCGCCGCATGAGGATCGCGTTCCTGCTGCTCGTGTTCGCGAACGTCGCGTTCCTCGCGTACCGCTACTACGTCGCCCATGGCGTCTCGCCCAGCGCGGATCCGGTCGCCCACCAGCTGCAGCCCGATCGCATCCGGGTCATCCCGCCCGAGGAGCTCGCGCGCCTCGCCGCTTCCCGCCGCGGCGGGCCCTGCATCGAGCTCGGGCCGATCGCCGCGAGCGACGTGCCGCGGGCCGAAGAGGCCGCGGCCGGCCTCAGCTCCGGCCTGAAGATCCAGCGTCGCGTCGACGATCCCGCCCGGTGGTGGGTCTACATCCCGCCGCTCGCCACCCGCCAGAGCGCGTCCCAGCGCATCGCGGAGCTGAGGAAGCAGGGTATCGAGGACTCCTCGCTGGTCAACGACGAACCGGCGTGGCGCAACGCGATCTCGCTCGGCGTGTTCCGCAGCGAGGAAGCGGCCAACAACCGCGCCGAGACCCTGCGGAAGCGCGGGGTCGGCGGCGTCCAGGTGGCGCCGCGGGAGGGCGCGAGCGGCCGCGTGTACGTCCAGCTCTGGGACGCGCCCGGAGCGGTGCGACTTCGCTTCGCCGACCTGAAGGACGGGTTTCCGGGGAGCGACGTGCGCGAGTGCCAGGGCGGGTGATGTACGCGCCCCGCCACAATCGCGTCGATGACCAGGCCACGCTCGTCGCGTTCATGCAGGCGCACTCGTTCGCTGCGCTCGTGACTCATGGGGCGGCGGGCCTGCGCGCGACGCACCTGCCGGTGGTCGTCGAACGGGACGGCGGGCAGGTGCGGCTGCTCGCCCATCTCGCGAAGGCGAATCCTCAGTGGCGCGATTTCGCGCCCGGGGCCGAAGTCATGGTCATCTTCGCCGAGCCGCACGCGTACGTGTCCCCGCGCCACTACGAGCGCGCGGAGACGGTCCCGACCTGGAACTACGCGGCGGTGCATGCCTACGGCGTGCCGCGGCTCGTCGAGGATCGGGACGAGAAGCACGCCCAGCAGGCGAAGCTCGTCGCGCTCCACGACCCCGAGTACCTGGCGCGCTTTCCCGGGCTGCCGCGCGACTACATGGACAAGATGCTGGGCGCGATCGTCTCGTTCGTGATCGACGTGACGCGGCTCGATGCGCGCTTCAAGCTGTCGCAGGAGAAGCTTCCGGTCGAGCGCGAGCGGATCATCGCGGCGCTCGAGGCCTCCGGCGACAGCTGGGCGGTGGAGACCGCGCGGCTCATGCGGGCGCACAACAAGTGATGCGTTCGCCGCCGTACGCGATCGGCGGCGCCGCGACGCCCGGCGAGCTCGCAGCCGTGCGCGTGCTCTTCCGGGAGTACGCGGACTGGCTGGGCGTCGACCTCTGCTTCCAGGGGTTCGACGAGGAGCTCGCGACGCTCCCCGGGAAGTACGCTCCGCCCGACGGCCGGCTGCTGCTCGCCGGCGACGGCGTAGCGGCGGTGGGGTGCATCGGGTTGCGCCGCTTCGACGCGACGACCGGGGAGGTCAAGCGGCTCTACGTCCGTCCGGCAGCGCGCGGCCACGGGCTGGGCGGTGCGCTGGCGCTGCAGGTGATCGAGGCCGCGCGCGGGATCGGCTACCGCCGCCTCGTGCTCGACA
>DATEDA010000094.1:0-8492 GCA_035286595.1 Burkholderiales bacterium | reverse complement strand
AGCCGACCGCAGCGTAAGCGTGTGAGCGCGTCGCCTTCCGAGTTGCTCATCGCCACGATCGCGCGACTCCTCGCGGGCTGCCGCAACGTCGTGATCGGCAACGCCTCGCCGATCCCGGGGTCGGGCGCGCTCCTCGCGCGGGAGCTCTCGGGCGGCGAGATGCGCGTGACGATCCTCGGCTCGCGCGAGTACAGCGACCTCACCAACGGTGGAGTGGAGCTCTTCGACCGCGCCGCGCAGGGCCGCGTCGACGCGTTCTTCCTCGGCGGCGGACAGATCGACGGCGAGGCGAACATCAACCTCGTCGGGGCGGGCGAATACCCGCGGACCGAAGTGCGCTGGCCCGGCTCGTATGGATCGGCACAACTGTACTTCCTCGTGCCGCGGGTGATCCTGTTCCGCGAGGAGCACACGCCGCGCGTGCTGGTGCCGAAGGTGGACTTCGTGAGCGCGCCGGGCACGAGCCCGGCCGGCGTCTACCGGCCGGGCGGGCCGTGGAAGCTGCTGACGGGTCTCGCGCTGTTCGGGTTCGACCGGCCGCGCAAGCGGTTTGCGCTCGAGAGCGTGCACCCGGGGCACACGGTCGAGGAGGTCGTCGACGGCACCGGGTTCGAGTTCGATCGGCCGGCGCTGGTGCCGACGACCCCGGAGCCCGAGCCGCGGATGCTGCAGTTGATCCGCGGCAAGATCCGCGGGGAGATCGCGGAGACCTATCCGAAGTTCGCGGCAGGCCTCGCGGGCTGAGCGTCCGTCAGCCCAGCGCGAGCCCGACGATGCCGAGCACGATCGCGCCGGCGGCGAGCAGTCGCCGCACCGGATCCTTCTCCTTCAGGAAGTGCATGCCCAGGAGCGCCGCGAAGAGAATGCTCACCTCGCGCGCCGGCGCGACGTAGCTCACCGGTGTGAAGACCATCGCCGTGAGCACCAGGATGTAGGCGAGCGGCGAGAGGATCGCGACCAGCACGATCGCGCGCCGATCGATCCGCCACGACTGACCGAGGGCCGCCGGCGATTCGCGGAGCGCGATCGGCCACAGCATGAACAGCCGCGCGGTGAGGCAGCACCAGTCGAAGACGATCGGCGGGATGAGGTAGTGGCTCACCGCGATCTTGTCGACCACGGTATAGAGCGCGATCGTGCAACCGGTGAGGAGCGCGAAGCCCGCACCGCGCGGCCGGTCGCGCGAGAACAGGCGCAGCGGATTCCCGGTCAGGAGGTAGGCCCCGAGAATGACGAGCGCCGCGCCGACGAGCGCGAGCGGCCCCGGCCGCTCGCCGAGAAGAGCGATCGCGGCGACGATCGTGAGGATCGGACCAGTCGCGCGCGCGAGCGGATAGACCACTGAGAGATCGCCGTGCCGGTAGCCCCGGTCGAGCAGCACGAAGTAGGCGGTGTGGATCGCCGCGCTCGCGAGGATCGGCACGAGGTGGACGGGCTGGAAGACATAGCCCTGCAGGATCCACTGGCCGGCGGCGAGCGGCGCCCACAGCACCGACGCGACCATCGCGACGAGCGTCATGAAGCCCGTGCCGCCGCGCGCGGTCTTCAGGAAGTAGTTCCAGCTCGCGTGCGCCGCCGCGGCGGTGAGGACCAGCGCGAGCGCGGTCGCGGTCAACGCGATCGGCCGCGGCTCGGAAACGCGGGCTGGGGCATGGGCGCGGCGGGTTGTAATATTTGTGCAACATTGTAGCCGGGGCGCCCAGCTACGCTTCGACACCATGGACGAGATCGTCATCCGCGCGATGCAGAAGTGGCCGAACGTGCCGGACGTGTTCGGCTGGCTGAAGCTCGACCGGCGCGGGAACTGGCTGGTGAAGTCGCGCGCCGAGGCGGCGGGTGAGCCGGTGTTCGACCGCATCTCGAATCAGGCGGTCGTCGATTTCATCGGCCGCAACTACCAGCCCGACGCGGCGGGGCGGTGGTTCTTCCAGAACGGTCCGCAGCGGGTGTTCGTCGCGCTCGACTACACCCCGCTCGTCTACCGGCTCAGCGGCGACCAGAAGTCGATCGAGGCGCACACCGGCGCCGCGCCGTCGTCGATCAAGCGCGCCTGGATCGACGATGGCGGCCAGGTCGTCTTCGAGACCGACCTCGGGCCGGGCGTCGCGCTCGACCGCGATCTGCCGGCGCTGCTCGAGAAGATCGCCGTGGTCGACGGCCGGCCGGTGGACGACGAATCGATCGAATCGGTCGCCGCCGGGAAGGGTCCCGCGCTCGCGATCGTGCTGGGGAAGCGACGCGTGCCGCTCGGTTCGATCAGCGCCGCGGAAGTGGCGCCGCGGTTCGGCTTCGAGCCGTCGCCGCATCCGGCGCCCGGCGAGCCGGAGTGCTGAGATGGTACGCTAGCGACGACCTTCGACCGGAACCCGACGATGCGAATCCTGATCCTGCATGGCCCTAACCTGAACCTCTTCGGCCGCCGCGAACCGCACATCTACGGCACGATGACGCTCGCCGAGATCAACCAGCGCCTCGAGGCGCTGGCGAAGGAGCTCAAGGCGGAGCTCGTGATCGTCCAGTCCAACCACGAGGGCGTGCTCGTCGACACGCTGCAGAAGCACATCGACGATGCCGACGGGGCGCTCCTGAACCCCGCCGGTCTCACGCAGCACAGCGTTCCCCTGCACGACGCGATCAAGGCGATGCCGTTCCCGGTCGTCGAGGTGCACATGTCGAACATCGCGGCGCGCGAGGAGTGGCGGCATCACTCGATCATCTCCCCGGCGGTGAAGGGCACCGTCCAGGGCCTCGGCTGGCGGTCGTACACGGCCGCGCTGCGGGCGCTGGTCGAGATGGTGCGCGAGACGAAAAAGGGCTGAGCCTAGCGCTTGGCGGCGCGCCGGATCGGCAGGCTGCGGCGCGACACCTGGTCCGTGAGCCACTTGACCGACTGCCGTGCACGCCGCGCCACGACCGGCAGCGGCAGCTGGACGTAGTCGTCGTTGAACACCTCGAAGCTGTAGTCGCCGCGGTAGCCCATTTCGTCGAGCCGCCGGACGAGCGCCGCGACCTCCACGCCGTGCACGCCCTCGCCGGGGAACACCCGGAAGTGCCGCGCGGTGTTGATGCGCTCCTCGGGCGAGCGGATCTCCTGCCACATGAAGTCCGCGAGCTGGACGAGAAAGACCTTGGCGGGGTCGAGCCCCTCGAGGCCGTCGAGCGCGGCGCCGGTGGCCAGCGCGTGGAACGAGTCGAGCGCGAGGCCGAGATTGGCGCGATCGGCGCGCTCCACGAGGTCCCAGGCCTGCGGGTACTCGTTGACGTGCTTCCCCCACGACAGCGCCTCATAGGCGATGCGGATGCCGAGGGGCACCGCCAGCATCGCGAGCTTGCGCAGGTCGCGCACGACGAGCTCCGGGTCGCCGCTGCCGTGGGTCAGGGTCGACGAGCACACGAGAAGGAGCTCCGAGCCCAGGTCGCGGCACATCCCGAGCATGGCCTTGGCGACGTCGACCTTGTAGGCGTGCAGGTGGCCCGCCAGCCCCTCGAAGTCCCGCAGCACCTGGAATCCGGTGACGCGCAGGCCGCTCTCGCGTACGGCCGCGACTGCGGCGGCTTCGCCGTCGGGGTGCCCGACGACGTCGCGCGCCGAGAGCATGACCTGGGCGAAGCCCGCGTCGCGCACCGCGCGGAGCTTCCCCTCCAGCGCCCCGGCGAGCGTGATAGTGTCCATCCCGAAGTGATCGAGATTCACGGCTGCAAATGGCTGACGACGAGCTCGAAGGTCACGCCGCCGAGATAGACCTGGGTCAACGCGCCTTTCTCGCTCGTCTGCACCGCGCCGCGGTCCACGAACACCACGCCGCGACTCTTGAGCGCGCGGGTAGCGGCGAGCACGTCCGGCGCGCCGAGCCCGATGCGGAGCAGGCCTTCGGTCCAGACGATGTCCTCGGAAGCCGGCGGGGGCTCGAGGAGCTGCAGGTAAAACTTGTGGCACGGGCTCTCGAGCAGCGTGCCCTTCGGGAGGATGCCGAAGTACTGCCCGGTCGGCAGCACCGAGAAGTCGAGCAGGGTGCGGTAGAAGTCCACCCAGTCCGCCGTCCGGTCGGGGCCGATGGTCTGGACCACGCCGAAATAGTGCAGGCCGGCGAGCGCGGGCGGGCGCGGCGCGACGCCGGGCAGGGGAACGAAGTCGACGTCGTAGATCGAGAAGTCCTTGTAGCGGTCGACGAAGTAGATCAACGTGTCGGCCGCCCCGTGAATGCCCGGGATGTTCAGTTCCATCGCCGAGGCCCGGATGGGCATCTCCCACGCGCCGAGCTCCTGCGCGCGGCGCCAGGCGTAGGCGGCGTCGCGCACCCGCAGCGCGACCGCCTTCAGTTCCGGAACCGCGGTCGGGGCGGCGAGCCCGGGGAGCGCGTCCGGGTGGGCGTTGACGATGAGGTTCATCGAGCCCTGGCGGTAGAGCATCACTTCGCGCGAGCGATGCCGCGCGACCGGCATGAACCCCATCGTCTGGAGCACGGTGCCGAGCGCCTGGGGCTGCGAGGTCGCGTACTCGATGAACTCGATGCCGTCGACGCCGAGGGGATTGGTCGGTTCCGGCAGCGCTTCCTTGGCGGTCATGGGCGGCACTCTAGTCCTTTCTAGTTCTTTCGGGCCGTGCGGTGACCGCCCCGGCGCGTTGCCATGAATTGGCGATCCTGTTAAATTTAACTTGCAATGTCGTTAATTCCAAGAGCCGTGGCCGTCTGCCGGTTCCTGCCCAGGCTCCCCCGCTACAAGGGCTGAGGCATGCCGGGCCGCGCCGCCGTCGCCATGTGGTGGGACATCGCGCCCGAGATGCGCCCGGAATGGGAGGACTGGCACACGCACGAGCACATGCCCGAGCGGCTGGGCATCCCGGGCTTCCTGCGCGGCTCGCGCTGGATCGCGGCCTCGGGCGAGCCTTCGTATTTCGTCCTGTACGAGACCGCACGGCTCTCCACCATCATGAGCGGGCCCTACCTCGAGCGGCTCAACGATCCCAGCCCGTGGTCGCGCAAGATGATGCCGCACCACCGCAACATGGTCCGCAGCCTGTGCCGCGTGCGCGCGAGCTTCGGTGGCGGGCTGGGCCAGGCCCTGGCGACGATCCGCTTTTCGCCGCCGCCGCGCGGCGGCAGGGCACTCTTGAAGCGGCTCTCCTCCGAGGTGCTGCCGGGATTGCCCGGGCGCAGGGGCCTCAGCGGCGCCCACCTCCTCGAGAGCCAGCCCGCGGCCTCGACGCCGCAGACGACGGAGCAGAGGATCCGGGGGAGCGACGCGCGCGCAGACCGGGCACTGCTGGTCTGCGGGTACGATGTCGATGCCGTGAGGGCCGTCGCCCGCGACGAGCTCGCGCTACCCGACGCGGTCGAGGGGCTCTATCGCCTCGCGTACTCGATGACTTCCAAGGACCTGCCGGGATGAACCCGATCTACGTACTTGACGGACCCACTCCTGGGTCGCGTGCCGGACCCTGCCGGCGGCCTCGTCGGGCGCAAGGTCGTCATCAACAGCAGCAGGTAGTGGTGGAGACGCTGCCGCCGCTGAAGAAGAGGTAGCCAGGCAATGGCGCGTCCGGTCAGGCGCATCGTCACCGGGCACCGACCGGACGGCCGCTCGGCGGTCCTCTTCGACGGGCCGGCGCCGAACGTCAGGCAGCGCGAGGCGGGCAACGCCTCGACGCTGCTGTGGGTGACCGACGAGGCGCCGGCGGACGTGTCGCGGTCCGAGGATCGCGCCGCGCGCGCGATAGGCGTGCCGCCGCCGCGCGGCGGGACGATCTTCCGCGTCGCCGAGTTCCCGCCGGACGGCGGTCGGATGCTCGATCACGCGACCGTGCTGCGCGATTTCGGCATCGGTGACGACGTGGCGCCCGGGCACCCGCCGCGCCACCCGCACATCCATCGTACGCGGACGATCGACTACGTCGTCGTGCTCGAGGGCGAAGTCCACCTGATGCTCGACGAGTCGGAAGTCCGCCTGCAGGCGGGCGACGTCGTCATCCAGCAGGGGACGAACCACGCGTGGTTCAACCGCGGAGCCGTACCGTGCCGCCTCGCAATGGTTTTCGTCGATGCGCAGGAGCCGGCCGCCCTGCAGCGCAACCGCCGAGAAGAAAGGTGAAGCAGTGACGCGAGCGCGGTCCTCGGCAACGGCGAGGCGATGATCGACGGCAACACCCTGATCTTCGCGACCCCGGGCGACCCGGTCGCGCAGGTGCGCCTCCCGGAGGTCATGGAGGCGGTGTTTGCGGCGCTGGGCGTGAACGCCGTTTGGGTGCCGATGCACGTCGGGCCGGAAGGCCTCGCCGCCGTCCTCCAGGGCCTGCGCACGATCCGGAACTTTCGCGGCATCACGGTCGCGATCCCGTACAAGCCGGCGGTCGGGGCCATGCTCGACCGGTTGACGCCGCGCGCGCAAGCGTCGGGCAGCGTCAACCTGGTCCGTCTCGATCCGGACGGCAAGCTGCTCGGCGACATCGTGGACGGCGCCGGGTTCGTGCGCGGGCTCGAGCTTTGCGGCTATGCGGTCAAAGGCGCCACGGCCTGGCTCGTGGGCGTCGGCGGCGGGGGCTCCGCGATCGCCGCCGCGCTGGCGGAAGCGGGCGTGGCCCGTCTCTACCTGACCGAGCTGAACAAGGAGCGCGCCGCGGCGATCCACGAACGGCTCGGTCGCTACTACCCGAAGACGCCGCTCCAGATCGTTCACGGGCCGCCCGACCGGGTCGACTTCGCGATCAACGCGACGCCCTGCGGGCTCGGGCCGGACGACCCGATGCCCTTCGACCCGTCCGTTCTTTCAGAGAAGACGGTGGTCTGCGACATCATCATGAAGCCGCGGGAGACCCGGCTCCTCCAGGCGGCGCAAGTGCGGGGGATGCGCGTGCACCACGGCCAGCACATGCTGGACGCGCAGATTCCGATGTACCTCGAGTTCCTGGGGATTCCCTTTCCCGACGAGCGGGCCGTGATGGAGATCTCGAGTCGGGCGTAGTCGGCACGGTCGGGACGAATCGTTACCGTGAGCTGAAAGCTTCTGCGGGCACAACCGGTTGAGCCGCTTTCTTTTCGCCACTGCCGGCTCCCTGGGTGATCTTCATCCCTATCTTGCCGTTGCCCGCGCGCTGATCCAGCGCGGGCACCAGGCGGTGATCGCCGCCGCCGAAGACCATCGCGCACCGGTCGAAGCGGCCGGCGTCGAGTTCGCACCCGTCCGCCCGCGCGCCTCCGACATCGGCGACTACCAGGACCTGGTGACGCGGCTCTTCGACACCCGTCGCGGGCCGGAGCGCCTGATCCGCGAGTTCGTCATGCCGCACCTCCGGCCCGCGTACGCGGATCTTTCGCGGGCAGTGGACGGAGCGGATCTGCTGATCTCCCACCCGCTGACCGTGACGCTGCCGCTGGTTGCCGAGCTTCGGGGGTTGCCTTGGGCCGCGACCGCGTTGTCGCCGCTGACCTTCATGTCGTCCTACGACCCGCCGGTCATCGCCGGCGCGCCGTGGCTCCGGAAGCTGCGCGCCCTGGGCCCCGCGCCATACGGGTTGCTGTTCAAGCTGCTCAGGCTCACCGTCCGGTCGTGGGAGGCGCCGCTGCGCGATTTCCGCCGCGAGCTCGGGCTGCCGCCGCCGAAGCGGCCGGCGATGTTCGAGGGGCAGTTCTCGCCGCTCCTCAACCTGGCCCTGTTCGATCCGCAGCTCGCCGCGCCCCAGCCGGACTGGCCGGTCAACGTCCGCGTCTGCGGCGCCCCGATCTACGACGGCGCGGCACCGCACGCGGACATCCGCAACGACCTGGAGCACTTCCTCGGCGAGGGCGAGCCGCCGATCGTGTTCGCGCTCGGCTCGTCGGCGGTCTGGATCGCAGGCGATTTCTGGGACAAGGCCGCCGCAGCCGCGCGGGAGCTGGGACGACGCGCCATCCTGGTGACCGGTCCCGTCACCCCGGCGGGATTGCCCGATGGCGTGCGCGCGTTCCCCTACCTTCCCTACTCCAGCGCGTTTCCGCGCGCGGCGGCGGTCGTTCACCAGGCCGGGATCGGGACGCTCGCCCAGGCGCTCCGGGCGGGCCGTCCGCAGCTGATCGTGCCGGTCGCCTTCGACCAGCCGGACAATGCGCGGCGCGCCGCCGCGCTCGGCTTGGCGCGCGTGCTGCCGTTCAGGAAGGTGACTGCGCGGCGGCTCGCCTCCGAGCTCGCAGCCTTGCTCGACCGGCCTTCGTACGCGCGCGGAGCGCGCGCGGTGGCGGCGGCGCTGACCGGAGTGGACGGGGCGGGGCGCGCGGCGGAGGAGCTGATCGCGTGCGCTCAGCCGCTTGCCGCAGGATCGCGCTCCGCTACCGCACCGCGATCGATGACGTAGACCCGGTCGAGCAGCCCCTCGCCGTTCGGTTGGCGCACCGGCGGACGCTCGGCGAGAATACCGGACATCCCGACGGAGCCCGCCGAACATGCCGATTTCGAAGCCGACCCGCGCCGTCGCCGCCGTGGCGCTGCTCGCCTTGGCCGCCGGCTGCTCATCCTCGGGC
>DATEDA010000093.1:0-2568 GCA_035286595.1 Burkholderiales bacterium | reverse complement strand
TCGCGCCGTTGCCCGTGGCCATGAATCCATGGCCGTAGAAATCCATGCGCTCGACGTTCGCGCCGAGCGCGTAGTCGCCCGCAGCGAGGAAGATCACTTTGTCGGTACCGTTGTTCGCCGCCTCGATCACCACGTCGCCCGTCTGCTCGACGTAGTAGATGTCGTCGCCAGCTCCGCCCTCCAGCGTGTCGTTGCCGGCCAGGCCGCGCAGCGTGTCCTGTCCTCCCGCCGAAACAGTCAGGCGATTCGGCGCCGGGTTGCCGATCACCTGCATGTTCCAGCCCTGAAGCCTCGCGTTCTCGAAGTTCTCGGGGACAGTGAAGCTCGCGGAGCCGACGCTTTCGACCCAGGTATCGACCCCTTCGCCGGGGTTCTCCAGCGCGATGTCGGAAGGGCGGATGCGGTACTCGTCGTTTCCCGGCCCGCCCGCCAGGGTGTCGGCGGCGAGGTCGGCGTCGCCGCCGTCGAGCGTGTCGTTTCCCGCGCGCCCTTCGAGGCGGTTGGCGACGTGATTACCCGTCAGCTTGTCGTTCCCCGAGCCCCCGATCGCGTTCTCGATGAGCGCCGCCTCGCCGTACGCCGTGGCGACGCGCGTCATCGCGCCGATGCTGCTCAGCTCGCCCTGCCGCAGGTCGAGCGTCACCCCGACGCCGAGCGCCGCGGCGCTCAGGGTGTCGTCGCCGCCGGCGTCCCAGATCGTCCTCACCGCGCCGTCGTTCGCCAGCGTCCAGAGGTCGTCGCCGATGTGCCAGGAGAGATTCGCCCCGTAGATGTACTGGATCGCGAGGATGTCGAGCGGCATCGGCGTTGCCTGATGGCCGCTCGTCAATGTCGCCAGTGGATTGTCGTTGTACGACATGACGGTCCAGCGCCAGCTGTCCTGGCTGGCGGGAAGCAGCGGGCGGCCGTTGTTGCCGTCGTCGTGAGGATGCTTCAGCCCGAGCGCGTGGCCGACTTCGTGGACGGCGGTCGCGTAGCCCTGGGTTCCCGGCGCGAACCCGCCCACGCTCAAGTGATCGAGCGCGATGTCGCCCTCCGGCTGCGGCCAGGTAGTCCTGTCGTCGTCCTCGTCCAGCGCGAGGAGGAAATCGGCGAACTCCGGGTCCGGGTACAGCCCGAGGCCGAGGTAGCCCTCGGTCTGGAGCAGCGTCCCGGTGAGCGCGATCGAGAGGTCCGCCCCGGTCAGGTCGCCGTCGAGCGGGCCGCCGACCTGCACGAAGCCGATCTCCGCGACCTTCGCCCACTCGTTCAGCGCCGCCGCGATCCCGGCCGTCGTTGCGGACAGGCCGGCCAGGCCGCCCCAGGTCTCCTCGGGCTCGAAAGCCACGAGCCGGTGAAAGGAGAACTTAAGCTCGCGCGGCCCGCCGTCGAACGTCCACGAGCTGCCCTGCACCAGCCCGTCGATGGACGGATCGCCGCTGAGCGCGACGTTGTCGTGGACAGGCGTTGCCAGGCGCGCCGGCCTCTCAGCGAGCCTTCAGCGGATCTGCGCGAGCTGGCGCTTGAGGTTGCGCACCGCGTCCGCGGACAGCGCCACCCGCACCGACAGCCGCCCGTTGATGGTCTGCGGCAGCTTGCCGCCGCGCTCGGCGACGCGCGGCAGCGCCGCGAGCATCGCCGGCTCGAGGAAGCCGAAGTCGACGAACACCACGCCGGGACCGGCGTTCAGCACCGTGTAGTTGGCGAACACCGGCTGATCGGAGTTGCCCGCCGGCACCAGCCGCACGCCCAGCCCGATCTGCTTCGCCTCCGGCGCCTGCTGCGCCGCCTGCGTCTCCGCGCCCTCGCCGCCCTTCTTCCCCTTGCTTTCCTTCTCCGCCATAGCGTTTGTCCTCCGATGGGAACGCTGCGATTATGCTACGGTATCGAGGCGGATCTCCCATGTCGAAAATGTCCGACACCGCGTCACGCAGCCTGCGCCCGGGCGACCCGGCGCCGTGGTTCACCGCGCGCTCGACGAGCAACGAGAAGTACCACTTCGAGTCGGTGGCGGGCAGGACGATCGTGCTGTGCCTGTTCGGCTCGGCGGCCAAGCCGCTCTCGGCGGCGGTGCTCGCCGGCTTCCTCGCGCGGCCCGAAGTCTTCGACGACGACAACGCCGCGTTCTTCGGCGTCTCGACCGACCCTTCGGACGAGCGCCTCGCGCGCGTGCGCGAGCGCGTGCCGGGCTTGCGCTGGTTCTGGGATTTCGATCTCGCGGTGAGCCGCGCCTACGGGGCGCTCGCCGAAGGCGAGCCGCCGCGCTACCTGCCGCGCACCTTCGTGCTCGACGAGCGGCTGCGCGTGCTCGCCGTGCTCCCCTTCTCGCAGGATCCGGCGCAGCACGTCGCGCAGGCGCTGGAGGCGGTTGCCGCGCGCCCGCGCCTTGCCGAAGGCCGCGCCGAGCTCCAGGCCCCGGTGCTGGTGGTGCCCCGGCTGTTCGAGCCGGCGCTGTGCCGGCGCCTCATCGATCACTACGAGGCGCGCGGCGGCAAGGACTCGGGGGTGATGCGCGACCGCGAGGGCATGACGGTGGGCGAGTACGACCACTCGTTCAAGCGCCGGCGCGACCAGGAGATCGAGGACGAG
>DATEDA010000092.1:0-4558 GCA_035286595.1 Burkholderiales bacterium | reverse complement strand
GCGCCGATGGTCGGCACGTTCTACCGCGCTCCCGAGCCGGGCGCGCCGCCGTTCGTGGAGCCCGGCACGCGCGTCGAGCCCGACACGATCGTCGGGGTCATCGAGGTCATGAAGCTCATGAACTCGATTCCCGCCGGCTGTACCGGGGTGGTGACGAACGTGCTGGTCGGCAACGCCGAGCCCGTCGAGTACGCGCAGCCGCTCCTGGCGATCGATCCGCGCGCATGAGCGTTCGCCGCAAGCCCGCGCGCACGATGCGCTTCGTGGACGTGACGCTCCGCGACGCGCACCAGTGCCTGTGGTCCACGCGCATGACGACCGCCATGATGGCGCCGATCCTCGGCACGCTCGACCGCATCGGCTACGACGTGATCAACGTGCTGGGCGGCGCGGTGTTCGACGTCTGCGTGCGCTATCTGCGCGAGAACCCCTGGCGCCGCGTGCAGTTCCTGTGCCAGCGGCTCGAGACTCCGGTGGACGCGCTGACGCGCGGCCAGAGCCTCTACACATTCGAGCTCTTTCCCGACGACATCGTCGAGCTCAATGCTCGCGTGCTCGCGGGCCTCGGCGTCAAGATCCTCACCGTCTACGACGCGCTCAATGACAACCGCAACATCGAATCCTCGGTGCGCGCCGGCAAGGCGGCCGGCATCAAGGTCAACGGCTGGATGACCTACACGCTGAGCCCGGTCCACACCGACGAGTACTACGCGGAACGCACCCGCGAGCTGCTCGCGCTCGGCGTGGACTACATGTGCATCAAGGACCCGACCGGGCTGCTGACGCCGGAGCGCGGCCGCACGCTCTTTCCGGCGGTGGTCGCGGCGGCGCGCGGCGTCCCGCTGCAACTGCATTCGCACTGCCAGTCGGGCCTCGCGCCGGAGGTCTATTCGGTCGCCATGCGGGCGGGGTTCGAGTACGCCTACACGGCGCTCGAGCCGCTCGGCAACGGCGCCTCGCTCCCCACGACGCAGGAGATCCGCCGGCGCGCCCTTGCGCTCGGGCTCAAGTCCCGGCTCGACGAGCCGGCGATGAACGAGGCCTCGAGCTACTTCAACTGGCTGTGCGTGCGCGAGGAAAAGCCGCGCGGCGAAGTGGCGCGCTACGACCCGGCGCTCTACGAGCATCAGATCCCGGGCGGAATGATCTCCAACCTGCGCTACCAGCTCCAGGTGATGAAGCTCGAGCACCGGCTGCCGGAGATCATGGAGGAGGCCGCACGCGTGCGCCGGGACCTCGGCTATCCGATCGTGGTCAGCCCGTTCGCCCAATACATCATCACCCAGGCGGTGCTCAACGTCGTGCAGGGTGAGCGCTACAAGACCATCCCCGACGAGGTGCGCAAGTACGCGCGCGGCTACTACGGCAGGCTCGCCGCCGCGCCCTCGGCCGAGTTCCTCGAGCGCGCGAACATCCGGCCCGAGGAATGCGTCACCGAGCGTCCCGCCGAGCATATCGAGCCCTGGATCCCGCGCTTGCGCGCGAAGCTCGGCCCGCACGCAGCCGACGAAGACGTGCTGCTCGCCGCGTTCTACGACGAGGCGCTGATCGCGGCGCTGCGCGATCCGGTGCCGGGGTGCCGCACGCGGACCACGCCGCTGTACGAGTTGGTGCGCTGGCTCGCCGAGCGCCGGGACATCGGGCAGGGGCGCATCCGCTTCGCGGGCACCGACCTGTCGTTCGCCGCATGAGCCCGGCGCGCCGCGAGAAGAACGGGCCGGGTGCGGTCCCGAAGGCGCTGCGCGTGCTCGAGGTCGTCGCGGAGCGCGAGCGGCCGATATCCATCGCCGAGATCGCCGCCGCCCTCGATCTGCCGCAGCCGACCGCCCACCGCATCGTCACGGCGCTCGAAAGGCTCGGGTTCGTGGGCCGCGAGCCCGGCCGGCGCCGCATCATCGAGGGCCGGCGCCTCCTCGGGCTCGGGCTCAACGTGCTGCGGGCCGGGGCAGGCGCGGGGGCGCGGCACGCGATCCTCGCCGGCCTCGCGCGCAAGACCGGCGAGTCCTGCAACCTCGGGGTGATGGCCGGCACAAACGTCGTCTACGTCGACCGCGTGGAGTCGCACTGGCCGCTCGGCCTGCGCTTCGAGCCGGGCAGCGAGGTGCCCCTCCATTGCACGGCGATCGGGAAGCTCCTCCTCAGCGAGCTGGCGGAGGCGGCGCTCGACGCCCTGCTCGCGAACGGCGCGCTCGCCCGCTACACGCGGACGACGATCACCGACGTGCGGCGCCTCAAGCACGAGCTGAAGCGCATCCGCCGGCAGGGGTACTCGACCGACAACGAGGAGTTCATGTCGGGGGTGGTGTGCATCGCGGCCCCGGTCCGCGGCGCGCGGGACGGCCAGGTCTGCGCGGGCCTGGCGATCTCGGCCGCCGAAGCGCGGCTCACGCTCGCCGGCGTGAAGCGTTTCCTGCCCGATCTGCGGCGCGCGGCCGACCGGCTCTCGCGCACCCTGGCGGACGGCGGGGCATGAACGGCGTCCGGGGAGGAGGGGGGTGAACCAGGCATCGCTGCAGATCTGGGCGAGCGGGTTGCGCTGGGTGACCGGAATCGCCGGCGCGGCGCTGACCGTCTACGTCACGCTGGCGCTGTTCGGCTTCGTCCGCAGCTCCTCCCAGCACTACGCCGCGTTCACGTTCGCGGTGATGCTGATCGCCGGACTGATCAGCGTGCGCGCCGCGCTGCAGGAGCGCGTCGCGGACGCCCGTTCGCGGCTGTTCTGGCCGAAGCTCGCGATCGCGCTCGCGGGGCTGGCGATGGCCGCGGGCGGCGGGCTCTACATCCTCGTCAGCGCCACCCGGTTGGAGGTCGCCGCGCCCTTCTTCGACCGCTTCGACATGACGGTCGGCATGATCTTCACGGTCGGGGTGCTGATCCTCACCTGGCTGCACTGGGGCCCGGTCCTCACGCTCTTCGTCATGCTCGCGATCGTGTACTTCTTCTACGGTCACCTGATCGCGCACCCGCTGCTCACGCATCCGGAGTACGACCCGAACTTCGTCATGAACTACATCGGGCTGGGCACCACCCAGGGCTTCTTCTGGTTCGCGCAGACCGCGGTGGACGACATCTACTACCTCGTGCTCTACGCCTCGGTGCTGTTCGGCATCGGCATGCTCCACTCGATCATCGAGATGGGCAAGGCGATGGGCAACCGCGTCGCCGGCGGCGCCGCGGGCCCGGCGGTGATCGGCAGCGGCATCGTCTCGATGGTCATGGGGGTCGCGGTCTCGAACGTCGTGCTGACCGGCCGCTTCACCATCCCGATGATGAAGAAGTACGGCTACAGTCCGGCGATGGCGGGCGCGATCGAGGCGGCGGCCTCGACCTCGGGCCAGATCATGCCGCCGGTGCTCGGCCTGGCCGCGTTCATCATCGCGAGCTTCCTGTCGATGAAGTACATCGACATCGTGAAGGCGGCCGTGATCCCGGGCGCGCTCTACATGACCGGAATCTCGATCGCGGTGATGGTGTACGCGCGCCGGCACCGGCTGCCCAAGCTCAGGGAGCCGGTCGATGCCGCGGTCATGTGGCGCACGCTGCCGGCGTTCCTGGTCTCGTTCGTCGCCGTGTGCTGGCTGCTGCTCGACTACTACTCGCCCTCGATGGCGGGATTCGCCGGTTGCCTGATCGCGCTGGTGCTGGCGGCGTTCCAGGGCCGGCACCGGCCGAGCGGGCGCCAGCTCGCGCTCGCGCTCGAGGAGGGCCTGGAGATGATGGCGCTGCTCGCGGTGCTGCTGATCGCGATCGGGCCGCTCGGCCAGGCGTTCCTCACCACCAATCTCTCCGGGCGCCTCGGAACGTTCCTCGTCGCGGTGCTGCCCGACAGCTCCTTCATCCTGCTCGCCGGCGCCGCGGTGCTGGCGCTGATCCTGGGCATGGGGCTGCCGACGCCGGTGGCCTACCTCGTGGTGGCGCTCGCGCTCGTGCCGTTCCTGCAGCAGCTGGGAGTGAAGGCGCTGCTCGCGCACTACTTCGTCTTCTACTTCGCGGTGTACTCGGCGCTGAGCCCGCCGATCGCGGTCGCGGCGCTGGCCGGCGCCAAGATCGCGGGCGCGAGCTTCTGGGACACCGCAAGGGAGTCCCTGAAGCTCGCCGCGAGCACCTTCATCATCCCGTTCGCGTTCGTCTACCGGCCGCAGCTGCTCGAGTTCCCGGACGTCGGCTGGAGCGTGGTACCGCCGCTCGTGGAGATCCTGCTCATCCAGTGGACCACGTCGATCGCGCTCTTCGGCTACTTCCGCCGCCCGCTCGCGGGCGCGGAGCGCGTGCTGTTCTACGCGCTCACCATCCTCGGGTACTGGGCGATGATCACCGAAGCCCTCTATTCGACGTTCGTGTTCGGCGGCGTCGCCGCCGTGCTGTTCGCCGGCGTCGCGCTGCGAAAGTCCGCACCCGTGCTGGTATCCAACCCCAAAGGAGGAGAACTATGAAAGCGCACAAGTTCGGTCGCATGTTGCTCGGCGTGGCTGGGCTCGCCCTGCTGCCGATGGCATCCTCGCTGGCGCAGAAGCCCGCCGCGCCGGTGGCCGTCCCGCTACTGCTGTGCCCGTGGGGC
>DATEDA010000091.1:0-19240 GCA_035286595.1 Burkholderiales bacterium | reverse complement strand
TGCGACGAGCGCGCTCTCGAGGGCGACGACGTCGGCCGAGCGCGGCTCGCCGTCGATCGCCGCGATGTCGCCGAAGAACTCGCCGGCACCCAGGTCGCGAAAGGTCACCTGCCGGCCCGCCGCCGAGTAGGTCGTCACACGCGCGCGGCCCGAGACGACCACGTAGACGTCACGGTCCTTCGCGTCGCGCGAGATGATGCGCTGCCCGGCCGCGAAGTTCCGCCACGCGCATTCGCGTGCGAGCGCCTCCAGACTGACCGTGGAGAGCCCTCCGAGCAGAGCGATCCCGCGCAGGCCAAGCGCGGAGGGCTGAGTATTGCCTTCGGGTGGCATCGTCTGCCGACGCTAGACCGGCCGGCCTAGTCCGTCAAGCACCCCGCGGCGCAAGCCGACTCGCGGTTCCAGGTGCGTATACGCACTTACCGGCGCGATCCCTTTCCCTAGCCTTCGCAGCATGAAGGTGGATGTTGGAAAAGGAGACGTCATGCGCTGTTTCTGCCGCTGGTTTGCGATCCTCGCGACGGCCGCGTGCCTGACGCCCGCCGCCGCGGGCGAGACCGACCGCACCGTCCAGCCGGCGAAGCTGCGCTTCGATCCGCAGTTCATCCTGGCGGAGGTGGCACGCCGAATGAACATTACCCTGCGGCCGGAGATCCCCGTTCCCGCGGTCTTTTTCGAGAGTACCACCCCGCTGCGCCAGTTCCAGGACGCGATCGGCCCGCAATGGCAGTTCCGGCCGCATGTCTTCGCCAACGCCTACTCGGCCGCGCGAAACGAGATCTACCTGATCGACGAGGCGGCTTACTACAAGCGTTTCGGCCGGACGCTCGACGATTCGCTCGCCCACGAGTTCGCGCACTACCTCCAGGTGCACTACCTGAAGGCCGACCTCGCGGACCCGTCGCTCGAGACCGATGCCGTCGCGGTCCAGCGGGAGTTCCAGCAGGACCACGTGTATCCGAAGCGCGCCGCGGCCGGCAGGTAGTCGGGGCGACGTTTCGGGTCAGCCGGGATGCCTTAGGCGAGCCACCACTGCGCAACCCACAGCGCCGCCATCCCCGCCACGATCGTCCAGATCACGCTGCGGGTCAGCCAGGCGACGACCAGGGCGACGAGCGCGGCGGCCGGGCGCGGGTTGCTCACCGCGAGCTGGACCGAGCCGTCGCGGATGGCGAGCGCCGGCACCACGATCGCCGCGAGCACGGCCGGCGGGACGAACCGTAGGAGCTCGCGAACGCGCGGCGGGATCGCATCCGGCTTCAGGGTGCCCAGGAACGAGAAGCGCAGCAGAAACGTGATCGCCGCCGCGCCGAAGATCATCGCCCAGACCATCGGCCCTCCAGCGCGTGCCAGGCGATCCCGGCCGCGATGCCGACGATGCCGGCGGTGACGAGGCCGAGCTGGAACGGCATCGCGTAGGTCACGAGCGTCATGCCGCCGCCGACCAGCGCCGCCCCGAGCGTCGGCCGGTCGACCACGACCTGCCGGAGCAACGCGAGGAACGTGAGCGCGAACGCGAAGTCGAGCGACCAGTGCGCCGGCACCCGGGCGCCGACGAACACCCCGACCGCCACCGAGCCCTGCCAGACGACCCACGCGAGCACGCCCGTGCCGAGCAGGTACCAGTGCTTGTTGCCGCGCTGCGGATGGTGCGTGAACTCCACGACCGACAGCGCGTACGCGTGATCCGTGAGGAGGTAAGCGACGGCGCTCTTCCAGCGCAGCGGCAGATGCCCGAGCCAGGGGGCGAGCCCGACGCTGTACATGACGAGCCTCAGGCTCAGGACCGCGACGGTGGCGAGGATCACGGCGAGCGGCGCGCCGGCCGCGTAGAGCTGGACGGCCACGAGCTGGACGATGCCGCTGAAGGTCACGACCGACATCACGATCGCCTCGAGCGGCGTGAGCCCGCCGGCGATGCTCACGACGCCGGTGACCACCCCGAACGGGACGACGCCGATGAGCGCCGGCGTCATGGCGTGCGTCCCCGCGAGGAACCGCTCCCGCGGCGCGTCGGAGGCGAATGGAGAGCGCAACGCGGCCGCGCGTCGAATCAGTCGTACTTCGAGAAGTCCGCCGGCCGCTTCTCGAAGAACGCGGTGAAGGCCTCCTTCGCCTCGGGGGAAGCGAGGCGCGCGGCGAACGCCTGCAGCTCCGCGGCGAGCGCCGCCTCGATCTGCGGCATGAGCGCGCGCTTCAGGAGCTCTTTGGTGACCCGCAGCGACTGCGGCGGCTTCGCCGCGAGCCGCTGCGCTGCCGCGGCTGCGGCCGCGAGGAGCTGCGATCCGGGGACGACCTCGGTCACCAGCCCGATCTCGCGCGCCTTCGCAGCGTCGAACGGCTCGGCGAGCATGAGCAGCTCCGCCGCGCGCTGGTAGCCCGCCGTGAGCGGCAGCAGCACGCTGGAAGCGCCTTCGGGACACAGCCCCAGGTTCACGAACGGCAGGTGGAAGCGGGTCCCTTCCGCCGCGTAGACGAGATCGCAATGGCCGAGCATGGTGGTGCCGATGCCGATCGCCGCGCCGTGCACCGCCGCGACGACCGGCTTGGCCGCGTGGCTGATCGCGTGGAGGAAGCGGAACGCGGGCCGGTCCTCGGTCTGGGGCGGATTCGCCAGGAAATCGTGCAGGTCGTTGCCGGCGGTGAAACCGTCGCCGGCGCCGTGGAGCAGCATGACGCGCACCGACCGGTCCGCGTCCGCCGCCACGATCGCGTCGGCGAGCGCGGCGTACATCGCGGTCGTGATCGCGTTCTTCTTGTCGGGCCGGTTCAGCCGGATGCGCTGCACCGCGCCTTCGCGGAGAGTGACGATGTCGGTCATGCGGGGCTCCTCGACGGCTGGACTGCCACGGAATCATAGCCCGCGCGGCCGTGGCGCCGTGCGGTCGGCGGGTGTAATCTCGCGCATCGGCCACGGCGAGCTCTCGCCGCGCGCGCCCGACGACCCGCAAGGAGGACACCCATGAAGCTCTATTGCCACCCGGCCTCGACGACGAGCCGCATCGTGATGCTGTATTGCGCCGAGGAGGCGCCGGAGGTCGAGCTCCAGATCGTGGACATCTTCACCGGCGAGCACCTGAAGCCCGACTACGCGAAGATCAATCCGAGCTTCCTGGTCCCGGTGCTCGAGGACGGGGACTTCCGCCTCACCGAGAGCTCGACGATCCTCAAGTACCTCGCCGACAAGAAAGGCTCGGCCTCCTACCCGAAGGACCTGCGCGAGCGGGCGAGGGTCAACGAGATGATGGACTGGTTCAACAGCAACATCTACCGGGACATCGGCTACGGCCTCGTCTACCCGCAGACCTTCCCTACCCACAAGCGGCGCAGCGACGAGGCCCAGGCCGCGACCCTCGCCTGGGGCAAGGAGAAGACCCAGGGCTGGCTCAAGATCCTGGACGAGAGCCTGATCGGCCCGAAGAAGGGCTACCTCTGCGGGGACAGGATCACGATCGCCGACTATCTCGGCGCGGAAATGCTGGGCGCGGGCGAGCTCATCCGCTGCAACTACTCGGGCTATCCGAACGTCGAGCGCTGGATGCGCAACATGAAGGCGCTCAAGAGCTGGCCGAAAGTGAACGAGGTCTTCTACGGCTTCGCCGGCTCGCTCAAGGACGCGAAATTCGTGGCGATCTGAGGTTTGGCCATGATCAAGGGACTGCATCACAACGCCTACCGCTGCCGCGACTCGGAGGAGACGCGCCGGTTCTACGAGGACTTCCTCGGGCTGCCGCTCGCCGGCACGCTCTGGATCACCGAGACGAAGAGCGGCCGCAAGACCGACGCGCTGCACACCTTCTACGAGCTCGACAACGGGTCGTATCTCGCGTTCTTCGAGGCCCCGGACTCGCCCTTCGAGTTCAAGAACCAGCACGATTACGACCTGCACATCGCCCTCGAGGTCGAGCATTCGGTGCTGGAGCCGATGATGGCGAAGGGCAGAGCGGCGGGCATCGAGACCCGTGGCATCGCCGACCACCACTTCATCCACTCGATCTACTTCCGCGACCCGAACGGCTACGTGATCGAGCTGACGGCGAGGATGCCCAACCACGCCGAGGAGATGGATCCCGGGAAGAACGAGGCCCGCGCCAAGCTCGACAAGTGGCAGAGCGAGAAGCGCCAGGCGGTGAAGGCTTGATTTCGTCATCCCCGCGGAAGCGGGGATCCAGCCCGGCGTCGCGCAGGGCCGAGTGGATTCCCGCGTGCGCGGGAATGACGACTCACGCCGTCGGCAGCCGGTAGTCCTTGAACTTATCGCGCAGCTCGACTTTCAGGAGCTTTCCCGTCGCCGTGTGCGGGAGATCGGCGACGAACACCACGTCGTCGGGGATCATCCACTTCGCGACCTTGCCCGCGTAGAACCCGAGCAGCTCCTCGCGCGTCACCGCCGCGCCCTGCCGCTTCACCGCGACCACGATCGGGCGCTCGTCCCACTTCGGGTGGCGCACGCCGATCACCGCGGCCTCGGCGATCGCGGGGTGCGCGACCGCGATGTTCTCCAGCTCGATCGAGCTGATCCACTCGCCCCCGGACTTGATCACGTCCTTCGAGCGGTCGGTGATCTGCATGTAGCCGTCCGCGTCGATCGTGGCGACGTCGCCGGTGGGAAACCAGCCGTTGCGGAGCGGGCTCCCGCTCTCCTTGAAGTAGCTGGTCGTGATCCAGGGCCCGCGCACCATCAGGTCGCCGAACGCCTTCCCGTCGTGCGGCAGGGGTTTGCCCTCGCCGTCGACGATCTCCATATCGACGCCGTAGATCGCGCGGCCCTGCTTGCACATGATCTCGAACTGTTTCTCGGGCGGCAGGCCGAGATGCTTGCCCTTGAGCGTGCAGAACGTCCCGAGCGGGCTCATCTCGGTCATGCCCCACGCGTGCTGGCATTGCACGCCGAACTCCTCCTTGAACTGCTGGATCATCGCCGGCGGCGCGGCGGAGCCTCCGACCACGGCGCGCTTCAGCGACGAGAACTTGAGGCCGTTCGTCTTCATGTAGGCGAGCAGCCCGAGCCATACCGTCGGGACGCCGGCGGTGATCGTGACCCGCTCCGCCTCGAACAGCTCGTACAGGCTCTTGCCGTCGAGCCCCGCGCCCGGCAGCACGAGCTTGGTGCCGTTCAGCGGCGCGAGATAGGCGATCGCCCACGAGTTGACGTGGAACATCGGCACGACCGGGAGGATCACGTCGCGCGCCGAGCATCCGAACACGTCCGGCAGCGACGCCGCGTAGGCGTGTACGACCGTCGAGCGGTGCGCGTAGAGGACGCCTTTCGGGTTCCCCGTCGTGCCCGAGCTGTAGCAGAGACAGGCCGCGGCCCACTCGTCGAACACCGGCCACTGGTAGTCGCCGCTCTCGGGTGCGATCAGCTCTTCGTAGCAGGCGAGCTTCGGGATCGCGCCCTGCGGCAGGTGCGCCCGGTCGGTCATCGCGATCCAGCCTTTCACGCCCGGGCACTGGGGCGCGAGCTTCTCGACGAGCGGCGCGAACGTCAGGTCGAAGAAGACGTACCGGTCCTCGGCGTGGTTGATGATGTAGACGAGCTGCTCGGGGAAGAGGCGCGGGTTGATCGTGTGCATGACGGCACCCATGCCCGAGATGCCGTAGTACAGCTCGAAGTGCCGGTAGCCGTTCCAGGCGAGGGTGCCGACGCGATCGCCCTGCCCTACGCCGAGCCGTCCCAGCGCTTGCGCGACCTGCCGCGCGCGCTTGTGGGCATCGCGATAGGTGTAGCGGTGCACGGCACCAGTGCCGTCCTTGAAGGGACCCTCGACCGTGCGCGAGACGATCTCGGTGTCGCCGTGGAACCGGTCCGCGTGGACGATGAACGACGAGATGAGCAGGGGCACATCCATCATCAGGCCGCGCAGCATGGGCTCCTCCTTCGCGAATCGAGGGAAAGTTTCGCTGTGGCCGCGCGGGGTGTCAAATCCCCGCCCCCGCGCCGGCGTTCGCGGGCGGCTACAATCCAACTCGGGCCGTGCCCCTCCCGGAGCCCGCATGAATGCTGCCGAATACGCGGTCCACGGCGACGTCGCCGTGGTCACGTTGAGCAACCCGCCGGTCAACGGCCTGGGGCATGCCCTGCGCCAGGGGATCGTCGAAGGCATCGAGCGCGCGGTCGCCGATCGGAACGTGAAGGCAGTCGTCCTGATCGGCGCGGGCAACGCCTTCTCCGGCGGCGCGGACATCCGCGAGTTCAACACCCCGGCGGCGGCCGCCGAACCCCATCTGCGGCAGGTCATCGAGATCGTCGAACGCGCCCCCAAGCCGGTGGTGGCTGCGATCCACAAGGTCGCGATGGGCGGTGGGCTCGAACTCGCGCTCGGCTGCCATTACCGCGTCGCCGCGCCGGGCGCGCAGCTCGCGCTGCCGGAGGTGAAGCTCGGCATCCTGCCCGGCGCCGGCGGCACGCAGCGCCTGCCGCGTGCGATCGACGCGCGCGCGGCGCTCGACATGATGCTGAACGGCAGCCCGGTGCCGTCCGACCGGGCGCCCGAGGGTCTCGTCGACGAGATCGCGAGGGGCGCGGACCTGCTGCAGGATGCGCTCGCCTTCGCACGGCGGCTGATCTCCGAGCGGCGGCCGCTCCGGAAGCTGCGCGACGAACCGGTGAAGCTCGCGGGCGACGCGGCCACGGTCTTCGCCGAGGCGCGGCAGAGCGTCGCGAAGGGCCCCCGAGGCTTTCCCGCTCCGCCCAAGATCGTGGACTGCGTGGAGGCGGCGCTGAAGCTGCCGTTCGACGAGGGCGCGAAGTTCGAGCGTGAGCGCTATGAGCAGCTCGTCGCGTCCATCGAATCGAAGGCGATGCGGCACGCGTTCTTCGCCGAGCGTGCTGCGGCCAAGATTCCCGACGTTCCCGACGCCACGCCGACGAGGGAGATCGCGAAGGTCGCGATCGTCGGCGCCGGCACGATGGGCGGCGGCATCGCGATGGCGTTCGTGAACGCCGGCCTGCCGGTGACGCTCCTCGAGCTGAAGCAGGAAGCACTCGACCGCGGCCTGGAGACGATCCGCAAGAACTACGCGGCGACCGTCGCCAGGGGGCGCCTTTCCGAGCCGGAAATGGCGAAGCGGATGGCGCTGCTCTCGACCGCCCTCGCCTACGACGCGATCCGCGATGCCGACCTCGTCGTCGAAGCGGTGTTCGAGGACATCGGCGTGAAGGAGTCGGTATTCAGGCAGCTCGATGAAGTCATGAAGGCGGGCAGCATTCTCGCCACGAACACCTCGACCCTCGACGTGAACCGCATCGCCGCGTTCAGCCGACGGCCGCAGGACGTCATCGGGATGCATTTCTTCAGTCCGGCGAACGTCATGCGGCTGCTGGAGGTGGTGCGCGGCGCGAGCACTTCGACGGAGGTGCTCGCGACCGTGATGAGGCTCGCCAAGACGATCCGGAAGGTCGGCGTGGTGTCGGGCGTCTGTGACGGCTTCATCGGCAACCGGATGCTCGAGGAATACCTGCGGCAGGCCTACTTCCTCGTCGAGGAAGGCGCGCTCCCGCAGCAGGTGGACAAGGCGCTGCAGGACTGGGGTCTCGCCATGGGCCCGTTCGCGATGATGGACATGGCCGGGCAGGACATCGGCTGGCACGTCCGCAAGCGCCGCCGCGCCGAGGATCCGGAGCGGCAGATTTATCCCGCATGGCTCGACCGGGTCTGCGAAATGGGCCGCTTCGGGCAGAAAACCGGCAAGGGTGTCTACAAGTACGAGGCGGGCTCGAGGACGCCGCTGCCCGATCCCGAGATCGAGCAGCTGATCATGAACCACTCGAAGGAGATCGGCGTCGAGCGGCGCGGGGTCAGCGACCAGGAGATCGTCGAGCGTTGCATCTTCGCGCTCGTGAACGAGGGCGCGAAGATCCTCGAGGAAGGCATCGCGCTCCGTGCGAGCGACATCGACACGGTGTACCTCACGGGGTACGGGTTCCCGCCGTACCGCGGCGGGCCGATGTTCTACGCCGACACCGTCGGCCTCACGAATGTGTTGGCGGCGGCGCAGAAGTACGCACAGGGGCGAAACGGGCAGTTCTGGAAACCCGCCGCGCTCCTCGCCCGTCTCGCCGGCGACGGCAAGACCTTCAACTGATTCCCTTGAGCCGGGAACGCCGCGCTCAAGCGCGGCGCTGGATTGTCGTCGCCAGTCGCCCCGGCAGGCGCTCGCGCACCCAGTCGACGAAGAGGCGCGTGCGCGCCGGCAGGAGCTTCGCGTGCGGATAGACGACGCTCACCGGCACGGGCAGCGGCCAGTAGTCGGCGAGCAGAAGCTTCAGGCGGCCGGCCGCGACGAGTGGGGCGACCTGATAGGAGAGGAACATCCCGATGCCGAGCCCGCCGGCGCATGCTTCCAGGAGCGCATCGGCCTGGTTGCCTGCGAGCGGGCCCCGGACCGGAACGGCGAGTTTTCGGTCCGCCTCTCTGAACGTCCACTGGTCCATCGCGCCCAGACCGCCAAAGCGGATGCATGCATGGGCGCGCAGCGCCTGTGGCGTCCTCGGTGTCCCGGCGCGCGCGAGGTACTTGGGGCTCGCGCAGACGACGCGGCCTACCTCGCCGACGGGGATCGCGACCAGCGACGAGTCGGGCAGGTCGGCGATTCGCACGCCGGCATCGAGCCCTTCCTCGAGCAGGTTCACGACGCGGTCGACGAACAGCAGATCGACCGACACGCCGTCGTGCCGCGCGACGAACCCGGCCGCGAGTGGTGCGACGTGCATGCGGCCGAACAGCACCGGCGCCGTGACGCGCAGCTCGCCGCGCGCGGCGCCGCGCCGGTTGCCCGCCGCCGCTTCCGCTTCCGCGACCTCCGCGAGGATGCGCTTGCAGCGCTCGAAGTAGTCCCGCCCCTCCTCGGTCAGCGCCATCCGGCGGGTCGTCCGGTTGAGCAGCCGGACGTCGAGCGACCGCTCGAGGCTGGCGAGCAGCCGGACCACCGAAGGCCCGGACACGTCGAGCGCGCCGGCAGCCGCGGTGAGGCTGCCGCTCTCCACGATCCGCACGAAGGTCGCCATCGCGCGCAGTTTGTCCATGGCGGCATATTACTGCGAATTTCGCATCAATCATCTCCAGACGCAGCCATTTATTCCCGCCGGCGCAAGAGCCATGATGCGCCCCGATGCGGCGTGCCACATGCCGCCGCCCGACGAGGAGACGGAGATGACTCACCGGTTCGCCGAGATCGCCTTCACCGACGCGGTAAAGGCCGCGCAGACGCACTACGGTACCCGTGCGCAGAACCAGCACCTCGAGGAGCGCGCCGGCCCGAGCGACGTGCTGACCGATCGCGAGGCCGCGTTCATCGCCGAGCGCGACAGCTTCTACCTGGCGACGGTGAGCGAGACTGGCTGGCCCTACCTGCAGCACCGGGGCGGACCGAAGGGCTTCCTGAAAGTCGTTGGCCCGCGCTCGCTCGCGTTCGCCGATTTCGGCGGGAATCGCCAGTTCATCAGCGTCGGGAACGCGGTGCAGAACGATCGCGCTGCGCTCTTCCTGATGGACTATGCGAACCGCCTGCGGCTGAAACTGCTCGGCCGGATGAGGGTGTACGACCTCGGCGACGCGCCGCCGGAGTTGGTCTTCGAGGTGGAGTTGCCCGACTACCGGGCACGGATCGAGCGCGTGATCGCGATCGAGGTCGAGGCCTTCGACTGGAACTGCCCGCAGCACATCACGCCGCGCTTCACCGAGGAAGAGGTGCGCGCGGCCGCGCAGCCGCTCCGGGAGCGGATCGCCGCGCTCGAGGCCGAGCTCGCTCGGGCGCGGGATGCAGCGCTTGCGGGACGCGTGCCTTTCCGTTCCCGGGCAGGGGGCGGATAATCCTCGTGCTCCGACGGCGCACCGGCGTCCGCCAGCACGTCCTCTCCGGGAGATCCCACATGACCGACGCAGTGATCGTATCGACCGCCCGCACGCCCCTCTGCAAGTCCTGGCGCGGGGCGTTCAACATGACCCACGGCGCGACGATGGGCGGGCACGCGGTGAAGCACGCGATCGCGCGCGCAAGACTGGATCCGGTCGAGGTCGAGGACGTGATCATGGGCTGCGCCAATCCTGAAGGCGCGACCGGCTGGAACATCGCCCGCCAGATCGCGATCCGGGCCGGCTGCCCGGTCACGACCGCCGGCATCACGGTGAACCGGTTCTGCTCGTCCGGCCTGCAGACGATCGCCATGGCCGCGCAGCGCATCCTGGCGGGCGAAGGCGAGATCTACGTCGCCGGCGGCGTCGAGTCGATCTCGTGCGTGCAAAACGAGATGAACAAGCACACGTTCACCGAGGACTGGCTGATGCAGCACAAGCCGGAGATCTACTGGCCGATGCTGCAGACGGCGGAGAACGTCGCGCGGCGCTACAAGATCCCCCGCGAGGCGCAGGACCGCTACGGCGTGCAGAGCCAGCTCCGCGCCGCGGCCGCGCGCGAAGCCGGCAAGTTCAACGACGAGATCGTGCCGATCACGGTGAAGATGAAGGTGGTCGACAAGCAGACCGGCGCCGATTCGATCAAGGAGGTCACCTCGACCCAGGACGAGGGCATCCGCCCCGACACGACCTACGACGGGGTGTCGCAGATCAAGCCCGCGAACGAGGGTGGCGTGATCGCTGCCGGCAATGCGAGCCAGTTCTCGGACGGGGCCTCGGCGTGCGTGGTCATGAGCGACCGGCTCGCGGCGCAGAAGGGGCTGAAGCCGCTCGGCGTCTACCGCGGCTTTGCGGTCGCCGGCTGCGAGCCCGACGAGATGGGCATCGGACCGGTGTTCGCCGTGCCGAAGCTGCTGAAGCAGACCGGCAAGCGCGTGGAAGACATCGGGCTGTGGGAGCTGAACGAGGCGTTCGCGGTGCAGGTGATCTACTGCCGCGACAAGCTCGGGATCCCGAACGATCTCCTCAACGTGAACGGCGGCGCGATCGCCGTCGGCCACCCCTACGGCATGAGCGGCGCGCGGCTCACCGGCCACGCCCTGATCGAGGGCAAGCGCCGCGGCGTGAAGCGCGTCGTCGTCACCATGTGCATCGGCGGCGGCATGGGCGCGGCGGGGTTGTTCGAGGTCGTCTGAGGGGCATCGCGGGCGCTGGGCCCCTCAGCCGCACGGGTCTTCGGCGATAAGGCATTGATTTCACTGGATTGGGATTAATCCCACCAAACTGCGTCCAATAAACGTGGTTGTCTTCCCACTCCGCCCGTGCCGAGAATGAGGGCGGAGGAGGGCTCCCAATGGAAGAGCTCCTGGGGCGCGCCACGACCCTGCTCGACAGCATCGCCGCGTTCTGCCGGCAGCGCGGCATGGCCGAGTCGACGTTCGGCCGGCGCGCGGTGAACGACGGCAAGTTCGTCGCGCGCCTGCGCGACGGCGCGCGCGTCACGCCGGAGACGCTCGAGCGCGTCTTCAACTTCATGGCGAAGCAGGGCGTCGCGCCGCCGCGCGAGGCCACTGCGGAGCTCGTGCACCTCCTGCGCGCGAGCCCGGGCACGCCGAAGTCCCCGGCGGCAGACGCGGCGCCCGGCGTCCGCGACTTCCGGTTCTTCGACAACCGCCAGAAGTACCTCCTCTTCGTCAACACCTGCAGCGAGAAGGAGGTCGTCGCCAAACGCGTCGGCCTGGAGCTCGCGCACATCCACCCGAAGCCGCCCGCGATCCGGGTGTTCGACGCCGGGATGGGCGACGGCACGGTGCTCACGCGGGTGATGCGCGAGCTGCACCGCCGCTTCCCGACGATCCCGTCCTACATCGTCGGCAAGGAGATCAGCCTCGAGGACGTGCGGCTCTCGCTCGCCAAGATGGCGGACCGGCTGTTCGAGCACCCGGCGACGGTGCTGGTCGTCACCAACATGTACTACACCGAGGCGCCGTGGCTCTCGCCGAAGGCGCTCGCCGCGGCGACCTCGATGGTCTGGCACGAAGTCCCGCTTGCCGGCGCCACCGCGCACGAGTTCGGCGAGCAGATCGCCGGCCTCGAGCGGTTCCTGGCCACGCACTGGCAGGCGCGGCAGAACCCGCGCAGCGGCAACCCGATGTACGAGCGTCCGGTCGCGCTGGTGCTCTACCGCGACGACTACCGCTTCCTGCTCGACGAAGTCGTCCCGCGGCAGGGCGCCGCACGCGCGGACTACGATCTGGTGATCGCCTCGCAGCCCTACCGCGCCCGCGCGCCGCTCGAGTTCAAGGCGCAGAGGGTGATCGCGCCGCTCGTCCGCTCGCTGCGGCGCGGCGGCCGCGTGCTGGGCATCCACTCCCACGGCCGCGATCCGGGCCTCGAGATCATCGAGCGCGTGTGGCCCGGCGAGAACCCGTTCACCACCAGCCGCCACGACCTGCTGCGCGCGGTGCGAGCCGATCTCGGGAAAGAGGCGAAGCGGTTCAACTTCAACGCCTATTCGGACGCGCGCGCGGTGTTCCGCTACGACATGCACACGCTCCCCACCGAGATCTCCTCGAGCATCGGCACCTCGACGCTGTTCGCGGCGTGGAACGCGGCGGTCTACGTCGCGCAGATCGAGGAGGAGCGGCTCACGCAGGCGCTCGGCGAGCGGCGCTATCTGGACGCCACCCGCGAGGTGCTGCAGAAGCACGGCGGCCTCTGGTTCCTGGACGAGTCGTATGTCGTCTCCAGAAAACGGGACTGAACGCCGCCGCGGCGAGCTCGACGCCGCCCGCGCCACTTCGGCCCGGATCGCGGAGCTGGCGTCGAACGGCTCGATCGAGCTCGCGCTGCGGGACTGCGACCGGGTCGCCGAGGCAGCCGCGCTGCTCCCCACGGGCGCCAGAGTGTATGTCACGGCGCTCCCGAAGCATTCCATCACCGCGACGCTGGAAGTCCTGCGTGCGATCCGCGCCGCCGGGCTCGATCCGGTCCCGCACGTGGCCGCGCGGCGCATCGCGTCGCGCGCGGAGCTCGCCGGATTTCTCGCGCAGGCCGTGCCGGAGCACGGCGTGCGGCGGGTGCTGCTGATCGGGGGCGACGAGCCCCAGCCGCGTGGGCCGTATCCGGACGCGCTGACGCTGCTCCGCGACGGACTGCTCGCCGAAGCCGGCATCCGCGAGGTCGGGATCGCGGGCTACCCCGAAGGCCATCCGCGGATCCCGCCGCCGGTGCTGAACGCCGCGCGCGACGCAAAGCTCGCCGAGATCGCGGCCCAGGGCCTCGGCGCCTACGTGGTCACCCAGTTCTCGTTCGTGCCGGCGCGCGTCGTCGAGTACTGCGCCGCGCTCGCGCGGACCGCGCCGGCGGTGTCGGTCTACGTGGGCATCGCGGGGCCGACCGATCCCGCCGCGCTGCTTCGCTACGCGCAGCGCTGCGGCGTCAGCGCGTCGCTGCGCGCGCTGCGCAACCTCGGTGTGGGCGTGGTCCGGATCGTGAGCCATACCGACCCGCGGGAGCAGCTGCTGGCCCTCGCGCACTACTGCGAAGGCCACGACGGCTGCAACGTCGTCGGCACCCACTTCTTCAGCTTCGGCGGCTTCCTTCCGACCGCGCGCTGGATAAACACCACAATCGCGGAAGCCACGACCCTCGCCGGCGCTCAGACGACGGCGTAGACGTCCAGGATCACGCACTCCCGCGTCCGCATTCCCGAGCAGACCGCTACCGTCCGGTTGAGCCAGGCGTGCTGCGGCGCCGCGGTCTCGAACACCGGCGTCGCCCGGAAGTAGTAGCGTGCCGGGTCGACCTCCTCTCCGCTCATCACGCGCGCCAGGACCTCCGCCGGCCCATGGCGATAGCCGAAGTTGCGCACATAGACGAGCGCACCGTCGGCGGTCTCGATCGTGTACCGCGCCTCGAGCACGGCGGTGCCGTCATCGCGTACGATCTGCCAGTCCGCGCCGCCCGGCAGGATCCGGCCGGCGAGCCGCTGGCCCGAGATCTCGCCGCCGGTGATGTCGACGATGCGCCGCTCGCCGGCGGGCGTGCGGCCGAGGAGGCGAGGCGCGGCCACGGCGACCTCGGCCCGGAAGATCGGCTCGAGGGCGGGTGGCGGCGGCGCGTACTTCATCGGAGGTCTCCGCGTCATGAGCGTGAAAAAGCTGTTGGATCTTACCGGCAAAGTCGCGCTGATCACCGGCGGCTCGCGCGGGCTCGGCCTGCAGATCGCGTCCGGGCTCGGCGAGATGGGCGCGCGCGTCGCGCTCACCGCGCGGAAGAGCGACGAGCTCGGCGAGGCGCAGGCCCAGCTCGCGCGCGAGCGGGTGGAGGCGCTGCCGGTCGTCTGCGATCTCTCGAAGCCGGAGGCGATCGGTCCGATGGTCGAGGCGGTGCTGAAGCACTACGGGCACATCGACGTCCTCGTCAACAACGCCGGCGCGACCTGGGGCGCGCCCGCCGAGGAGCACCCGCTGGAGGCGTGGCAGAAGATCGTCAACCTCAACCTCACCGGGACGTTCCTCGTCTCCCAGGCCGTCGGCCAACGGTCGATGATCCCGCGCCGCTACGGGCGGATCATCAACGTGGCGTCGATTGCCGGTCTCCGCGGCAACCTGCCCGACCGGATTCGCACCATCGGCTACAACACGACCAAGGGCGGCCTGGTGAACTTCACGCGCGCGCTCGCCGGCGAGTGGGGCCAGTACAACATCACCGTGAACGCGATCGCGCCGGGCTTCTTCCCGTCGAAGATGAGCCAGGGCGTGCTCGAGAAGATCAGCGAGAGCGTGATCGCCACGACGCCGCTCAGGCGCCTGGGCGGCGACGAGGATCTGAAGGGTCTCGCCTGCCTGCTCGCCTCCGACGCTTCGCAGCACCTGACCGGGCAAATCATCGCCGTCGACGGCGGGGCGACCGCCGTTTAGACTGACAGACTCGTGATCGGAGAACCGCACGCATGAGAGGCGACGAGCTCGAGCTCGTCACCCACCTGCTCGTCGCGACGCTTGCCGGCGGGCTGATCGGGCTCGAGCGGAGCTACCACGGCCGCCCGGCGGGATTCCGCACGCACACGCTCGTCTGCGTGGCCTCCAGCCTGCTCATGCTCGTCACCATCTATTCGGGCCGGTGGTTTCCGGCCGGAACGCTCGAGAAGGTGCAGATCGATCCGACACGCATGGCGCAGGGAATCATGACCGGCATCGGCTTCCTCGGCGCCGGCGTGATTCTCCGCGAGGGTTTCTCGGTGCGCGGGCTGACCACCGCCGCCTCCATCTGGGTCACCGCGGCGATCGGGATCCTCGCCGGCATCGGGTTCTACTTCCCGGTCGCGGTCGCCACGGCGCTCGTGGTGGGCGTGCTGACGGTCTTCCGGTGGATCGAGGCGTGGATGCCCTCGCAGTTCTACGCCCATTTCCAGGTGCGCTTCCCGCGCGACATGGTGATGCCGGAGCCGGAGCTGCGCGCGCTGCTCTCGAGGCTCGACTTCTCGATCGCCAACCTGAGCTACCGGCTCGAGGAGAGCGGGCGCTACTTCGAGTACCGCATGGTGATCCGGGCGAAGCACGAGGCGCAGGCACCCAAGCTCGCCCGGGCGCTCGAGGAGACCCACTCCGTCGTCGAGTACCGCATCGCACCGACGGGCGACTGACGGCCGCGCCCCGCGACCTACGCAGTTGTACGTATTTCCCGCCGCCAGGCACCGGCGGACCATGCCCCGCATCAGGCTTACGGAGGGTCCAATGTCGCGGATCTACCATGAAGGTCAGCGCGCGTTGCAGGACACCTTCGACACCCGGCGGCTCGCCGACCGGATCGAGCAGGTGATCCTGCGCGACCGGCTCACCGCCGACGATCGCGCCTTCGTCGAGCGGCTCGACCTCTTCTTCCTCGCCACCGCCGACGAGGCGGGCCGCCCCAACTGCTCCTACAAGGGCGGGGACCCGGGGTTCGTCCGTGCGCCGGACGAGCGCACCGTCGCCTTCCCGAGCTACGACGGCAACGGGATGTACGTCTCGACCGGCAACGTCGTGCGGAACCCGCACGTGGGGCTGCTGTTCATCGACTTCGAGCGCCCGCGACGGTTGCGGGTCAACGGCGTCGCGCAGGTGCGTCAGGACGACGAGTTGCTCGCGGCGTTCCCGGGAGCCCAGTTCGTGGTGCGCGTGCAGGTGCGCGAGGTCTTCGACAATTGCCCGCGCTACATCCACAAGTACCGCCTCGAGGAGCGCTCCGCGTTCGTTCCCCGGGCCGGCCAGCAGGCGCCGGTCCCGAACTGGAAGCGAAGCGCTTGGGCGTGCGACGTGCTGCCGGCGGGCGACCCCGCTGGAGCGCGCAAGGAGTAAGGCGGGCTCGACCGACTCATCCGCCGGCACGGATCGTGCGTGCCGGAGATCGGTGGCGCCGGACTTGAAGACGCGGCGCCGGGGATGCGATCATCCGGCCCATGAACGCGCCGCTGTCAAAGCTCCGGATCCCCTTCGTCGAGCACCTCGGCATCAAGCTCACCGAGCAGTCGAAGGAGCGCGCCGCGATCCTGCTCGACAAGCGCCCGGAGCTGCTCAACAGCTGGGGCGCGGCGCACGGCGGCGTGCTGATGACGATGCTCGACTACGTGATGAGCGCCGCGGTGCGCGGCCGCTACGGGATCGACGGCGGCGTCCTGACCGTCGACATGTCGGTCGGCTTCATGAATGCCGGGTACTCGGACAAGATCCTCGCCGAGGCCCGCGTGCTCCACGCCGGTCAGTCGACCGCGTTCTGCGAGTCCGAGGCGCGGGACGCCGCCGGAAAGCTGCTCGCCAAGGCGATCGGCACCTTCAAGCTGCTCGGCGAAAAGAAGTAACCCTTGCCGGGCGTTTCGCGCCCGTTGAGCGGCGCGTTAGCGTCCGCTCCAACGGGCGCAGTTAGAGCGTCGCCTCGGGTGAGGCTCTAACCGATCTTCGGCACGAGCGGGAGCTCCTTGCCGCCGAGGTACATGCGGTTCCAGGTCGGCGTGATCACGATCTCGTTCAGGCAGACGTGCGGCGGCTGCTCGGCGACGAACCGGATCGTGCGCCCGAGGTCGTCGGGCTTGAGCATCCGGTCGATGTCTTCCTGGGCGGGCGGCACCGGCCGCGCCCTGAGAATCGGCGTCGCGACCTCGCCCGGGTAGATGACGCAGCCCCGGATGCCGTGCATCCCCTCCTCGATGTTGAGGTGGTGGGTGATCGTGGCCAGCGCGTGCTTGCTCGCGCCGTAGGCCGCCCCGCCGAGATAGCCGACCCAGCGGCCGAGCCACGAGGAAATGTTGATGACGAGCCCGTCCTGCTGCGCCCGCATCGCCGGCAGCAAGGCGGTGATGCAATAGAGCGCCCCGTTCAAGTTGATCCCGATCACCTTGTCCCAGTCCTCCGGGACGAGGTCCCTGTAGTAGCGCTTGGGCACGTTCACCCCGGCGCTGTTCACCAGGATGTCGCAGCGGCCGTGGCCGTCGAGGAGCGCCTTCGCCGCGTGCGCGACCTGATGCCGGTCGGCGACGTCGAGCGGGAGCTTGTGGACCTCACCGCCCGCCGCGGTGACGAGCTTGCGCGTGTCCTCGAGCGCCTCGGCGCGACGCCCCGAGATCACTACGGTGGCGCCCGCTTTCGCGAGCTCCACCGCGCCCGCCTGGCCGATGCCGCTGCCGGCGCCGGTCAGCCACGCGATCTTGCCGCTCAGCGTTCCCATGCTCCTCCTCCGATCCAGGGCCATTCAATCGTAGCACGCAGTCGCGGCGCGGCCGGCGCCACCGCCGATTTCGAATGCCGGGGAGATCGCTTGGTTCAGTGCAAATATGGTACAAAAGCACTTGTTTCCCCCTGTACTCGATGTCCCGGCACGAATGTCTGGAGTTGCAAAATGACAACCGCCATCGCCCCATCCAAGACACCTTCCGGAATTGACGTCGATCACCTGCTCCGCATGTATCGGCGGATGCTCATGATCCGTTTGTTCGAGGAGAAGGTGAACGAGCTCTATACCCGCGCCCTGATGCCCGGTCTGGCCCACCTCTACATCGGTGAAGAAGCGGTGGCCGTTGGCGTCTGCGAGGCGCTCAAGCCCGACGATTTCATCACCAGCACTCATCGCGGCCACGGGCATTGCCTCGCCAAAGGGGCCGAACTGAACCGCATGTTCGCCGAGCTGCTCGGCAAGGAAGCGGGCTATTGCAAAGGCAAGGGCGGGTCGATGCACATTGCCGATCCGGATACCGGCAACCTCGGCGCGAACGCCATCGTAGGCGGCAGCGCGGGAATTGCCACCGGTGCGGCGCTTTCGGCCAAGCGCCTGAAGACGGACCAGGTCGCGGTCTGCTTCTTCGGTGACGGCGCAATGGGACAGGGACTGCTCTACGAAGTCATGAACATGGCGGCGCTCTGGAAGCTTCCGGTGATCTACGTCTGCGAGAACAACCTCTACAACGAGTACACGCACAACTCGGAGACGCTCGCCGGCGACATCCTGACACGAGCTGCCGGTTTCGGTGTTCAGGGCCAGAGCGTCGATGGGCAGGACGTCCGCAAGGTCTACGCAACGGCCAAGGAAATCGTCGATCGCGTCCGTCGGGGGGCGGGTCCGGCCTTCCTCGTTTGCAATACCTACCGCTTCATGGGACACCATGTCGGCGATGTGAACCGCGAGTACTACCGTTCCAAACAAGAAGAGCAGATGTGGAAGACCGAACGCGACCCGCTCAAGCTGATGGCGGATTGGTTGACCAAGGAGCAGCTCGCCGATCGCGCTCGACTGGATCGGATGCAGGCCGAGGTAACGTCGGAAATCGAAAAGGCGGTCGAGTTTGCGGTATCGGCGCCGTATCCGAGCGTGGACAAAGTGGATCAAGACGTCTATGCCCCAAACCCGTGAATTGACCTTGGGAGAAGCGGTCCGCGAAGCGCTTGCGGAAGAGATGCGGCGTGATCCGCGCGTTTTCATTTGCGGTGAGGACATTGCCGAAGCGGGAACGGTGTACAAGGTGCTCAGCGGCCTGGTCGAGGAATTCGGCACCGAGCGCGTGCTCGACACACCGATCTCGGAAGCGGGTTTCACCGGAATGGCCGTTGGCGCAGCGATGACCGGAATGCGGCCGGTGGTCGACATCATGTTCGGCGATTTCTCCACCCTGGTGATGGATCAGATGGTCAATCAGGCCGCCAAGATTCACTACATGTCGGGCGGGAAGTGGAAAGTCCCGATGGTCATGCGCGCCACGCTGGGTGCGACTCGCCGCTCGGCCGCGCAGCACTCGCAGTCGCTGCACGCGTGGTTCTGCCACATCCCGGGATTGAAAGTCGTGCTTCCCTCGACGCCCTACGACGCCAAGGGGCTCATGAAGACGGCGATCCGGGACGACAACCCGGTCG
>DATEDA010000090.1:0-15938 GCA_035286595.1 Burkholderiales bacterium | reverse complement strand
GCCGAGACGACCGCGCCGCCGCCGGTCTCGGTCATCGCCCAGCCCTCGATCAGCGGGAAGCCGAAGCGCGCCTCGAACGCGGCGTGGTCCTTCGGATTGGCGTTGGCGCCGTAGCCGAAGCGCACGCGGTGCGCGCGGTCGAACGGCCCCTCGGGTTGCGCGAGCAGGATCGCCGGCATCACGCCAAGGTAGTGGACGATCGTCGCCTGCGAACGCGCGACGTGCTCCCACCAGGTCCGCGGATGGAAGCGGTCGAGCTGCACGATGCAGCCGGCGGCGAGGATCATCGCCATGGTCGAGCAGGCGAGCGCGTTCATGTGGAAGAGCGGCAGGGGCGTGATGAGCCGCTCCTCGCCTTCGCGCACCGCGCACAGGCCGCCCTCGGTGACGTACTGCCGCCCCAGGTTCAGGAAGTAGAGCTCGCTCAGCAGGCAGCCCTTGGGCTTTCCCGTCGTGCCCGACGTGTACAGCAGCGCGCACTCGCTCGCCTCGCCCGGTTGGCCCGCCTGTGGCGGATCGGGCTCGCCCTCGAGGACAGCGAGCGTTCGGCCCGAGAACTTCGCGGCATGCTCCGGGAAGGTCACGACCAGCGCGGCTTCGCTGTGGCCGAGCACGTACTCGAGCTCGGCGGCCCGGGAGTCGGGGTTGAGCGGCACGACGCTCGCGCGGACCGCGTTCAGGGCGAGGAAGTGGAGCAGGAACTCCGGGCGGTTCTCGAGCAGCAGCGCGACGCGGTGACCGGCGCCCCAGCCCCGCGCGCGGTAGCGCGCGGCGATCGCCCCGACCCGCTCGAGCGCTTCGCGGTAGGTGAGCTCGGGCCCGCCCGGGACGTGCAGGAACGGCTTCGCGCCGTCGGCGCGCGCCGTCTGCTCGAAGGCCCCGAAGACCGTTTCCGTCGTCACAGGAAGAGATAGATCGTCGGCAGCGCCGCGCCCGCGTTCAGCAGATCGACGCGCTTCAGCGCGATGCGGAGCGCCCCGTCCTCGACGCGCAGCTCGTGGCGCGCGGTGCCCGCAAGCGTGATCTGCTCGTCGCCGCGGGCCTCGACGTACACGAACGGCGTCTGCGTCACGTAGCGGTTGGCGGCATGGTCGAGCGTCTCCATCACGGGCGCCTGCAGCACGTGCCGGCTCGCCGGCGGCGGGTGCATCGAGTACGCCTTGGGGCTTTGCAGCCGCCGGATGCGGATCTCGAGCAGGAGCCGGTCCTCGTACGCGATCGACTGGCTCGCCACGGGATCGGTCTCGCTCGCCGCGAGCGGCACCCAGTAGCGCGCATCTTCGGCGAGCAGCGCGAGCCACTCGTCGTAGCGCTGCTCGTCGAGCAGCCGCGCCTCCCGGTACACGAGCTCGGCGAGCTCGCGCTCGCCCGGCCGCGGCGCGCCGCTCAATGCACCTCCGGAGCCGCCATCAGCGCCGCCCAGGCGCGGAACTGGTTGCGCATCAGCACCTCGTTCAAGCCGCTCGAGTCGAACGGCGCGGCGCCGAGCTCGGCCCGGGCGAAGTCGCGGTGCAGGCTGACCCACTCGTTGCCCGACGCGTTGAGGCCCCGCTGGATCGCCTCGAAGACGTGGACGTCGTCGTGCGCCACCATCGACATCGGCGAGAACACCATGCGGTTGTAGAGCTGGGTACGCTCGAGTAGCGCCGCCGGCGCGCCCTTCGCGCGGAACGCCCACGCCTCGACCAGCGTGCGGTCGGACCCGAGCGGCCGGATGACGCGCATGGTCTGCGGCGAAGCCTTGAGCGCGACGCTCGGATAGAGAATCATGTTCTGCGGCGCCCAGGCGAGGATCTCGCGCGCGCGCGCCTCGCCGTAGGCCGCGATCATCGCCGCGTCGTACTCCGGTAGCGCGGCGTAGCCGCTGTGGATGCTCTGGCTGGTGCCGAGGTAGCTGTGGCCGTTGGCGAAGACGCGGCCCCCCATCTTCTCCATGAAGTCGGTGCCGGAGCCGAACGGCAGCAGCTGCTCGAGCGCCGTGGGCACCGGCGTGCCGCCCCCGCGGCCGCGCCACGCCGCCTCGGCCGCGATCGCCGCCGACTCGTGGGTGACGTTGGCGTGGAGGGCGTCATTGACGTTCTCGAGGTACACCTTCCAGTTGCAGCCGATGACGCTGCGCAGCGGCGCCCCCGCGATCTCCAACTCGCCCGCGGGCGAGCGGTCGGCCGCGAGATCCAGCGCGGCGAGGGCGGGGCCGAAATAGTCCTCGAACGACGGCCCGTCGTCGGCCAGCCGCGCGAACACGAACCCGCGGCGCGCGGCGCTCGCGACGCGGACGAGGCCCCGTCCGGTCTCGCAGCCCGCCATGCCGGTACCTTCATACCCAGCCGGGTTCGGGACCGCAAGGAGCGTCCCGTCGGTGCGGTACGCCCAGGAATGGTACGGACAGCGGAAGGCGCGGCCGACGTTGCCGGTGCGGTCGGTGACGATCATGGTGCCCTTGTGCGCGCATCGGTTCATGAGCACGTGCAATGCACCATCTTGGTGGCGCACCAGGATGAGCGGCCGGCCGGCGATCTCGGCGGTGACGTAGTCGCCCGGCTTCGGGACCTGCGAGGCGTGCCCGGCGAAGATCCAGGCCCGCGTGAACAGCCGCTCCTGCTCGAGCGCGAACAGCTCCTCGCTCAGGTACAGGTCGCGGTGCACGCGATCGGGCTCGACGAGCCGCCCGATCGCCGCGGGGTCGCTGCGGTAGGTCTTCATCGGCTGGGCGCTCGCGCGAGTCTAGCGCACCGCGACGCGGGATTGGCAGCCCAACGGTCGGCGGGTAAGATGGCCCGCTTCGATCACCTGGGGGAGGCCTCGATGAGAACAACGCGTATTCTCGCCGCCACGCTCGGCCTGGCCGGCGTGCTCGGCGGCGCGCCAGCGCTCGCGGCGGACACGATTTCCGCGACTCACGTCTTCCCCGCATCGCTCATCTACACGCGGAGCTTCCTCGAGTTCGTGAAGAAGGCGAACGACGCCGGCAAGGGCGAGTACACGATCCAGGTGCGCGGCGGGCCGGAGGCGATCGGGATGATGCAGCAGCCGGCCGCGGCGCGCGACGGCGTGGTCGACATGGTGTACACGCCCTGCGCGTTCTACGCCGCGGCGGTGCCCGAGTGCGACGTGGTGAGCGCGAGCACGCTGGACGGCCCGACGACGCGCAAGAACGGCGGGATCGACCTCCTCAACCGGATCCACCAGAAGCGCATGGGCGTCTACGTCCTCGGCTGGGTGGACAGCGGCATCCGCTTCAACCTCTGGTCCACGCGGGCGCCGCAGTTCGACCCGACCGGCCATATCGACATCAAGGGGTTCAAGGTCCGCGGCAACCCCATCTACAACGCCTTCCTCACCAACTACCTCGGCGCGCAGGTCATCAATCTCAACTCCCCGGAGCTGTACACCGCGCTCGAGCGCGGCACGGTCGACATCACCGGGTGGACGCAGATCGGCCTGATGGACCTGAACTGGGACCGCTTCATCCGCTACCGCATCCTGCCGAACTTCTTCTCCACCGACCTCCTGGTCATCGTGAACCAGAAGAAGTGGGAGTCGCTCTCGCCGAAGACGCGCCAGATCCTGCAGCAGACGGCGATCCGGCACGAGACCGAGAGCCTGCAGGCGCTGCAGGCGCTGTGGGTCAAGGAGGAAGCGGAGCTCCAGAAGCGCGGCATCCGGACGCTGTCGCAGCCGCCGGACGCCGCCAAGCGCTTCATCGCGGGGGCGCGCGGCGCGAGCCTCGCCCGGATGAAGGAGCGGATGGAGAAGGCCGGCGGCATGGAGAACTACGACCGGGTCGTCCAGCTCTTCACCCCGAACTGAGCGCGTGAATCGACCGCCCGCGGCGCCGCCGCGGGCTTTTTTTGCACCGGAGAGGCGCCGGTGGTGCGGCTGATCGGCAGGGCCTACGACGCCCTGCTCTACGGGATGGCCTGGCTCGCCGGCCTCCTGATGGTGGCCATGATGGCGACGATCTTCATCGACGTCGTCGCCCGCAACCTCGGCTACCAGAGCTCCGCGCACTTCTTCACCTTCAGCGAGTACGCGCTGCTCGCCATCCCCTGCCTCGGCGCGCCGTGGCTCGTGCGCGAGCGCGGCCACGTCTACGTCGAGATCCTGCTCTCGTGGCTCGCCCCCGCGCGGCGCCGGATGCTGCTGCGCGCCATCGGCATCCTCTGCGTCGCCGTCTGCGCCATCCTCGCGTGGTACGGCGGCGCGATCACGGTGCAGGACTTCCTGCGCGCGGAGAAGGACGTGCGCTCGTTCGACATGCCTCGCTGGATCGTGGTCGGGTTCATCCCGCTCTCGTTCGGCATGATGGCGCTCGAGTTCCTGCGCTTCACGCTGCGCGGCGAGGACTTCCTCGCCGCCCAGCCCGAGCGCGAGTCGGGCCGGGTCTAGCGCGATGGAGTGGTACTGGGTCGCCGCGCTCCTGTTCGGGCTCGCGGTCGGGCTGATGCTCCTCGGCGTGCCGGTGGCGATCGCGTTCTTCGCGACCAACATCGTCGCCGCGTTCGCCCTCATGGGCGGGGCGAGCGGGATCGCGCAAGTGGTCAACAACGGCTTCGGCGCGATGACCTTCTTCGCCCTGGTGCCGATCCCGATGTTCCTGCTGATGGGGGAGCTCTACTACCACACCGGGCTCGCGAGCCGGATGTTCAACGCGATCGACCAGCTCATGGGGAACGTGCCGGGGCGCCTCGCCTACGTGACCGTGGCGGGCGGAACGGGGTTCGCCGCGCTGTCGGGCTCGAGCATGGGATCCACCGCGCTGCTCGGCTCGCTGATGGTGCCGGAGATGATGAAGCGCGGCTACAGCAAGTACCTGTCGATGGGCCCGATCATGGGCACCGGGGGACTGGCGGTGATCATTCCGCCCTCGGCCCTCGCGGTGCTGCTCGCGACGCTCGGCCAGATCGACGTCGGGGCCCTGCTGATCGCCGGGGTCGTGCCCGGCCTCGTCCTCGCCACGATGTACGGCGTATTGATCTTCGGCTGGACCGTGCTCGACCCGAAGGCCGCGCCGAGCTATCACGTCGCACCGGTCCGCCTCGTCCACAAGCTGAAGCTCGTGGCGCTCGACATCCTGCCGATGTTCCTGGTGATCGTGCTCGTGATCGGCGTCATGGTCGCCGGCTGGGCGACCCCCACCGAGGCGGCGGGGATCGGCTGCGTCGGCGTCCTCGCGCTCGCCGTCTGCTACCGCTGCCTGAGCTGGGGCTCGTTCCGGCGAGCGGTGGACGGCGCGCTGCGGGTGACGGTGATGGCGTTCCTGATCATCTTCGGCTCGGCGACGTTCAGCCAGATCCTGGCGTTCACCGGCGGCTCGAGCGGCCTCATCCGGTGGGCGACCGACTTCCAGCTCACCCCGTTCGGGATGCTGCTGGTGATGCTCGGCGTGATCCTGTTCCTCGGCTGCTTCATGGACCAGCTCTCGATGATGCTGCTCACCTCGCCGATCTTCTTCCCGCTCGCCAAGACCCTCGGCTTCGATCCGATCTGGTTCGGCCTCATCATGCTGCTCGCGCTCGAGATCGGGTACACCACCCCGCCGTTCGGGCTGCTCCTGTTCGTCCTGAAGGGGGTCGCGCCGCCCGGCACGACCATGCGCGACATTTATCTCGCCGGCATGCCGTTCATCGCCTGCGTCCTGCTGCTGATCGCGCTCATCATCGTGTTCCCGCCGATCGCGACCTGGCTGCCTAACCTGTCGCATTGACGCAACAATGAGCCCCATGCGCGCCTGGCGCATCCGCGGCTATGGCGGCCCCGAGGTCATGGCCCTGGAGGAGGCGCCGGTGCCGCGGCCCGGCCCCGGCCAGCTCCTCATCAGGGTGCGCGCCGCGAGCGTGAACCCCATCGACTGGAAGATGCGGCGCGGGCTGCTGGCGGGAACCTTTCCGCTCGCGTTCCCGCGCACGCTGGGACGCGACTGCGCCGGGCAGGTCGTGTCGCTGGGCGAGGGGGTGACAGGGTTCGAGCCGGGAGCGATGGTCGCGGGCGTCGCCGACCCTCGTATCGACGGCACGCACGCGGAGTGCGCCCTGCTGCCCGCGGCGCAGGCCGCGCCGGTGCCGGAAGGTGTGGATGCGGCGGCCGCTGCGAGTCTGTGCGTCGCCGGGGCGTCCGCGTACATCGCGCTCGTCGAGGTCGCGCAGCTCGGCGCGGGGCAGCGCGTCCTGGTCCACGCCGGTGCGGGGGGCGTCGGCAGCCTGGCGATCCAGATCGGCAAGCATCTCGGTGCCGAGGTGCTCGCCACCGCGAGCGCGGCGAACCGCGAGTACTGCATCGGGCTGGGCGCGGCGCGCGTCATCGACTATCGAGGCGAGGATTTCGTCGCCGCCACCGTGCCGTGTGACGTCGTGCTCGACACGCTCGGGGGTGAGACCCACCTCCGCTCGCAGCGAGCCCTCGGGTCGGGGGGGCTGCTCGTCGCGCTCAATGCGGCGCCGATCCCCGCCGGGCCGCGGCGCGAGGACGTGCGGGTCGTGATCGCGCAGGTTCAGCCGACCCGCGCGCGACTGGACCGCATCTTCCAGTGGGCGGCGGCAGGGGTGTTGCGTGCCCAGGTCGCGCACGTCTTCGCCTTCGAGAACGCGCCGCAGGCGTATGACGCCTCCGAGTCCGGGCACGCGCGCGGGAAGCTGGTGATCACGGTTCCCTGAGGCGGCGGGGGGTGCGTTGTTCCGGCGCTGCGCGGTAAGCGCCCCCATAAAAGCAAAACGGCCCGGGGTGCAGGACCCCGGGCCGCCGCGAGTTATACGCGGGAGGCGCTTAGCGCTTCTTCTTCCCTTTTTTCGCGGACTTTTTCTTCGCAGCCATGATTACTCCTTATCGTAGCGCGCCAAGACGGCACGCGAATCGGTCTATAACATCTCTGGGCGCGAATTACAACCGTCTGTTTTCATTCCGACGCCCATCCTTGCCGCCCGACCCGCTCGACCCGGTCGCTCGGGCATGCCGACCGCGGAACGTCGGACCCCACTAGAATGAGTCGCGACGAATCTCGAGGAGGGTGATGCGATGCTGCGTGCGACCTCATTGCTCGTGCTGATGCTCGCCGCGATCCCGCTGGCGGCGGTCGGCCAGGACTACCCGCGCAAGCCGATCCGGCTGATCATGCCCAACGCGCCGGGGAGCTCGATCGACGTGCTGGGCCGGATCGCCGCGCAGAAGCTCGGCGCGGCGCTCGGTGAGCAGATCGTGGTCGAGAACCGCGCCGGCGCCGGCGGCATCATCGGGATGGAAGGGGTGAAGACCGCGTCCGCCGACGGCTACACGTTGGTCGCCGCGTCCACCGCGGCGATGACCATCATTCCCCACCTGCGAACCAAGCTTCCGTACGATCCGCTGAAGGACTTCGCCTTCATCTCGACGTACGCGATCACGCCCAACGCGCTGGTGGTCAATCCCGAGCTGCCGGTGCGCTCGGCCCGCGAGCTGATCGATTACCTCAAGGCCCGGGGCGCCGAGACGCACATGGCCTCCGCCGGCCCCGGATCCCAGAGCCATCTGTCGGGCGTGCTGTTCCTGCAGATGGCGGGCGTGCAGTCGGTGCACGTCCCCTACAAGGGCGGCGGACCTTCGGTCCTGTCCGTGACGACGAATGAATCGCAGTGGACGCTGATCCCGATGCCCGCGGGCATCTCGTACGTCAGACAGGGTCGGCTGCGGCTGCTCGCGCACACGCTGCCGGAGCGCTCGCCGCTGTTCCCGGACGTCCCGACGCTCGCCGAGACGGTGCCCGGCTACACCTTCAGCGGCTGGACCGGATTGCTCGCGCCGAAGGGGACCCCGCAGCCCGTCCTCGACAAGCTCCGCGAGACCCTGTTGAAGGTCGCGGCGACATCCGACTTCAGGGAGCTGATCGCGAACCAGGGCGCAATAGTGCACACCAGCACGCCCGAGGAGTTCGCCCGGCTCGTCGCCGTCGAGCTGGAGAACATGGGCAAGGCGGTCAAGGCCGCGAACCTGCAGATCGAGTGAGCGGGCACGAGGGAAGAATACACAGGGAGCTGGGGGCCAGGGGACTGGGGACCGGCGAAAGAGGCGGCGCCGCGTCGTGGAAGGAGGCGACCACGCGAGACGGAACCCCCGGGGGGGAGGGTTCGCTCGCCCCAGCCACCGGCCCGCAGCTTCCTGCGGACCGGGGCGGCTGGAGCCGGCCTAGCCGCTGAGGCTTGCGACGAGCAGGACGACGCCGCCGACGAGGATACTCGCCGCGAGGCCGGCCGCCGATGCCTTGAGGAGGAGTCCCGAAAAATCGGCGAACATCGCCCAGCCGCCCAGGCCGCGCGCCGAAGAGTTGGTTTTGGTTTCCATGAGCACGTTTCGTGGGTTGGTCCGGCCCGCCACCGGGCCGCGACGGTTGCGATTACGCGCTGCGGCTGTGGCCCGGGTGGGCGCGAGGAAGGGAAGGGTGCCGGAGGATTCTGGCAACAATGTGGCGACGCGCGCCGGGATGAGGAGTTTCACGCAGCGGGGCGCCGCGAGATCCCCCCGCTCGCGCCGCTCGCGACCCCCTTTTACAAGGGGGCACGGGACGCTCAGCGGGTCCAGCCGGCGAGCGCTTCGGCCCGCGCGATCAACCGCTTGGCGGTGAGGTAGGTCGGCACCTCGACGAGGCTCCCCTCGTGCTCGACGCGGTCGCGGCCCTCGGCCCGCGCCGCCTCGAACGCGGCGACGAGCCGCTGCGCGCGCTCGACGCTCTCCTCGCTGGGGGTCAGGACGTCGTTGACCGCTGCGACGTGCGCGGGCGAGACCACGCTCTTCGCGTGGTAGCCGAGCCGGCGCGCGTAAAGGGTGTCGGCACGGACGCCTTCCAGGTCGCTGAACGTGTAGGGCGCATCGATCGCGACGACGCCCGCGGCGACGCACTCGACGAGGAATCGGCTCCGGACGTAGACGAGCTCGATGCCCTCGGGCGTGCGCTCCGCCCCGAGGTCGGCCGCCATGTCCTCGGCGGCGACGAGGCACGCGGTGACGCGCTTCGCCGCGCGCAGGATCGCCTGCGCGGCGACGAGCCCGCCGGCAGTCTCCACGTTGGGGACGATCTCGGTGCTGCCGGTCGGGATCACGAGTCGCCGCTCGTGATCGGCGATCGCGCGCTCGAGCTCGACGATCTGCTCCGGCGCGGTGGTCTTCGGCAGCAGCACGACGTCGGGTTTCGCCTGGATCACCACCGCGAGGTCGTTGCGACCCTCGCCGGCGAGCGGGTTCACCCGCACGCCGGCGACGATCCCGCGCTTGCGGGCCTTCTCGAGCAGGGCGAGGATCATCTCGCGGCCGCGCGGGCGCAGCGGCGGCGGCGTGAAATCCTCGAGATCGGGCACGATCACGTCCGGGTTTGCCTCCAGCGCCGCGGCCTGCGCCGCCGCGTCGGCGCCGGCGACGAAGAGCCAGGTGCGGCGGAGGCTCGGCGGGCGGCGTTTCGCGGCTTGCGAGTGCGGGTGCGTGGGCGAGTGACCGTGCGAACTTGCCATGCGTGAATCTCCGAGAAGCGCGGTGTCGCTATCATAGTCCGATCGCGTCGAGGTGGAGATGAAATCAACGAGCGACTTCGCGGCGTACGCAGTCGAGCTGCTCGGCGCGGTCGGCCGCGTCGCTGCACGCCGGATGTTCGGCGGATACGGCCTGTACTGCGATGGCGTGATGTTCGCGCTCATCGCCGACGATGTGCTGTATCTCAAGGCCGACGAGGCGAGCCGCGGGGAGTTCGAACGGGCGGGCTCCGAGCCCTTCGTCTACGACGCGCGGGGTCGGCGCACGACCATGGCGTACTGGCGCGCCCCCGACGAGGCAATGGAATCGCGCGAGCTCGCAGCGCCGTGGGCGCGAACCGCGCTTGCGGCGGCACTCCGGGCGCGCTCGGTGAAGCGCAAGCCGCGGACGCCAAAGCGGTCCGCGCGCCCCAGGCGCCGACCCCGCGAGTGAGAAGAATTTCGCGCCGGCGCGTGTCAGCGAGCGCACACCAGCCTACAGGGCTTCACCGGCTCCCGCGAGAACGGGCAGTCCTCCTCTTTTCGCGCCATCGGGCCGGCTGAGACCGCCGCGCCCGCTGCTAGGATCGCCAGCACGTTCCAGGGAGAGACAATCATGAACACGCTCGCACGCGCAGCGTGGCTGCGGCTCGCCGTGGCCGCAGCCGCGCTTCTCGCCGCCACCGCGGCCCAGGCGCAAGGCAAGGCCGACGCCGAGATCGAAGCGGCCTTCGAGGCCGCGAAGCAGACCGCAGTGCAGGGACCGTCGGACGTCAAGCTCGCCGACCAGGCGACCTTGAAGCTGCCGGAGGGGTTCGTCTACGTACCGCCCGACGAGGGCAAGCGCATCATGACCGCGATGGGCAACCGGGTGGGCGCCGGACTGCTCGGCCTCGTCTTCCCGGGCGACGACCCCGACGCGAACTGGTTCGTGGTGATGAGCTACGTCGACTCCGGCTACATCCGCGACGACGATGCGAAGGACTGGGACGCCGACGAGCTGCTCGGGAACCTCAAGGCCGGCACCGAGGAGGCGAACCGGGACCGCAAGGCCCGCGGCATCGCCGAGATGGAAGTGCTCGGCTGGGTCGAGGCGCCGCGCTACGACGCGGCGGCCCACCGACTGGTGTGGTCGGCCGCCACGAAGGACAAGAGCGAGGCCGGCGCGTCGCCGCGCGGCGTGAACTACAACACCTACGCGCTGGGGCGCCAGGGCTACGTCAGCCTGAACCTCGTGACCGACTACGCCTCGATCGCCAAGGACAAGCCGCTCGCGCACCGGCTCCTCGGCGCGCTGGAGTTCAATACCGGCCGGCGCTACGCGGACTTCGACTCGTCCACCGATCGGGTCGCGGAGTACGGCCTGGCCGCGCTCGTCGGCGGCTTCGCGGCGAAAAAGCTCGGTCTCCTCGCGACGCTCGGCGTGCTGCTCGCCAAGTTCTGGAAGGTCGTCGCCATCGCCGGCGTCGGCCTGGTCGCGGGGCTCGGCAAGGTCCTCGGGCGGAAGAAGGCCGACGGGAACGCCTGAGCCCGCCGGATCTCCTGACCCCGGCCCCGGTTGATCCCGGGGCCGGGCTGACCGACGCCCGGCCACGCCCGTGGTGAAAACCCTCCTCACGCTGCTCTTCTCGGCCGGCAAGCTCGGCAAGTTCGCGACCACCGGCCTCACGATGGTGATCTCGGTGTTCGCCTATGCGTTCGTGTTCGGCGTGTGGTACGCGGTGGGCTTCGTGCTCCTCATCCTGGTCCACGAGCTCGGGCACTACGTCGCGGCGAGACAGCGCGGCCTGGACGTCGGCGCGCCCACATTCATCCCGTTCGTCGGCGCCTGGATCCAGCTGAAGGATCTGCCGCACGACGCGGAGACCGAGGCCTACGTCGGCATCGCCGGCCCCGTCGCCGGCACGGCCGCGGCGGTCGCGTGCTACTTCCTCGCGCGGTACTACGACAGCCAGCTGCTGCTCGCCCTGGCGTACGCCGGATTCTTCCTCAACCTCTTCAACCTGATCCCGGTCTCGCCCCTCGACGGCGGGCGCATCACGGCGATCCTGTCGCCGCGCGTCTGGCTCCTCGGGGCCCCGATCCTCGCCGGGCTCTTTCTCTGGCGGCCGAGCCCGATGCTCGTCCTGATCGCGATCCTCGCCGCGCCGCAGCTGTGGCGCGCGCTCAGGTTCGACCCGGCCGCGCCGGAGAATCAGGCTTACTACACGGTGGCCGCCGAGCAGCGGCTGAGCTACGGGCTCCTCTATCTCGGGCTCGCCGCGTACCTCGCGGTGATGACCTACGAGGTGCACGAGATGCTCGGCGGCGTCCGGCCCGCCGGGCCCCGCTAGACCGTCCGGCTCACGCGCAGGAAGTACGCGGTGACGAGCGTCGCCGCGAGGGCCATCCCGACGACCCCCGCCAGCCAGAAACCGCTTGCCGCGAGCGGCGCCGGGACGCCGATCCCGGCGATGCCGATCGCGTAGCCGCCGCCCAGGCCGACGCCCCACAACGCGACCCCGAAGACGAGCATCGGCACGAAGGCGTGCCGATAGCCCCGGAGCACGCTCACCACGACGATCTGCACCGCGTCGAAGACGTGATACACGGCGACGAACGCGAGCAGCGTCGCGGCGAGCGCGCGGACCGCGGCGTCGCTCGTGTACAGGCGGACGAGCGGCTCCGCTGCGAGGAGGAGCGTCGCCCCCGCCGCGAGGCCGCAGCCGAGACCGATGGCGAGTGCCGTCATCCCGATCGCGCGGGCGCGGCCGGGCTCGCGCGCCCCGAGCGCCTGTCCGACGAGCACCGCCGCCGCGTTGCCGATCGCGAGCGGCAGCATGAACGCCAGCGCCGCGACGTTCGCCGCGATCTGGTGGGCGCCCGAGTAGAGCGCGCCGAACCGGGCGATGAGGAGCGCCATGAACGTGAACGCCGTCACGTCGACGAAGAACGTCGCCCCGATCGGCACGCCGAGCGAGACGAGCTGCCACTGCGCGCGCCAGCGGGGCCATGACCAGCGCGCGAACACGCGATAGCGCGCGTAGTCGCGCTCGAGCCGGCACCACGTCCAGGCCGCCGCGCAAGTGAGCCACGCGATGGTCGAGGTCGCGGCGGCGCAGCCGGCGCCGCCGAGCTCGGGCAGCCCGAGCTGGCCGTACATGAACACCCAGTTGAGCGGGACTTTCAGGGCCAGGGCAGCGAGGTTCAGCGCCATCACGACCCGCGGTCGCGAGATCGCCGTCGAGAAACCCTGGAACACGCGGAAGGCGAGCGCCGCGGGCACGCCCCACGCGACCGCATCCAGGTAGGCGCGGGTCTTCGCTTCCACGTCCGGGGCGAGCGCGCTCAGGTCGAGCAGCGGTCCCGGATGGGTGAGCGCCGCGACCGAGACCGCAGCCAGCCCGAGCGCGAGCCAGACGCTCTGCCGCACCTCCTCGCCGATCTCGGCGTGGCGCCCCGCCCCCTGGAGCTGCGCCACGGTCGGGGTGATCGCGAACAGCACGCCCATCAGCGTGACGAACAGCGTCACGTACACGCTCGTGCCGATGCCGACGGCGGCGAGGTCGAGCGTGCCGTAACGGCCCGCCATCATGGTGTCGATCACGCCGTTCGCAATGATGGCGATCTGGGAGATCCAGATGGGCCAGGCGAGGCGGGCGATGTCGGCTGCGATCGGGCGGTGCATGACGGGCGGCGGCGACCATCCCGCGGCCGCGGTGCGGCGGGAGCGCGATTCTACTGGGGCCCGCGGGGCGCGCGAACGGGTGCAATGATCGCGTGCGAGGCTCGGCGCTTCGGATTCGATCAGAGGTGAATGGCATGGACCACGCGAGCACCGCGGAGTCGCTCATCGCGCGCAACGTCTTCGGCCTGCCGGCGACCGACCGGGAATGGCCGTTTCCACCCGGGTCGGCGCAGTGGGCGGCGAGCCCGGACCTCGAGCGAGCGGCGCTCGACCTGCTGGCCGCCACCGCGCGCGCCTGGGGACTCGGGGGACGCGGGTCCCCGACGCGTCAGGCGAGCTGAGGGGCGATCAGGCCGAGGACGGCAGGAGCCCTGCGTCCCGCGCCGCGCGGCGCACGCGCTCGGCCGCCCGGTGCGCCTTGCGCGCCTGGCGGCGACGCTTCTTCAGCCACAGCCGGAGCGTCTTGAACGGCATCAGGATCCAGGACAGGAACAGCAGCAGCGCGACCATCAGCCACGCGCCGTATTCGTCCAGCAAGCGCACGAGCGCCGAGCGCCCGCTCGCCTCGGGCGAACCGCCCGCTGCGGTGTCGGACAGCGACACGAGCGTTTGTCCCGTCGCTTGCGCATCGCGCTGCAGCCGCGCGAGCTCGCGGTTCTTGAGCGTGAGGAGCGTCGTGATGTCGCCGACGTTCTTCTCGAGCGCGGCGAGCCGCTCCTTCGTCTCGCCGAGCGCGTGGTGCACCGCCGCGAGATCGTCTTCGCGCGCCGTCGCCACCGCTGCGTCGGGCTTTCGCTCGTCGCCGCGCGAGAGCCGCAGTCGATCACCCGCCGCTCGCGACGACGTCGCCGCTGGGGCGGTCTCGGCGGGAGCGCCGGCGGCGGCCGGCCCGACCGTCGCGGCGCCCGCGAGCCGGCGGCGATACTCGTCGAAGGCAGCGCGATGCTCGACGATCGTCGAGCGCGCCGCGGCCGGGTCGATCGTCCCGGCGGCGTCTTGCGCCGGCACCGCGAGCGTTTCGCGCGCGCGCAGCCGGTTCATGTTGCGGTCGACGAACGCCGGCTCGTTCGCCTGGTAGAGCGCGACGATCATCTGCGCCAGCGACACCCCGGGAGGCCGCATGGCCTCGGCGATCCCGGCGAGCGTATCGCCGGCCTTGACGACGTAGCCGTCACCGGGCGGCGCAACGGGCAGCGACACGTCCTCGACCGGCGATCCGGGCGGCGGGGACGGCGGTCGGGCTTCGGCCCGCGGCCGCCGCGCCCGCGGTTCTTCCAGGAGGAATGGGTACTCGCGCACGAAGCTCCCCGCCGGCGAGGTGAGCTCGACGAGGAGCTGGATGAACGGGTCCGCGATCGGGCCGCTCGACCGGACCGCGATCACGTAGCGCCCCTGCGGCCGGCGCTCGACCCCGACGCGGAGCTCGTCCAGCACCGGCGCGGGCTCCAGGTTCGCGCGCCAGAAGACGTCCGGCGGGGGAATCCGCGCGCCGAGCGCGGCCGCCTCGCCCGGACGCAGCGCGACGATCTCGATCTCGGCCCGCAACGGCTCGCCCACGCCGGAGAGCACGGTGAGCCGGCCGAGCTCGGCCGCGGCGGCGAGGCAGGGAACGAGCAGCGCTGCGGAAAGGGCGGGCCGCAATGACATTGGAATAGGGTCCGGGAACTCGTCATTATCACAGAGCCCGGGCGCTATGGAAGCGTCGCGCGCCCGCTTTTCGCGCGAGTGCCGAGAGGTCGACAGGGCAACGAGCCGCCGGGCGTCGCCACGGCCCGACAGCCACCCCGCCGGGGCTCGCAGTATCATCGCGGCCGCTGCGGGAGGCGGCGCGTGTCCCCGCCCGTCCCAGGAGAAGGAGCAATGCGGAAGCGCTTCGCCCGCCGGGCGGATCTCGGTCTGACCGAGGCCGAGTTCCGGATCCTCGAGCGGCTCGACTCGCCGGAGCGCATCCAGGCCTTCGTCGACGCGATCCCGGCGAACTTCGAGCCCGACGGCGACACCGTGCTGTCGGTGCGCGAGGTGCTGCGCCTTCGCCGCGCGCACTGTATCGAGGGCGCGATGGTCGCGGCGTGCGCGCTGTGGATTCACGGCGAGCCGCCGCTGCTCGTCGACTTCGAGGCGGTCCAGGACTACGACCACGTCGTCGCGATGTTCCGGCGCAACGGCTGCTGGGGTGCGATCTCGAAGACCAACCACGTGCCGCTGCGCTACCGCGACCCGGTGTACCGCAGCTTGCGCGAGCTCGCGATGAGCTACTTCCACGAGTACGCGAACCGCCGCGGGCAGAAGACGCTGCGCACCTACTCGCGGGCGTTCGATCTGCGGACCGTCGACCCGAAGCTCTGGGTCACGAGCCGCAAGGACTGTTTCGAGATCGCCGAGCAGCTCGACCAGCTCCGGCACTTCCCGCTCATCTCGAAGCGTCAGGCGCGGGAGCTCCGCACCCGCGATCGGATGGAGCGGCGGGCGCAGAAGCTGCGCGAGCATGCGCCGCCAGCCGGGGTGCGGCGGCGCTGGGCGGAGAGAATCGAGCGGGCGCGGGCCCGCCGGGCGCGGCGTTGAGGGGTGAGCGCGGTTCTTCGCGCTCGCGTTCCGGCCGGGGGCCCTCAGTGCTCGCGCCTAGCGGCGCGGTCCTAGCGCGCCGCCTGCGGATCGGGCGCCGTGCCGGTGCGCGACAGGTCCTCCGGCGCGGTCCAGCCGCCGCCGAGCGCGCGGACGAGATCGGCGACCGCGGCTCGCTGCACGCGCAGTGCGTCGATTCGGTTGAGTTCCGCGTCGAGGAGGCGGCGCTCGGCGTCGATCGG